>JBDKFE010000009.1:0-19455 GCA_039798885.1 Pseudomonadota bacterium | reverse complement strand
CGGATGCCGATGTGAACCCGGAGTCCTTTGACAAGGCATGGGCCAACGGCGTCTGGGTGGCCAATGGCAACCTTGCGATCCGGCACCTTGGCATCCCCACGGTCACCGTCCCGATGGGGGTAATGGCGGATACGGGCATGCCCGCAGGCCTGACCTTTGCGGGTCGCGGCTGGGACGATACGGCGCTGCTGCAACTCGCCTTCGCCTTCGAGGCGACGGAACGCTACCGCCTCCCACCACCCCGCGTGCCGGGGGAAACCGTGGTCCAGTCCCGCCCATTACCGCGCGAGGTAACATCCGGACCTGTGCTAAAGGTAGGGGTGGAGGATTTGGGCGAAACGCTGCGCCTGACGATCCACTGGCAGGCCGGGGCCCCGCTTCTGCGCCTGTCGGTGAATGGGCATCAGGTACATGAATCGTCTCTAACCTTGCCGAAAAACACGTATCGGCACAGCGAATGGGCAGCCCCCTATGGCCCGGTGGTGGTGGCGGAATTCGAGGACGGCACCGCCGCCTTCACCGCGTTGTAGCCGTGAACCCTAAGGGCGTTGTTCACCCGTGGCGGAGTTCGGCTGCAGTCGCAAAGCTGCAACCCGCTGTCCCACAGCATGAACGACCCAAACCAAAGTACCCGCCTTGCGGTCCATCGGTGCGCACAGATCATCGACTGCGTCCTTGCGCGACAACGGGCCGTCGGGGCTGCGGCTGTGTTCGGGCTTTCGCTGTGCCGCGTATGGACGTGGTTGGCGCGGTTTCGTGACACGCCGCTCCACCACCACGCAGAACAGCGTCGCGCGTGACTTCATCCCCAGACGGTCAAGCATGCGGGGATCAAACCCCCTTAGCCGCGACGAGATCTTTCCAGCCGGTCAAGAGCGTCTTTGATCCCTGCAAGTGGAAGGCGGAGGAGGATGGCCGCCTCGCCCCCGTCGGTAAAGGACATCTGGGCGCTGCCCTTCGGTTCGCCCTTGCGCAGGATGTCGACCTGTTCGTCGGTGAGGTCCGCTCCGGCAAAGCAGCCCGACGGGCGGCAGCGCGTCCAAGGCAGGGTCAGCTTGTCCTGCCCATCCATCGCCAGAACAAGCGGCGAGGACAGGCTGACATCGGGAGCGACCACGATGGTCAACATCAGCGGCGCATCTGGGCCAAGCCATCCAAGCGCCGCCTGTGCAAGCGGTGTAGGCGTTCCTGCAATCAAGACGGCCTGCGTGGCCTCGCAACTGCGGGTGGCACCTTCGCCGTAACAGGACACCTGCCACGCAGCGGGCGACTCGGCCCGTGCGGCGGGAAGTGCGGGCAAAAGCAGGGCCGCCGCGAGCAGCGCGATGCATCGTCTTACCATTTGAAGTTGATCCCTATTTCGGCGCCATAATCGCGTTCATTCCCGCTGAATCGCCCATTGAGTGCGATATGGGCGGTCACATTGGTGTCGAGTTCCATCTCTAGCCCGGCTGAAACCTTGAAGGCGTTGCGTTCCGGCGCGGTGCCGTTGATGCCAAACGATCCGCCGCTTGCCGAAAGGAAGCCCGCCGTCAGCCCGCGGTCGTTGGACAGGTCATGTTCCCACAATGCGCGCATCCAGCCCGATACCTTGTTGCCCGCGCGGGTCTGGCCTTCGTGCCGGATCTCGACCCCCAGAGTCAGGGGGGTGGAGGTCAGGGTCTGGCTTTCAAAGCCAAGCGCGAGGACCGAAGGGGCCCCATCCGGACGATATTCGTTGAAGGCGTGCAGGCGCATTCGGCTGTTGGCTACGCCGATGAAGGGCGTGACCTCGGTCGCGCCCAGATCGAAGGCATAGCCGAGTTCCAGCGAAACGGTGGCGATGCTGCCCGTCTGTCGGCCAGCGAGCCGTTCGCTGAGCGGAGGAAGCACCGTGGTCCCGCCGGGCTGGACGAAGGTCACGCCGGGGATCGTGGCCTGACGGGCATATTCGTGCACCAGCCGGGCCGCAGAGAGGCTTCCGCTAAGGCGCCAGTTGCCATCGCGATAGGTGCCGTAGATGCCGACATGATCAGAGTTCACGGTGCCGATGGTGGCAACGTCTTGCACCGCGTAGCTTGTGACCCCCGAGCCGATGCCGAAGCCGAAGGTCAAGTCCGTGTCGGCGGCAAAATCCATCCCGGCAGCAAAGAGCGTTCCGGCAGACTTGGTGCCAAAGCTGCCGATGCCATCATTGCCCGGCAGGCTGCCCCAGCCGCGCGACAGGGTGGCCCACCCTTGTGTGCCTTCGACCCCGTCACGCCGCGACAAGACATCGCCAAAGCGCGCCTGTACGCCAAAACCTACCTGCTGCGCCGAGACGACGCCGGAACCACCCAAAAGCTCGTACGCGGATCTTAGGTCGGCGACCTGCGGAAGAAGAAAGAGCTGGGTCGCCACGGGGGCAAAGCGGGGCGAGGTCTGGCGCGACTGGATGTCGTTGATCGCCGCGCCCAAGGCAAGCGTGTTCCGGCTCCCCAGCGCGTCGGGCGCGTAGTTGACGACCGACCGCAGTGCAAGGCTGCCGGGCGCGACCTGCCGAAGCGCATAGCGGGCCACGGCGGTGTCGGGCGCAGCAAGCGACAGGTTGGCAAAGGTCAGCGGGCCACCAGCCGTCACGACGAGCGTGTCGTTGGTGCCCGGCCGCGCCTTGGCGACCTGTGTCAGCGGGTCGAAGATGTTCACGGCAAGGACGCCAGAAAGGTCCGCGCTGCCCGTGACAGTGATCAAGTCGGCGGTCATGGTGCCGAAATCCAGATCGGTATGCAGGGTTGCGCTGGCGGTCTGGCGGTAGTTGCCGGTCAGGGCCGTGGTCTGGACAAGGTTGAAGTCGCCGGGCCGCATCTGGCCTTCGACCAAGACGAGGTTGCCGTCGCCAACGACCACCCGCGCGCCCGAGGCGAGGATGGCCGTAGAGCGGATGGTCACGCCATTCGCCCCCGCGCCAAGATCGACAGAGCCGAGGATCGCGCCAAAGCTTTCGACGCGGTCATCCCCACCCGAGGCGAGGATGGCAAGACCCGCCGCCCCGTCCCGCGTGGCGATGGTGCCGCGACTGGTGAGCGTGTTTGCCGCGCCACCGTCGAACTGCACGCCAATGCCACCCGCCCCGCCCAGCACCACGCCGCTGGTCGAGGCCAGGGTCAGGCTGATGGGCCCGCCCGATTGGCCTGTGCTTTGCGCAAATATGCCGACAGAACCCGCCCCCGTGGCGCGGACAGAACCGTCAAAGGACAGAGTGATGGCCCCACCCGTCCCGGTGCCACCCGCCGTGCCGGCAAAGCGGGCAAAGCCGGGCGCGCCGCCCGTGACGCCGGTGACAAAGCCGCCGCCGCCGCCCACGCTCTGGGCAAAGACGCCGAAGGCGCCGTCGCCACTGGCCAAGACGTCACCCTTCTGGTCAAGCACGATCACCCCGCCATTCCCGCTATTGGCCGTCGAGAAGGACAGCGCGACGTTTGAGGCGTCGCTCAGGACCGTCCCACCGCCGCCACCGATGGATTGCAGGAAGATGGCCGAGGAGGACGCGCCTTCCGCGACCACGGCCCCGTCATTGACAAGCCGGACCTCGCCGCCGGACCCGGTGGTTCCATTGCGCCCGCCAAGCGCGACCGCGATGTCGGGCGCGCCGGAAACGACCTGAACGCCGCCGCCGCCGCCGATGCTCTGGAAAATCAGGGTAGAGGTCAGATCACCCGACGACCTGCTTGCGCCATTGCGGGTGATCGCGACATTGGCCCCGTCCGCGCCCACGGCTGCATCCGCGCCAAGGGTGAAGGTCGGCACCGCAGCCGGCGCTGCGGCAAAGGCTGCCATGGGCGCTGCGCTGCGACCGGCAGTGCGCGGCATGGCCAGACGGGCGGTCTGTCCGGGCAGTATCCAGCTGGACATGCCACCGCCGCCCCCGATGGATTGGGCGATCATCCCGAAGGACAATTGGCCAAGGGCGTCGATGCGGCCGGATTGATTGTGCAGGATCGAACCGCCGCGATTGGCCGACCCGCGCAGGGCACCGAGCGTGTAGTCGGCCCTGTCGATCTGGCCTTGCGCATCTTCGAACACAAGGGCCAGCCGACCGCCGCCACCGCCGATGGATTGCAGCAGCAGCACTGGGGCATTCACGCCTTCGCTTGCGGTATCGCCGGTCTGTTCGGTATCGACCGCGCCGCCGGTGTTGTTCGTGCCATCGCTGCCGCCAAGGCGACCGGTCAGAAGGTTGTTACCGGCCGCATCGCCTTCCCCAAGGAAAGAGAGCCTTGCGCGCGTGGTGCCGCCACCACCGCCGATGGCCTGCACCGATCCACCCGCCCCATTGTCGCCCAAGGCGAGGATGGTGCCGGTGTTGCGGACTTCAACCCTTCCAGCCGTCATGCCGTCGCCCCCGTCGGCGCCTTGAATCAGGCTGATGGTCTGACCCGTCAGGTTCGCGGGGGTGCCAAGGGTCAGTCTGTCCAGTTCGACGACAAGGCTGCCGCCCCCGCCGTTGATGCTTTCGGCAACGATGCCACGGGCGCCTTCGCCGCTGGTCTGGATTGTGCCGGAGTTTTCCACCATGACGGTGCCGCCGACACCGCCGGTGCCGCCGCCAAGGCCCACAGCGCCCAAAAGGACCGAGACGCCGGAACGGAACACGGCGCGCGCTTCGCCCCCGCCCGCGCCAAGGGTCAGTTGCGCGTTGCCGCCGCCGCCGCCCACGGATTGGGCAACGATGCCATGTGCGTCGCGGCCTTCGGTGACGATGGTGCCCGAATTGGTGACGGATACGGCGCCGCCGTCATTGCCGTCCCCGCCGCCGCCGCCAAGGGACAGAAGACGGCCTTCGCTGCGGATTTCGCCGGATTCGGGCAAGTCGACGACCATGCCGCCGTTGCCGCCGCCACCGCCAATGGATTGCGCGACGATGCCATAGGCGCGGTCGCCCGCAGTTTCGATCCGTCCCGCGTTCAGGACCGTGACCGAACCGCCCGCATTGCCGTCGCCACCGCCCCCGCCGACGGCAAGGCCGTAGGTCCGGCTGTCGCCGCCCGTCGATGCGCCCGCAGGGGCACCGGCCAGCGTGCTGACAGCGCCGCCCGCACCGCCGCCACCGCCGATGGATTGCGCGGCAATACCGTGGGAGTCGTCGCCAGAGGTCGCGATGTCGCCCGTGACGGTGTTGGTCACGCTGACCGCACCACCAAGTCCGCCGCTGCCCCCGCTGCCGCCAAGGGTAAGGGACAGCCGATCCTCTGTGCGCCGTTCCTCGCTGACGCGGAGGCTGGTGGCAAGGCCACCCATGCCGCCGCCACCACCAATGGATTGCGCGGCGATCCCGATGGCGGACCGACCTTCGGTGACGACGCTGCCAGAGTTTTCTACGTCAACCGCGCCCCCGGTCCCGCCCGTGCCACCCCTGCCGCCAAGTTGGAGTGAGGCGGACCTTTGTCCTGCACCTGCGGTCTCGGCGCTGCTTTGGGACACACCGCCGATACCGCCACCACCCCCGACCGATTGGGCCAGCAGGCCATGCGCCGCGTCCCCCAGCGTCGAGATCTGCCCGGAGCTGTTCACCGACACGCGGCCTGCGGCGGCACCTGCCCCGCCAGTACCGCCCAGCGTGGCGGTGACGCTGTAGGAACTGGCGCCCCCTTCGTTCTCTTGCTGCGTGAGGGTGATGGATTGGCCCCCCACGCCGCCACCGCCGCCGACTGATTGGGCCAGCAGGCCGATGGCGCGCAGGCCGTCTGTGGTGATCACGGCGGAGTTCGTGACGGTTGCATTGCCGCCTGTCGCGCCGCTGCCGCCCGTGCCGCCAAGGCCGACGCGGAACGAGGCCGCCTCGTTCTCGATGCCGGTGGCCGTGCTGCCACCGACGCCGCCACCGCCACCGATGCTTTGTGCATGGATGCCGAAGGAATCGGTTCCCGCCGTGGCGATGCGACCTGATGTGGTAACCGTGACATTGCCTGCGGCACCGCCCATCGCGCCGTTCAGGCCAAGCTGCATCGCTGCGCTGCTGGTGCGTTCGGCGTCGCCTTCGCCATCGGTCCGGGCCAAGGCGATGCTGGTGGTGCCGCTGCGCCCACCGCCGCCGCCGACGGACTGCGCAAGCAGGGCGGTGGACCGGTCGCCCGTGGTGACGAGCCGACCGTCCGCTGTGACGGCCACATCCGATGCCGCGCCCCCCGTGCCGCCCGTCTGGCCCAATGACAGCCGCAGGTCCATCGCCGCATCATTGGTGGAACTGTGGTTCATCGCGCTATCGCCGCCACCACCGCCGACGGATTGGGCAAAGATGGCCGAACTGTCGTCACCTTCGGTGCCGATGTCGCCACTATGGTCGACGGTGACCGTGCCGCCGTTCGAACCGTCACCCGGCCTGCCACCAAGCGCGAGCGAGAAACTGTTGCCGCCTTTGGCCGTGGTCTGGCTGACCGTCAGGTTGGCCATGCCGCCCCCACCGCCAAGGCTTTGCGCCACAAGGCCGTCCGCCTTGTTGCCGGTCGTCAAGATGGTACCACGGTGGTTGACCGTGACGGCGCCGCCGCTGCCTGCCGCACCGCCATCGCCGCCGATGACGGCAGTGACGGATTTCGGTTCCTTCGCGCCGTCGGCATCGCTGCCCGTCCGGCCGATGATCATGGCCATGCCGGCCAGACCGCCACCGCCGCCCACGGATTGCGCCAATAGGCCGATGCCTTCGTTACCGTCCGTGGTGAGGGTGCCTGTCGGCGTGTTGCTCCCACGGTTGACGGTGACCGTGCCGCCATTCCCGGCCGCGCCGCCCGCGCCGCCGACCGAAACGGCAACCGAATCCGATGTGTTCGAGGCAAAGCCTGCGACGCTGAACCCGCCCGTGCCGCCACCGCCGCCAACGGATTGCGCGACGATCCCAATCGCACGATCGCCCGCGGCACTGGCATTGCCGTTGCTGGTCAGTTCGACATTGCCCGCATGCCCGCCGGTGCCACCGCGACCACCAACACCAAGCGTGGCCATGACGCCACCGTTCTGCGCGCCTGTCCGGCTGATCGTTCCGGATATGGCGACACCCCCTGCCCCGCCACCGCCGCCCACGCTCTGTGCAAGGATCGCGACGGACCCGCCGCCGGTCACGGCGACGTTGCCCACTTGTGTCGCGGTGACGTTACCCGCCGCGTTGCCGCTGCCGCCAGCGCCGCCAATGCCAAGGACCAACTGGTTGGATGATGTGCTGCTATAGGCGACCCGTCCGGCGATGCTGATGCCGCCATTGCCGCCACCGCCGCCGATGGATTGGGCGACGAAGCCCCGCGAACCTTCACCTTGGGCGGTGATGTTTCCGGTCTGGGATGCCGTTACCGCGCCCCCCGTGCCGCCTGTACCGCCGGTGCCACCAAGGCCGAAGGTTGCGCCGGACCCCAGACCTGCGCCGCCCGAGATGCTGATCCCTCCGTTGCCACCGCCGCCACCCACGGACTGCGCAAGGAACCCCGTGACGCCTTCGCCCTGCACATCGATCAAGGCAAAGTCGGCCGAAGCCGTGACCGCGCCACCAGCCCCCCCGTCACCACCGCGCCCGCCAAGACCCACGGTCGCGCCGAAACCAGACCCCGATGGACGCCCCAGCGACAGTTGGCCCGCGATCGTCATGCCACCATTGCCGCCACCGCCACCCACCGACTGGACGACGATGCCGTTGGAACCCTTGGTCCCGTCGCGGCCGCCGAATATCTCGCCATCGGTGCCGCCACGCAGCGTTGCGGTAACCGTGCCGCCCGCACCGCCACTGCCGCCCGTTCCGCCCAGACCGACCGAGGCGGTGGCCGAACTGCTCCCGCTGGCCGAGAGGCTGCCCGAAATGTTCATGCCGCCGTTGCCGCCGCCGCCCCCGACCGATTGTACGGTGATGGCGTCCGAACGCAGGCCCTCTGTCCGCACGGAACCCGCGAAGGTAAGCGCGACAGGGCCGCCCGTGCCGCCGGACCCACCAGAGCCGCCCATGCCGAAGGTAAGGCTGCCACCAGAACCCATGGCCGCAGACAGGCCGCCCGAGATGTTCATGCCGCCTGTGCCACCGCTGCCGCCGATGGACTGCACGACGATGCCGCCTGCATCGTCGCCCCGGGTCAAGACGGTGCCTGAAATGTCAGCAGTGACTTGGCCCCCGCGATTGCCAGAGCCGCCGTTGCCACCCAAGCCCACGCTTGCGGCAAGGGTGTTGCCGCCTGACAGTCCAAGGGCACCCGCGACGGTCAGCCCGCCTGCGCCGCCACCGCCGCCGACCGACTGCACGATGATCCCGGTAGAACGGTCGCCGTCGGTGGTGACATCGCTGCGGACCGTCGCCGAAACAGTGCCACCCGTCCCGCCCGCACCGCCAGAGCCGCCGAGGCCGACCGAAACAGCGCCCGATGCACCGCCACTGGCACTGAGGGCGCCTGCAATGCTCATCCCGCCTGCGCCACCACCACCGCCGACCGATTGCACGATGATCCCAGACGAATCCGCACCTTTCGTGGTGATGGTTCCAGCAAGGTTTGCCGTTACCTGACCGCCGCGATTGCCGGAGCCGCCGCTTCCGCCAAGGCCCACGCTGACGCCAAGGCTGTTGCCACCCGACAGGCTAAGTGCGCCCGCGATGGCCATGCCACCGGCCCCGCCACCGCCACCGATGGATTGCACGACGATGCCGTTGGATTTGTCCCCTTCGGTGGTGACATCGGCCGTTGTCGTGGCCGAAACGGTACCGCCCGCGCCGCCGCCACCGCCCGATCCGCCGATCCCGACCGAGACAGCCGCAGAGGTGCCCCCGCTTGCGCTGAGAGCGCCTGCGATGCTCATCCCGCCTGCGCCGCCACCGCCGCCGATGGATTGCACGACGATGCCGCCTGCCATGGTGCCGCGTGTTGTGATCTGGCCGCCGACAGTCGCCGTGACCGTTCCGCCTGCGCCGCCATTGCCGCCGGAACCGCCGATGCCGACCGAAACCGCGCCATTGCCCGCGCCAGACGCCGAAAGTGATCCGGCGATGGCGAAGCCGCCGCTGCCGCCGCCACCACCCGCCGATTGGACCAGAAGGCCCGTCGCTGCCATGCCGGACGTGGTGATCGCGCCATCGAAATGCGCCGTCACCGACCCACCAGCCCCGCCCCGGCCCCCGGTGCCGCCGATCCCGATAGAGGCCGCCCCGCCGGCAGAGGCGCTGACGGCGGCGGCCCCGGCGACCGCGAAACCGCCGTTGCCGCCACCGCCGCCAAGCGATTGCGCGATCAGACCTTGCGAGAAATCCCCCCGCGTGATGATGGACCCCCCCGCCGGGCGGATCGTGCCGTCGGCTTGCCTTTCGCCCACGATCACCGTGCCGCCCGTACCACCGTCGCCCCCGCTGCCGCCGATGGAAAGGGCGACCGCCCCTGCGACAGGCCCACCCGATGCAGTGGCCGAGACGGACAGGCCGCCGTTCCCGCCGCCGCCGCCGACCGACTGCGCCAGCATCCCCTGTGCGCCTTGCCCGAAGGTCAGGATGTCGGCGGCACCAGATACCGACACGGCCCCGCCATTGCCGCCGCCGCCGCCCGACCCCCCGATAGAGACAGAGCCGGACAAGGCAAAGCCGATGCTGCCCGCAACCGCGCGACCGCCGTTGCCACCACCGCCGCCGATGCTTTGCGCAAGGATGCCCGTGGCGCGGTCGCCGCGTGTCGTGATGTTGGCCAAGGCTCCGTTCGGGCCCTGACCGAGGGCGAGAGAGGCGTTCCCGCCGTTGCCACCGCCGCCGCCGTTGCCACCGATCGCCACACCCGCAAAGGGCGAGGCGCTGCTGGCCGAACCGCCATTGCCGCCGCCGCCGCCGATGGATTGCACGACAAGTCCGCGCGCATCTGCGCCGCTCGTGTCGATGTCGGCCGCGTTGGAAACCGCTGCGCTGCCCCCGTCGCCGCCCGAACCGCCCGCCCCACCGATGGAACTGATCCCGTCGGCCGAACCGCCATTGCCGCCGCCGCCGCCCACGGATTGCGCCAGAACGCCGAAGGATGCGGCACCCGCGGTGCGTACACTGGCACCGGCTGCGGTCGTGACCTGCACTGTGCCGCCGACATTGCCTTCCCCCCCAGCACCGCCGATGGACACGAAGCCGGAACTGCTGCCGCCATTGCCACCGCCACCGCCGACCGACTGGGCAAGAACGCCAAAGCTGTTCGCACCTTGGGTAAAGAGGGCGGACCCCGCTAGCAGGTTGACCGTCACCGTGCCGGACCTGCCGCCCCCGCCGCCCGCGCCCGCGCCCAGCGACACGAGCCCGCTTTCTGACCCGCCGGTTCCACCGGCCCCGCCGATGGACTGGGCCAGGATCGCATGCGAGTCCCGGCCATTGGTGCTGATCGTCCCGGAATTCGTGACGGTGACCGCATTTCCGTTCCCGCCCGGACTGCCGGATGCGGCATCTCCGACAACGCCACTGGTTGACCCGCCGTTGCCGCCCTTGCCCCCCAGCGATTGGGCGATGATGCCGTGGTGTTCGTTTCCGATGGTATTGATCGTGCCGCTGTTCACCACCGTCGTCGTGCCGGATTGGGCCGGGGCTCCGGGGTTGCCGCCGCTGCTGAAGATCACGCCCTCTCCGCCATCACCGCCCTTGCCGGCCTGGCTGGACGCTAGGATGCCGATGCCGTTCCCAGAGATGTTGGTGGAATTTGTCACGCTGACATTGCCAGCGCGACCCGCCGCACCGCCCTGAAGGCCCGGAAGCGCGCCGTAGGTATCGCCGCCCTTGCCGCCCGACCCGCCCTGACTGACGGCAAGGATCCCCGCGCGCGCCGTGGCGATGGAGATGGAGCCGTCGGGCGACGGGTTGGGGATGGTGGGGCTGCCAACGGTTGCATCCCCGGCTGTGCTAGGCGTCACGGTAAGGTTGATGGCAGCAGAGTCGCGGCCCGGCGACCCGGCGGTGCCAAGCCTGCCGATGGTGATGCGGTAGCCGAAAACCTTGAACGACACGCCATAGCCATTGCTGCCATTGGCGCCATTGGACCCGATGCGATGCGCCGTTACGACGTTGACGTCACTGGCACCGACCGCAGGCGTGGCAGGCGGATTTTCCGAACCGGGACCACCCGCGCCTGCCCGGAGTGCGGCCTGTTCGTCAGCCGTCAACGGACGGGCGACGGGGATGACCACGGCGGAGTTGTCGATTTCGTTCCCATCGGCATCGAGCTTTACGGCCGTGTAACTTACGACCCGATCGTTGACGATCTCTTGGCTTTTCACCTTCCATTTCTGTGTTGTGTCGTCGGTGTCTTCTTCTGGCGTATTGCCCCCCAGAAATTCCGATCCCACACCGGGAAGGTCCGTCAGGATGCGATAGTTGTTGCGTGTGGCGACACCGATCACGGCGCCGGTGTCGTTGCGCTTGATCTGGACGTCGATCTCTTCGTTTTGATTGGTCGCCGGATTGAAAACGGTATCCGAAAAGGCCGTACCCGCGCAAAACGCCGCGATCAAAAGGGTAAAGAGAAAAAGACTGCCATTGCGGCCAGATTGCCGCCCCACTTGACCCGGTTGCACGTGTAACCCGTCCACTCGCTACAAAAACAGGCAAAAATTATCTTTTGCTTCAAAGTAGACAAGCGATTCTGGATGTCGCCCGTGAAAAACCGCAATTGGCACAAGGATGCATCGACAATTCAAGGAACACGGGCGGCATTGTTTCTCATTCCGCAAAGAATGCGGATCCGTGGCATTTCTCTGCGCCGGTCAAGCCGAATTCCCCCACTTAACGCTGGGTCACCCGGCAATAGGGTTAAGGGTCTTGTGAGACGTCACCTCCAGACCGCTGTGCCGCCGCGCCAGACGCCCTGCAAGGCCCAGTCGGGCGACAGATGCACCATATCGGCCCGTGCGCCGGGGCGCAGATGGCCTAGGTCGCCGCGCCCAATCACGGCGGCAGGGATCGACGATGCCATCGCCAAAGCCCGTTCCTCTGCGATGCCCACATCCTGCGCCAGCACCTGCACCGCGCGCGGCAATGTCAGGTCGGCCCCGGCCAGCGTGCCATCCTCTAGCGTCAATCGACCCTGTGACCGCAGAATCCGCCGCCCGCCAAGGTGAAATTCCGTCCGATCTGTCCCCGCCAGCGCCATGCAATCCGACACAAGGAACACCCCGTCCCGCTTGGCCGCCAAGGCCACGCGCAGGGTCAGCGGGTCCACATGGATGCCATC
Organism: Pseudomonadota bacterium; assembly: GCA_039798885.1. Taxonomy (GTDB): domain Bacteria; phylum Pseudomonadota; class Alphaproteobacteria; order Rhodobacterales; family Rhodobacteraceae; genus Paragemmobacter. The sequence continues at coordinate 7,294 of JBDKFE010000009.1, read as the reverse complement.
CGCAATCAGCCCGACAAAGCCATCAGACCCCAGCACCGCCCCAACCATCCCCGGTTCGCGGTTTCCCATCTGGCTCATGGCATTGAACAGATGCGTGGCGCAGCGTGCCCCCGCCGCCATCGCGCCCCGCGCGACAGCGGCGGTGCAATCCGTGTGCCCCAGCGACACCACGACCCCTGCCGACGCCATCGCGCCGATCTGATCCAGCGTCACCGATTCCGGTGCGACCGTCACCATCAGCGCGGGAAGTTCTGCCGCCGCCTCCAACACCAGCGCAAGATCCCGCGCCTCCATCGGGCGGATGAGGGCGGCGTCATGCGCCCCCTTGCGGCGCGGGTCGAGGTGCGGCCCCTCCAGATGCAGGCCCAGAAACCCCGGCACCTGCGCCTTGGTCGCGGCAATCCCGGCCTCGACCACCCGCGCGGTGGCATCATAGGTGTCGGTGATCAACGTGGGCAGGCATCCGGTGGCGCCAAGCCGGGCCTGAATGGCACAAACAGTCTCTAACATGGCCAAATCGGTGTCTTTGTCGATGGCCAACCCACCGGACCCGTTGACTTGCAGGTCAAGGAAACCGGGGGCCAGACTCCCGCCGCCAAGGTCGACGACATGCCCCTCTGCCGCGCCAAATCCCGCGACGACGCCGTCCTCTACCACCAGCGGGCCGTCGCGGAACTGCGCGCCGTCAAAGACCCGCACACCGGTATAGGTTACGCGGCCCATCACACCGTCTCCGTCACCTTGCGCAGGTGGGGCGGTGTGTCGGGGTCAAAGCCGCGCCGCCGCGCCAAGGCCTCGACAAAGCTATAGAACCCGACGGCCAGCACCAGGGGCGCGACCAGCGGGTGCAGGCCACCGACGGACGGCAGCGTCACGCACCCCGCCGCCGTGGCCCCCGTCACAAAGACATCCGCCCCCTGCGCGGCCAGCCGCTCTGCCGTCTGCACCACGCCCGACTGCGCCGCGTCCTCCACCGCCAGCGCCAGCACCGGGAACTGCGCCTGAACGATGGCGGACGGGCCATGCAGCACTTCGGCCGCCGAATAGGCCTCGGCATGCAGGCCGCAGGTTTCCTTCAGCTTTAGCGCGCATTCATTGGCGATGGCGAAGGCCGGCCCCCGCCCCAGAACAAAGCCGGACTGCGCCCGCGACATCCGTGCCGCCAGCGGCGACCAATCCAGCATCAGCGCCGCCTCAAACGCCTCTGGCAACTCGGCCACGGCGGCGCGCAGGGCGGAATCCTGCTGCCAGTCCGCCACCAGCGCCAGCCCCGCCACGACCGAGGTGACAAAGGTCTTGGTCGCCGCCACGGACTGTTCCACCCCCGCCAACAGGGGCAGGCAATGGGCCGATGCCTGCGCCATCGGGCTGTCGGCAAAGTTGGTGATGGCCACCGTCAAAGCCCCGCCAGCCCCCGCCGCCCGCATCATTTCCACGATGTCCGGGCTGCGACCAGATTGCGAAATCCCGACGCAGGCCGCCCCGCCCAGACGCAGGGGCCGCCTGTAGACCGACGCGACCGATGGCCCGACCGACGCGACGGGGACCCCCGCCAGCAACTCCACCGCATATTTCAGATAGGTCGCCGCATGGTCCGAAGACCCCCGCGCCACGGTCACGATCAGCCCCGGATCAGTGGCGCGCATCGCCGTGGCCGCCGCCTCCAACGCCACCCGCGATTCTGCCAAGAATCGTCTCGAAGCTTGCGGAATCTCGCGCACTTCGCGTGCCATGTGGCTTGTCATCGTCAGGTCCTTTCCGTTTCCGGCACAAGCTTCAGCTCGACCGCGAAGTCATAGGCGTCACCCCGGTAGAGCGAGCGCGTGAATTCCACCACCCGACCATCGGGCAAGTATCCGATCCGTTCGATCCGCAGGCCTGCGGCCCCCGGCGGCACGCCCAAGAGTTCCGCGTCCCTCGGGCCCAGATTTGCTGCCGAAATGCGCTGCACCGCCCGCATGGGCCGCAGACCGCTTGCCTGCAGCACCGCGTACAAGGACGCCTCGACCGCCTGCGGTTCCGGCAGGACCTGCGCGGACAGGGATGCCCGTTCGAGTGCCAGCGGAACACCGTCCGACCGACGCACCCGTTCCAGCCGCGCCACGCGATCCCCCGCGCCAAGGCCTAGCGCCATCACCTCTTCCGGTGCCGGTGCATGCAGACCGCGCGACAGCCAGACGGAGTCCACGTTCTTCCCGCGCCGTGCCATATCTTCGGTAAAGCTGGTGAGCAAGCTTAGCGCCTGTTCCAGCCGTTCCACCTTCTGCGCGACAAACGTGCCAGAGCCGCGCTTCTGAACAAGTTGGCCAGAGTCCACCAACCCCTCTACCGCCTTGCGGACCGTGACGCGACTAAGGCCCGTCAGAATGGCCATATCGCGTTCTGGCGGCAGGCCGTCACCGGGGCGCAGGTGTCCCGCGGCGATGGCATCCCCGATCCGACGTTGCAGTTGCAGGTAAAGGGGGCCGCCCCCCACCCCTTCGAATCCGTGGGGGGTGAAGATTGCCTCCATCACGCCGCCTCGCGCGCCAGCATCAACGCGCCGTCCAGTGCCGTTCCGCGCGCAGGCCGAACCGGGAAGCGCGCGGCCATACGATTGGCAAAAACAGTCCCTAAACCGCCCAAAAACACCACTGGCAGGTTGTCACCGTCGCGCAGCAGCGCCACCGCTTCGGCCACGTCACCTTCGGCCCGCGCCATGATCGCCCGTGCCGCCAGATCGCCGCTGTCCACCACACGCGGGGCAAGGGTGGCGAAATCTGCGGGACGGGCCGTGAGAGAGAAGGCCACCGCCCCCTCTGGCCCGCCCAACTCTTTCAGCAGAGCGTTCAGAAGCAGGGTCTGTGGCGCGAAGCCATCCACAGCCCGCAGCGCCGCCGCGACCAGTGCGCGGCCGATCCAGGCCCCGCTCGCCTCATCCCCCAGAACCAGCCCGTGCCCGCCGATCTGCCGGATCGCGCCGCCGCGCTGCACGGCAAAGACCGATCCGGTCCCCAGCGCCGCCACCACGCCATCCGCCGCGCCAAGCGCACCCTTTACCGCCGTGATCCCGTCCGTCACCACCGCCACGCGGCGGAAGGGCAGCACCCCGCGCAATTGATCCACCGCGCCCGCCGCATTGGCCCCGGCAAGGCCAAGGCCCGCCGCGACCACCTCGCCCCCACCGGCAGCCGCAATCGCGGCACCTGCCGCCTTGAGGATATTCGCCGCCGCGCCCGCAAGATCAGAGGCGATGTTGGCAGGCCCCGACTCGGCCCGACCCAACACGACGCCAGCAGCATCAGCCACAGCCGCGCGGCATCCCGTGCCACCCCCGTCGATGCCCAGGAACAGATGCATTCGCGAATCCTCTCCGTCGATAAGATACCAAAACAATACCAAATGGAAAGAACCTTTGCGGAAGCGGGTAGAAATTGCTTGCCGCGCTGGCAGAATGGAAAGAGACTTTACAATTGGCATCATTTTGGAATTGTCGAAGAGACTCGAAGGGAATCACATGGCAGACCGCCCGACAGAGGCTCGTCATCCCCATTCCGCAGGGCTGCATGCCCTGCCGGGGCAGACTGCGCTGTCGCACCTGCTCGATGCCCAACTTGCGGCGCTGGCCACTGTCCGCGCGGCCATCCCGATGATCGACGAAGCCGCCGCCGCCGCCGCCGACAGCCTGCGCGCGGGTGGCAAACTTGCCTATGCCGGGGCCGGATCGTCGGGCCTGATGGCGCTGTCCGATGCCTTGGAACTGGCGGGCACTTTCGGCATCCCGCCCGAACGCACACCGATCCTTTTCGCAGGCGGCGCCGCCGCGTTGCTGCACATGACCGGCGCGGTAGAGGATGATCCCGCACTGGCCGAGGCTGATTTCCACCATGCAGGGCTAGAGAGGGGCGACACCATCCTTTGCCTGTCCGCATCAGGCACCACCCCCTACACGCTTGTCATAGCCGATCTCGCGCGCAAGGCGGGGCTGACGGTGATTGGACTTGCCAATGTTGCGGGATCAAAACTGCTGGAACAGAGCCACATTTCGATCTTGCTGAACACCGGGCCAGAGGTGGTGAACGGCTCTACCCGCATGGGGGCGGCGACGGCGCAGAAGGTGGCGCTGAACATTCTGTCGGTCAGGATGGGAATCCTGCTGGGCCATGTCTATGATGGCTACATGGTCAATGTCGTAGCCGACAATGCAAAGCTGATCGATCGCGCCGCCCGCATCGTGGCGGGCCTTTCCGGGCGCGACATTGAAACCGCGAAACACGCGCTTGGCCGATCCGGTGGCGCCGTGAAACCGGCTGTGCTTATCGCTGCCGGGGCTTCGCCCGAAGGGGCAGAGGCACTTCTGAAGGACAGCGACGGGGCACTGGGCCCGGCCCTCGCCGCTTTGAACACATAAGGCCACCAACAGGGAGACTCTCCATGACCAAGACCTTCCGCTTCGCCCTCCTCGCCTCTACCCTTCTGGGTGGCGCGGCGTCGGCGCAGGACGTGACGCTGACCATCGAAAGCTGGCGCAACGACGACCTGACCATCTGGCAGGACACCATCATCCCGGCGTTCGAGGCGCAGAACCCCGGCATCAAGGTGGTCTTCGCCCCCACCGCGCCCGCCGAATACAACGCGGCGCTGAACTCCAAGCTGGCAGCGGGCAGCGCCGGTGACCTGATCACCTGCCGCCCCTTCGACGCCTCGCTGGAACTGTACAATCAGGGCCATCTGGCGGACCTGTCGGGTCTGGCGTCCATGGCCAACTTCTCGCCCGTCGCAAAATCGGCATGGCAGACGGATGACGGCGCGGCCACCTTCTGCGTGCCCATGGCATCGGTGATCCACGGCTTCATCTACAACAAGGACGCGTTTGACGCGCTGGGCATCGCGGTGCCGACGACCCGCGACGAATTCTTCGCCGCGCTGGACAAGATCAAGGCCGACGGCACCTACATCCCCATGGCGATGGGCACCAACGACCAGTGGGAAGCCGCCACGATGGGCTACAACAACATCGGCCCGAACTACTGGAAGGGCGAAGAAGGCCGCCTTGCGCTGATCAAGGGCGAACAGAAGCTGACCGATCCGCAGTGGGTCGCCCCGTACGAGGAACTGGCCAAGTGGAAGGACTATCTGGGTGACGGGTTTGAGGCCCAGACCTATCCCGACAGCCAGAACCTCTTCACCCTTGGCCGCGCCGCCATCTATCCGGCCGGGTCTTGGGAAATCTCGGGCTTCAACGCGCAGGCGCAGTTCGCCATGGGCGCCTTCCCGCCCCCGGTCGCGGCGGCGGGTGACACCTGCTACATCTCGGACCACACCGACATCGCGATCGGCATGAACGCCAAGTCGGCAAACGCCGATGCGGCCAAGGTGTTCCTGGAATGGGTCGGCAGCCCGGAATTCGCGGCGCTTTACGCCAACGCCCTGCCCGGCTTCTTTAGCCTGAACTCCACCCCGGTGGAAATGAAGGACCCGCTGGCGCAGGAATTCGTGTCTTGGCGCGGCAAGTGCCAGTCGACGATCCGGTCCACCTACCAGATCCTGTCGCGCGGCACCCCGAACCTTGAGAACGAGACGTGGAACGCCTCGGCCAACGTGATCAAGGGGACCGAGACGCCGGCGGATGCGGGCAAGCGCCTGCAGGACGGTCTGGCAAGCTGGTACGACCCGCAGAAGTAAGCGGCACAAGGCCGGGGGGCCGCATCGGCCCTCCGGACCCCCCTTTCCCCAACCGACAAGAGGGCGTCATGGCGCGACGGAAGCCGTTCCGCTGGCATATCGGCGTATTCCTTGCACCTGCCGTGCTGGTCTACACCGCGATCATGATCATCCCACTGTTCGGGACGCTGAACCTGTCGCTGTACAACGTCGACGGTCAGAACCGCATCTTCGTCGGTTTGGCCAATTTCTTGACGCTTTTCGGCGATCCGCGCTGGTCCGATGCCTTCTGGAACGCGCTGTGGAACAACTGCTGGTTCTTCGTCATCCACATGCTGGTGCAGAACCCCATCGGCATCCTGCTGGCCGCGCTGCTGTCCAGCCCGCGCCTGCGGATGGCCGCCTTTTATCGCACCGCGATCTTCATTCCCACGATCCTCTCCTTCGTCATCGTGGGCTTCGTCTGGAAACTGATCCTGTCGCCCATCTGGGGCATCGCGCCGGGAATGCTGGATGCTGTGGGCCTTAAATTCCTCTTCGCGCCGTGGCTGGGCAAAGAGGAATACGCGCTCACCACGCTTGCCCTCATCTCGGTCTGGCAATTCGTCGGCATCCCGATGATGCTGATCTATGCCGCGCTGCTGTCGATCCCCGATGACGTGATCGAGGCGGCCGAGATGGACGGCCTGACGGGGTGGAGCCAGTTCTGGAAGATCAAGCTTCCGCTGATCCTGCCCAGCATCGGCATCATCTCCATCCTTACCTTCGTGGGTAACTTCAACGCCTTCGACCTGATCTACGTGGCCCAAGGCGCGCTGGCGGGGCCGGATTTCAGCACCGACATCCTTGGCACCTTCCTGTATCGCACCTTCTTTGGGTTCCAGTTGCAACTGGGCGACCCCTATATGGGGTCGGCCATCGCCACGGCGATGTTCGGGATCATCCTGCTGGGGGTCTGCATCTACCTTTTCGGCATCCAGACGCGGCTGCGCCGCTATCAGTTCTGAGGAGGCGCCGATGTCCCGTACCCGCACGAATACCGGACGCAGCATCGCCGCCCATGCAATTCTGCTGACCTATACACTGATCGCGCTGTTTCCGGTCTTTGTCATCGTCATCAACAGCTTCAAATCCCGCCGCGCCATCTTTGCCGAACCTCTGATGCCGCCGATGCCCGGCAACTGGGACCTCGTGGGCTATACCACGGTGCTAGAGCAGGGGGATTTCTTTCAATACTTCCTGAACTCCATGACCGTCACGGTGGCGAGCCTGTTCTTCGTCCTGCTCTTCGGGGCCATGGCGGCCTTTGCCCTGTCGGAATACCGTTTTCGCGGCAACCTTCTGATGGGCCTCTACCTCGCGCTGGGGATCATGATCCCGATCCGCCTTGGCACCGTGGCGATCCTAGAGATGATGGTTTCGGCTGGTTTAGTGAATACTTTGACCGCCCTGATCCTCGTCTACACCGCCCAAGGGCTGCCCTTGGCCGTGTTCATCCTGTCGGAATTCATGCGCTCCGTCTCGGATGATCTAAAGAATGCGGGGCGGATAGACGGGCTGTCGGAATACCGCATCTTCTTCACCCTCGTCCTGCCGCTGGTCCGGCCCGCCATGGCCACGGTCGCCGTCTTCACCATGATCCCGATCTGGA
>JBDKFE010000008.1:0-31449 GCA_039798885.1 Pseudomonadota bacterium | reverse complement strand
GTGTTCTTCTCGCCAGGGATCGACACGGCGTGCAGCCGCGTCACCTGCGGGGCGAGCGGGCGCATGTAGCCCGTGACGTCCTTGGTGTTCAGCATTCCGCAGATCAAATGCGTCTCGCGTGCGGGCATGCGGGCCAGTGTCGCGGCCACGGCTTCGCCCCCTGCCGGGTTGTGGCCGCCGTCGAGCCAGAGTTCCACCTTGGGCGCGCTGTCCACCAGCGGGCCGTGACGCAGGCGCTGCATCCGGGCGGGCCATTCGGCGCGGGTGACGGCGGCTTCGCAGGCGGCCTCGTCATGGCCGAGGAAGCGCAGGGCGGTGATCGCGGCACCGGCGTTCATGATCTGATGCGGGCCGGGCAGGTTGGGCAGCGGCAGGTCGAGAAGGCCGTTCTCGTCCTGATAGATCATCCGCCCGCGTTCCTCCCATGCCTGCCAGTGCTGGCCGTGGGCAAGGATCGGCGCGCCAAGGCGGGCGGCGGTGGTTTCCATCACCTCCAACCCTTCGGGCGATTGGGGGCCAAGGATGACGGGGACGCCGCGCTTGATGATCCCGGCCTTTTCCGACGCGATCTTGGCCAGAGTGTCGCCAAGGAAGGATTCGTGGTCCATCGAGACGGGGGTGATGATCGACAGGCGCGGCGTGACGACGTTGGTGGCATCCAGCCTGCCGCCCAAGCCCACTTCCAAAAGCGTCCAGTCGGCGGGTGTGCGGGCAAAGGCGAGGAAGGCGGCGCAGGTGGTGATTTCGAAGAAGGTGATCTCGTCCGGGCCGTTCTTTTCGACGCATTCATCCAAGAGCGCGGCCAGTGCCGGTTCCCCGATCAGCACCCCGGCAAGGCGGATGCGTTCGTGAAAGCGGGCGAGGTGGGGGGAGGTATAGGCGTGGACGCGTTTTCCCGCCGACTCGAGCCCCGCGCGGATCATGGCCTGCGTGCTGCCTTTGCCGTTGGTTCCGGCGATGTGGATGACCGGGGGGATGGACCGTTCGGGGTTGCCCAGCAAGCCCAAGAGGCGATGCACGCGGTCCAGCGTCAGGTCGATGACCTTGGGGTGCAGGGTCATCATCCGTTCGAGGATGGCGTCGGAGCGGAGCGTGGTCACGTCAGGCTTCGAGGGCTTGCGCGGTCAGTTCGCCCTTGATGGCCGGGGGCTGGCCCGTGAGCATGCGGATGACGGTGACCAGTTCCTCGCGCAGCGCTTTGCGGTGGGTGACGCGGTCCAGCATCCCGTGGTCCAGCAGGTATTCCGCGCGCTGGAATCCTTCGGGCAGCTTTTCGCGGATGGTCTGTTCGATGACGCGGGGGCCTGCAAAGCAGATGAGCGCGTTGGGTTCGGCGATCTGCACATCGCCCAGCATGGCGTAAGAGGCCGTCACGCCGCCCGTGGTGGGATGGGTCAGCACGACGATATAGGGCAGCCGCGCCTCTTTCAGCATCTGCACGGCGACGGTGGTGCGGGGCATCTGCATCAGGGACAGGATACCTTCCTGCATCCGCGCACCGCCTGCGGCAGAAAAAAGGACCAGCGGGCGCTTCGTTTTCACCGCGCGATCGGCGGCGGCGAGGATGGCGTTGCCGACATACATGCCCATCGATCCGGCCATGAACGAGAAATCCTGCGCCACGGCGACGATCGGTGTCTTGGCGATTTCGCCTTCGGCCACCAGCATCGCCTCTTTCTCGCCAGTGGATTTCTGGGCGGCCTTCAGGCGTTCGGGGTATTTCTTCTGGTCGCGGAAATGCAGCGGGTCGGTGACGGGTTCGGGGACCTTCACCTCGGTGAAGATGCCGCCGTCGAAAAGGGCGGCGAAACGGTCGCGCGGGCTGATCGCCATATGGTGGTCGCAGGAGGTGCAGACATTCAGGTTGGCGGCCAGTTCACGGTGGAAGAGCATGGTCCCGCATTCGGGGCACTTCGTCCACAGGTTCTCGGGCACTTCCCGGCGGGAGAAGAGCGAGTTGATCTTGGGGCGGACGTAGTTGGAGATCCAGTTCATGCGGGCTTTGCCCCTGTGCGGCGCTGTCGATTGGGGGCCAGAGATAAGCCGGGGGGGTGGGAAATGCAATCCGGCAGGCTGGTCGCCCTGCTTTGGCGGCGGTCTGGCGGCGCGGGCGTGCCGCCCGCATACCCCTTCTGTCGCCTCCGCGCTGCCGCGCTCTGGCTTTGCGATCAGGGGACGCGCGCGTCCCCTCTTGGCCGTTCCGGCCAATTCACCCCTTGCGGATATTTGGGGACGGAAAATGTCAGGTGGTGGGGATGGAATAGAGGATGAAGGGGGTGCGGGGGCGGTAGCTGTCGTAGAGCTGCCTTGCAGTGGCGTTGTCTTCGGCGGTCAGCCAGCGGACGTTGGGCAGGCCGCGGGCGCGGGCGAAGCCTAGGACGTGGTCGATCAGGGCGCGGCCGATGCCTTGGCCGCGGGCGTCGGGGGTGGTGAAGAGGTCGGAGAGGTAGCAGACCATAGATCCGCCCAGCGAACGGTGCATGAGCTGGTATTGCACGAAGCCGAGGGGGGTGCCGTCTTCGGCAAGCGCGAGGTCGCACCAGAAGGGGTTTTCGGGGTCGTGGATCCAGTCCCAGACGCTGTCGCGCGTCTGGTCGGTGAGGGGGGTGTTGTAGAAGGCGGCGTAGGCGTCGAAAAGCGGCTGCCAGAGGGCGCGGTCGGCTTGGGCGGCGGGGCGGATCAGGGGCATGGGGATCAGACCGTGAAGCTGGATGAGGGCAGGCGCATCAGGAGGTTGGCGTCGGGGCTGATGTCGCGCCAGACATCCATCAGGCTGGCATGGCCGACGCCAAAGAAGTTGCCAGAGGTCGCCAGCAGGTCGGTGATGATCTGGAAATGGATATGCGGGGCCCAGCCGCCGTTTTCGGGCCAGTCGCCGAGATGGGCGATGATCTGGCCTGCCTGCACGTCGACGGTCGGGTGGAGGGAGGGGAGCGTGGCGGCAAGGTGGCCGTAGAGGGTGAAGACTCGGGTGCCGCCAAGGTCGTGTTCCAAGATCAGCGTATGGCCATAGTCGAGCGGGTCGGCATTGTAGGTCAGGTGCCGGACCTTCCCCGGCAGCGGGGCGTGGACGGGTGTGCCCGCAGGGGCGAAGACGTCGATGCCGAGGTGGATGGTGCGCCGTTCGGAACTGGCGGCATCGGCGAATTGGGGCGTGGCATAGACGGTGCGATTCTCGCCATAAAGGCCCAGCCCGTAGCGGATGCCCTGCGCCTGATGCGCCGCGAACCACGGGTCGAAGCTGGGGTCAGAGAAGGCGGGCATGTCGGGTCGTTCGCCGGTGGTGGGCAGCGCCATGGTCGCGCCCGTCGCCGGGTCAGGCAGGAAGAGCGGATGGGCCGGAACCTTGGCCAGCGCGGCGCGCAGCGCGGTTGCGCCGGGCACCGACTCGCCCGTCAGGGCCTTTCGCGCAATGGCGGAGAGGAGCCCCGCATCCACCGCTGCAAGACGGTCTGCCGTCGCGGGGTCGCAGGCGGGGATAAGGTCGCGGATCGGCGGGGCCGCGCCTTCGGCCGTCACGGCGGCGCGCAGGGCGGCGTAAAGGTCGGTCTGCCCAGTCAGGCGGGCGGCGATGCGGGCGGTGGCGGTCATGTCTGTCTCCCTGTCGGGTGGAGTGAAGCGGGTCGGGGCGGGGGATGCAAGGTGGGGCGGCTGGACGCGGGGGCCGCCATGGCGTTATGCAGCCGAGGGTTGCCGGGTTTGCGGCTGTGGGAGGGTTGACGGGTGGCGGCAAGGTCGATCGGTGCGGCACTGGGTCTGGTGCTGGGTTTGGCGCTGGCAGGATGCGTGACGACGGGCGGCGGTATCCGGTCGGTCGCGCTGCTGGACGGGGCGGTGGTCGCGGCCGCCCCTGCGGGCTATTGCATCGCCCCCGGTGCGGGGCAGCGGGGCGAGGACAGCGCCGTGGTCCTGATGGGCCGCTGTTCGGCAGGGAGCGAGGCTGATCCGGCGGTGCTGACCCTGTCGGTGGGCGCGGCGGGTTCGGCGGGCGCGATGGCAGCGGGGGGCGAGGCACTGGTGGCCTTTTTCCAATCCGACGAGGGCCGCGCGATGCTGAGTCGCGAGGGCCGTGCCGATGACGTGCAGGTGCGGGAGGCGGTCGGCGTGGGGGATGCCTTGCTCATGCATGTCGCGGATCGGGCGGTGGGCGATTACTGGCGTGCGCTGGCCGGGGTGCGGGGGCGGCTGGTGACGATCTCGGCCTCGGGTCCCGAAGGGCAGGCGCTGCCTGCGGGCAAGGGCCGCGCGCTGGTCGAGGCGGCGGTGGCGGCGCTGCGGCGGGCCAATGCGGCCGCGCAGGGCTAACCCTGCGGCGACTGGGGCGGGATAGTTTCGCATTGCGGGCGAAATCCGGTGGCGTGGCGGGCGCTTTCACGCGATAGATAGGCGGGTTGCTTTGCGCAGGTGGCGCGGGGCGGGTGGTTCTTCGGGACGGGAACGGTGGGTAAGTTCGACGGGGTTCTGGACAAGCTGATGCAGCGTCAGGCGCTGCGCCGCTGGGAAGAAATCGCCGAGGCGGCGGCGACCGCAGATCTTGAAACCCTGCGCGGCTGGCGGTCCAAGGCGCGCGCCATGCGCCGCCAGATCGACCGCGTGATCCACGAGGCAGAGCATCGGCTGGCCCTGCCCGTGATCGGATCGAACGCGATTCGACGCCCCCTTGGCACCGACTGGGCATGGCGGCCGGACCTGTGGCGCGGTCCGATGCCGCTGCCCGGGCTTGCATCGGTGCCGAACCGGTCGGCCTTTGGGGCGGGGGCGACGGTGTTCCACGACTGCCGTGTCAGCGAGTTGACCGTCCGCCAGATCAGGAACGAACGGGAAAGCGACGTCGCACCCTTTGGCTTTAGGATGGACGTGTTCCGCTTTGACGGGTCTTTCCTGTCGCTGGTCCTTGACCTGCCCGAAGAGGCCGCGCGCGGGCTGAAGCTGCGGCATCTGGTCCGGCTGGATGTGATCGTGGAACTGGAGAAGCCGCTGGAAATCTTTGCGCGGCTGAATGTGAAGCACGGGCCCAACACGGAACAGATCGTGCTGGAACTGCCCTTGGGGGCCGAGGAGGTGATGGTGGAATTCGACCTCACCTATTCCAAGATCAACGAAAAGCGGATCGAGAAGCTGTGGATCGACCTGATTTTCGAAGGGCCAGAGATGAACCAGATCATCCTGCGTGACGTGACGGTCAGCCGCCGTCCGCGGGCGGAACTGTGAGGGGGGTGTGATGGACGGGGCAAGGTTGACCAAGACGCGCATCCGGGCCGGGGTCTGGGAAGGGGTGCTGTCGGGCACTGACAGCCCCGCGCTGGAGGTGCGCCATCTGGAGGTCGAGGTGCCGGGCGTCACCATCACCGCCATCCCGGACCGCCCGGCCGAATGGGCCGTGCGCGTGCCGATCCCGGCCGAGGTGCTGGGCGAGGGGGTGCAGACCTTCCTGATCCGCAACCGCGACACCGGCGAGACGATGCAGCATTTCACTGTCATCACCGGGGTGGCGATGGAGGATGACCTGCGCGCCGAAGTGGACCTGCTGCGGTCGGAACTGGATATGCTGAAGCGTGCCTTCCGGCGGCATTGTCTGGAAACGGCCTGAGGTTAGTCAGGCCGGCTGCACGTCCAGCCAGACCGGCCCGGATGGCCGCATGGTAAAGGTCAGCACGGGTTCGGGCAGCGGGTCATCCGTCAGCGACAGGCGGTGGTCGCGCAGGACCGATGCCGTCAGGATGCGAGTCTCTGTTTCCGAATAGGGCGCGCCGATGCAGATGCGGGGGCCGTCGCCAAAGGGCAGGAACTGCCCGCGCTTGGGCTTCCAGTCAAGGAAGCGGTCGGGGACATAGGCGCCTGCGTTTTCCCACAGCGCCTCGTGCCGGTGCAGGCTGTAGAAGGACAGGAAGATCGCGTCGCCCTTCTTGTAGCTTTGCCCCCCGATCTCGCAATCTTCGGTCGCGTCGCGGGCCGAGAAGGCGGCGGCGGGATAGAGGCGCAGGGTTTCGTTGACATGCGACGACAGGTGCGGCATCTGCGCGACCTCCTCCACGCCGATGGGGCCTTCGGGGCAGACGCTGCGGATTTCGGCGCGCAGCTTATCTTGTACCTCGGGGTACAGCGCGTTGAGGTAGAAGCCCCAAGCCATCGTATTGGCCGCCGTTTCGTGCCCGGCGACGACGAAGGTCAAAAGGTTGTCCACCGTCGTTTCGATATCTTCGGCATCGGCATCCAGCGCGGCGATCATCAGGTCGAGGAAGTCCACCGGCTCGGCCCGATTAAGGGCGCGGCGCGAGTTGATGACTTCGCGCGCCAGATTCCGCATAGAGGTGACGGGTTGGGTGGAGCGGAACCATTTGGACCGCGGCACCCATTTCGGCAGCCCCATCAGATCGAACAGCGACACATGCGAGATATAGGCCGTGTAACGCCGCAGCCCTTCGCGCACCACCTCTGGGTCCACCGTGCCAGAACCCGAAAACATGACCTTCGAGATGTCGGCAAGCGTGCTGTCCTGCATGGCGTTGGCGATATCCACCCGCCCGGCAGAGGCGCGCAGGCGGGCCGAAAGCTCTAGCCCGGTCTGGGCGAATTCCTGCGCCACGACGGGCAGGTGACGGGCGGAAAAGAGCGGCGCATAGCGGCGGCGCTGGGCGCGCCATTCCTCGCCCTCGGCAAGGATCATCCCGTTGCCGACGGCGGAACCGATGATGTTCTTGGTGAATTGCGATTTCGGAAAGGTCCGCGCGCGGGTGATGAGGATTTCCGAGATCGTGTCGGGATCGCAGACCCAATGGATATTGGCGGGACCGCGCAGATAGGTCTGGGTCCGCGTTTCGTCCGGGATGACGTTCAGCAGGTTCTTGCCCGCGCGGCTGGCGAACTTTGCCAGACCCACGGGGCCGATCGCCAGTTCGGCGGCAAGCGGGGTTCGGTCGGCGGGAATCTTGGACATGAGCATGAGAGGTGTCCTGTCAGATGGGGCGCGCGCTTCCGAATTGTTAACTAAAGTAAATCCATCCGCCCGCATATCCCGAATTGCGGGTGAAAGCAGGGGTTTCTCATCGGCGGGTTGTGGCCCTGACGCCACGTTCGGGGTGACAGGCGGCCCATGCGCGATGCAATCTGCCCGCCGGAGGACGCCATGACCGAATATCCGCACCTGCTTTCGCCCCTGCCGCTGGGCCATGTGACGCTGAAGAATCGCGCGCTGATGGGGTCCATGCATACCGGGCTGGAAGAGCGGGGCGACTGGAACCGCGTGGCAGAGTTCTACGCCGCACGGGCGCGGGGCGGTGTGGCGCTGATGGTGACGGGGGGCATGGCGCCGAACCCGGAAGGGGGCGTGTTCCCCGGCGCGGCGGGGCTTTACACGCCCGCCGACATCGCCAACCACCGCATCGTCACCGACCGTGTGCATGATGCGGGCGGGCTGATCGCGATGCAGATCCTGCATGCGGGGCGCTATGCCTATGGCAAGGACTGCGTCGCGCCATCCGCCCTCCGGTCCCCCATCTCGCCCTTCCCGCCGCGCGCGGTGGATGAAGCCGGGATCGAAAAGCAGATCGCCGACATCGCCACCGCCGCCGCCCGCGCCCGCGAGGCGGGCTATGACGGGGTAGAGGTGATGGGAAGCGAGGGGTATTTCCTGAACCAGTTCCTTGTCGCCCATACCAACCGCCGCACGGACGGCTGGGGCGGGACTTACGAGAACCGCATGAAGCTTCCGGTCGAGGTGGTGCGCCGCGTCCGCGCCGCCGTCGGCCCCGATTTCATCGTCATCTACCGCATCAGCCTGATCGACCTGATCCCCGATGGCAGCACATGGGACGAGGTGGTGCGGCTGGCCAAGGCCATCGAAGGCGCAGGGGCCACGATCCTGAACACCGGGATCGGCTGGCACGAGGCGCGGGTGCCCACCATCGCCACATCTGTCCCCCGTGCGGCCTTTGCCCATCTGACGGGGCGGCTGCGGACAGAGGTTGGCATCCCCGTCATCACATCGAACCGCATCAACGCGCCGGATGTGGCGGAACAGGTGCTGGCCGACGGCATGGCCGACATGGTCAGCATGGCGCGGCCCTTCCTTGCCGATGCCGATTTCGTGGCCAAGGCCGCCGCAGGTAGGGCCGAGGAAATCGCCCCCTGCATCGCCTGCAATCAGGCCTGTCTGGACCACACCTTCAGCGGCAAGTTGACAAGCTGCCTTGTGAACCCGCGCGCCTGCCATGAGGTGGAACTGACCTACGCCCCCGTGGCGGTCGCCAAATCCATCGCTGTGATCGGCGCGGGCGCGGCGGGGCTGATGACCGCCGCCGTCGCCGCCGAACGCGGCCACCGCGTCACGCTGTTCGATCGCGCCGACCGCATCGGCGGCCAGTTGAACCTTGCCAAGCAGGTGCCGGGGAAAGAGGAATTCCACGGCCTTGTCCGCTGGTTTGCCGCCCGCATCGCCCGCGCCGGGGTGGACCTGCGCCTGTCCACCGAACCCACCGTCGAAGACCTGCGCGCCTATGACGAGGTGGTGGTGGCCACTGGCGTCACCCCCCGTTCGCCGGGGATCGAAGGCGAGGGCCGCGCGCTGGGGTACATCGACGTTCTGAACGGCGCGCCCGTGGGAAGGCGCGTTGCCATCATCGGCGCGGGCGGCATCGGTTTCGATGTGGCCGAATACCTTGTCCATCGCGGCATCTCGCCCACGCTGCAGCCAGATTTGTGGCGGCGCGAATGGGGCGTGGGCGACCCCGCGCAGGTGCGCGGCGGGTTGGTCGACCCGCAGCCCGAACCCCCCGCGCGCGAGGTCTGGCTTTTGCAGCGCAAGGCGGAAAAGCCGGGGCGCGGCCTTGGCAAGACGACCGGCTGGATTCACCGCGCCGCGCTGGCGGCCAAAGGGGTAAAGATGATCGGCGGCGTGGAATACCGCCGCATCCTGCCCGACGGCCTGATCGTCCTGCGCGACGGGGCAGAGGAATTGATCCCCGCCGATACGGTCGTCCTTTGCGCGGGGCAGGAACCGGCGCGCGGGCTGGCCGACGCGCTGGCGGCGGCAGGCATTGCCGCCCACATCATCGGCGGGGCCGATGTGGCGGCGGAACTGGACGCCAAGCGCGCGATAGATCAGGGGGCAAGGCTCGCCGCCCGCCTTTGACCACGCGCCGGGAAAAAGGTGAAATGTGGCCGCCCTGTTTCCCTGCCTTCAACGATCCCCATGAAAACCCCGGATCGGCCCCGTCCCCGCCCCGATCCTGCCCGATTTCCCGTCCAATCCTCTTAGGCACAACCTCATAGCTCGCCAGAGGCACAACAATGGACCGACTGACCGAAATGGAAGCCTTTGCAATGGTCGTAGACCAAGGCGGCTTTACCGATGCGGCAAAGAAGATGGGAATTTCCAAGTCGGCCGTGTCCAAGCACGTCTCGGCGCTGGAGGCGCGATTGGGCGCCCGCCTTCTGAACCGGACCACGCGCCGCGTCTCTCCCACCGAGATTGGCCTTGCCTATTACGACCGTGCCCGCCGCGTCCTGAACGATGCAGGCGAAGCGGACGCGCTTGTCACTTCCATGCAGTCGGCGCCCTCGGGCCTGTTGCGGATCAGTGTCGCAACGGATTTCGGCGTGAACCTGCTGTCACCCATCCTTGGGGATTTCCTGCTGGAATACCCCGACATCACCGTGAACATGGTGCTGAACAACCGTTATGTCGAATTGATCTCCGAAGGGTTCGACATGGCCATCCGCGTGGGCGAGTTGGAGGACAGCTCGTTGCGCGCCCGCAAACTGACCGAGACGACGAAGCGCATGATCGCCTCGCCCTCGTATTTCCAACGCTATGGCCGTCCGATGAAGATCGACGACCTGAACGACCACAAGCTTTTGCACTATTCCAATCAGGCCAATGGCAACGTGTGGAAGATCACCGCGCCGTCGGGGGAAAAGCGTCAGGTGCGGTCGGTGGGTTGGCTGACGGTCAATGACGGGCAGTCGCTGTTGAATGCCGCGATCTCGGGTCTTGGCATCGCCTATCTGCCGTCCTTCCTTTATGCCGATGCGATGCGCGACGGGTTGGTGGAAGAGGCGATCCCCGGCCTGCCGACCGAGGTGCTGGGCATCTATGCCGTCTATCCGCCGGGACGCTTTACCCAGCCCAAGGTGCGCGCCTTTATCGATTTCCTTGCCAAGCAACTGATGGACAAGGGCCCGGACAACTGGTGATTACCGCCGGTCCCTTCGCGGGGACCGCCACTCGGGGGAGTCAGAGGGTCGGGGTCAAGATGACCTCGACCCTTCTGTTTTGCGCGCGGCCTTCGGGGGTGGCGTTGTCGGCGACGGGATCGGCGGGGCCTGCGCCGCGCGCCGTCACACGATCCGCCGCGACACCCAAGTCCAGCAGCGCGGCGCGCGTGGCCTCGGCGCGGGCAAGCGACAGGGCAACGTTGGTATCCGCATTGCCCGACCCGTCGGTATGGCCGACCAGTTCCACCCGCGCGTCCGGATTGCCCGCCAGCCACGCGGCCAGATCATCCAGCGCCGGATAGTCGCCGGGTTCCAGCACCGCCTTGCCCGACGCAAAGGCAAGGCCCTTCAGAACCACGGGATTGCCCGGTTCCAGCGCCAGCGCAAAGTTCGCAGGCGCGGCGGCGGGTTCTGCGGGCATCGCCGGGTCCGACAGGGTGCCTGCCGGATCAAAGGTTGATTTGGTGGAAACCGAAAGGTCCGGCGCGCCCATCGGCTCTGCCCCGATGACCGTCAGTTGCACGAATCCCGTATCGGCAGAGCGGCTGATGATCAGGGTCAGCCAGTCGGTCCCGGTCGCCGATTCGCGCTTGGCCGCAAGGAAACGGTAGTCGCCAAGGTCCACATGCATCCCCGGTTCCGGCAGGATGTCGGTGCCATAGCGGAAATCGAACCCGCCGCAGCCCTGCGATTCGCATTCGAAGACCGGCGCGAACCCCGCCGCCTTGGCCTGCGCGCGCAGGGGTTGCAGCAGTTCCAGCGTGGATGTCCCCGGCGCATCCAGTTTCCACGCGGTCTGGTCAATCGCGCCTTCCGCCGTCACGGTGGGAATGACGCCCGCGTGCCACGGCCCCGTCGGCACGGCGTAAGAGGCGACCCCTTCCCGCCGTTCGCCGCTGGGCGTGGCAGGCGCGCCGAATTCCGGCACCAAGGCCTGCGCGGGCAGCGCCGCGCTCAGTCCAAGGACGGCGGATGCCAAGGCAAGGCGCAACCGTCCTGCGGTGGTCTTGGGGGTGGTCTGCAACTGCTCTGGCCTTCTGCGGGGCTCACATCTTTCGATAGTGATACTGTCCCACAACCTGCATGTTCAGGAAAGCATAGAGCCCGCGCGCGGCAAGGTTCCGCTCAGTCACCAAAAGGGCCAGCGTTTCCGCCCCGTGATCACGGGCCCAGCCTGCCGCCGCCCGCAAGATGTTGTGTCCGCAGCCGTTCCTGCGCAGGGCAGGGCTCACTTCCAGCGCGTGAAGCATCGCAACAGGGCCGTGAAGCGCGACAAAGGCCGCCCCCGCCGCGCGGTCCCCCGCCCGCCCGAGGATGCAGGTCTTGTGCCCCGCCACCCGGTCCATCACCGCGACTCGGGCGGGGCCGATTCCCCCTTCGGCCCAAAGCTGCCGCGCCACGGCAAGGGGCGGCCAATGCGGAAAGGATGTCAGGAAGGGCGGCTCTACCGCTGCCAGTTCCGCCACCGGCGCGGCATAGGCGACCACCGGATCGTGCAGCCCGTAGCCCCGCGCCGCCAGCGCCGCATCCAGCGCCGACTCGCCCGCGCGGATCACGAAAAGCGGGGCTTGACCCAGCGCGCGCATCGCCTCTTCGGCCTGCGGGATGTCGCCCTCTCTCCATGCGCCCATGGCAGAGGCCGCGGACACCCGCTGTCCGCCGCCCCGCCCTTCGCGGATCAGCCACGGCCCTACGACCTGCGCGGCATGGGGCGGCCACGTCGCCTCGGCCACGGCGGAAAGCGTCTCGGGCGTCATCCGAACAACGCCACGAGACGGGCCATCGCCGCATCGATCCGCCCTGCATCGGTTCCCCGGATCACAAGGTTGGTGCCATAGACGCCATTGGTGTTGAACGGATAGCTGCCCATCGACAGGTCGGGGAATTCCGCCGCCAGCGCCCCGAACTCGGCGGCAATCTCGCCCTCGCCCCTATTCACCCGCAGCGATTGCGACAGCAGCGGCGCGCCCCCGGTCAGCGTGGGCAGGACGCCTGCCAGCATCGCCTCAAAGATGTTGGGCACACCGGCCATGACATGCACATTGCCCAGCGTGAAGCCCGGCGCGGTCGAGATCGGGTTGTCGATCAGCGCCGCCCCGTCGGGGATGCGCGCCATCCTCTGCCGCGCCTCGTTGAAGGGCAGACCCGCGCGGTCGTAATGCGCCTGCAACAGCGCCATGGCATCCGCGCGATGGGTGATGGGCACGCCGAAAGCTGCCGCGATGGCCTCGGCGGTGATGTCGTCATGGGTGGGGCCTATCCCGCCGCTGGTGAACACATGGTCATGCCGCCCGCGCAATGCGTTCACCGCCGCGATGATGGCGTCGCGGTCATCGGCCACCACCCGCGCCTCTGTCAGGCGGATGCCATGTTCGGTCAGCCGCTGCGCCAGATGGTGCATGTTCGAATCGCGCGTGCGCCCGGACAGGATTTCATCCCCGATGACCAGCATGGCGGCTGTGGGATTGGGCATTTCATTCTCCTGCAGCAGGGCGTCGGTTGGGTATAGGCCGCGCCGGGGCGGTTTCAAAGGGGCAGGCTGCGGCGCAGGTCTGGCCTTTGCGGGTTGCTTTGCGTATCTAGGGCGCGAAGAAGGAAAGGTCGCCGCCGTTGGACGAGACGCGAGGACGCATCACACGGGAAGGTATCCGCATCTACGAGGATGCGGACTTCGCCGGAATGGCTGCCGCCGGTCGCGTCGCGGCGGAAATCCTTGATGCGGTCGGCCCCTTGGTCCTGCCCGGGGCCACGACGGGGCAGATCGACGCCTTCATCACCGAAGAGGTGACGCGGCGCGGGGTCGTTTCCGCGACCATCGGCTACAAGGGGTATCGCCACGCTTCCTGCATTTCGGTCAATCATGTTGTCTGCCACGGCATTCCGGGCAGCAAGATTCCGGGCCGCAGCAATGACGTGCTGCTGGCGGGGGATATCCTGAACGTGGATGTCACCGTGGTGGTGGATGGCTGGTTCGGCGATTCCAGTCGCATGTATGTCGCGGGCACGGCAAAGCCCTTTGCCCAGCGCCTGATCAACGTCACGCACGAGGCGCTGATGCGCGGCATTGCGGCGGTGAAGCCGGGGAACACCTTCGGCGACATCGGTTTTGCCATCCAGTCCTATGTCGAAGCCCAGCGGATGAGCGTTGTGCGCGACTTTTGCGGCCATGGTCTGGGCCGCGTCTTCCACGCCCCGCCGAACGTGCTGCATTACGGGCGGGCGGGCAGCGGGCCGGTGCTGGAAGAAGGCATGTTCTTCACCATCGAACCCATGGTGAACCTTGGTCGCCCGGAAACGAAGGTTCTGGCCGATGACTGGACCGCCATCACCCGCGACAAGTCGCTTTCGGCGCAGTTCGAACATTCGGTGGGTGTGACGGCCACGGGCTGCCAGATCTTCACGCTCTCCCCGGCGGGCAAGTTCCATCCGACGCAATAGGGTGGTTCCTGACGCAGGAACCGCGCCGGACTGTGACGCATCTTCCGGGCCCTTGGCCCGTCGCCGATGTCCGCGTGCGGAAATCGCCGCGACGTCTGCGCCAGACTTCGCCCGCCCCGGGTTGCATCCCTTTGCGCCCCGTGAAAGTTTCACCCTGACAGAGAACAGGTGAGCCATGAAAACCGTATCGGAAAGCCGGGCCTTCGGTGGCGTGCAGGGTGTCTATTCGCATCCCTCCATCGCCTGCGACTGCGACATGACCTTCGGCCTTTTCCTGCCCGAACAGGCCGAGGATGGGCCTGTTCCCGTGCTGTGGTTCCTGTCCGGCCTGACCTGCACGCATGAAAACGCCATGGTCAAATCCGGCGCGCAGCGCTGGGCGGCCGAGGCCGGGATCGCGCTGGTCTTTCCCGACACCTCGCCGCGCGGGGCGGGGGTGGCGGACGATCCGGCCTATGACCTTGGCCAAGGCGCGGGCTTTTACGTGAATGCCAGCGAAGACCCGTGGATGCAGCATTTCCAGATGTGGGATTACGTCACCGACGAATTGCCCGGCGTCCTGTTCCAAGCCTTCCCCTTGGCCGAGGCCGCGCAGGCCATCACCGGCCATTCCATGGGCGGCCACGGCGCGCTGACCGTCGCGATGAGCTTTCCGGGACGCTTCCGCTCTGTCTCGGCCTTCGCGCCGATCTGCAACCCGGTCGCCAGCGACTGGGGGCGCAAGCAGTTCACCGCCTATCTGGGCACCGACGAGGCCGCATGGGCGGGCTATGACGCGACGCTGATGATGCGCCGCTATGGCTTTGACGGGCCGATGCTGATCGACACGGGCACGGCGGACCAGTTCCTCGACCTTTTGAAGCCCGAAGCTCTGGCCGAGGCGATGGCAGCGCGGCGGCAAAGCGGATCGTTCCGAATGCAAAAGGGCTACGATCATAGCTATTTCTTCGTGTCGACCTTCATGGAGGAACACGTCGCCTTCCACGCGCAGGCGCTGCATGGCTAGGCTTTACGTCGATGCCGATGCCTGCCCCGTGAAGGAAGAGGCAGGGCGCGTCGCGCAGCGGCATGGGGTGCGGATGTTCGTGGTGTCCAACGGGGGCATCCGTCCGATGGCCTCTGCTTTGATCGAGATGGTCTATGTCCCGGACGGCCCGGATGAGGCCGACAAGTGGATCGCTGCCCAATGCGCGCCGGGGGATGTGGTCATCACGGGCGACATCCCGCTGGCCGCCAAGGCCGTCGCGGCAGGGGCTGTGGTGGTCAAGCACAATGGCGAGGTGCTGACGGACCGCAACATCGGCAACGCGCTGGCGACCCGCGACCTGATGGCCGACCTGCGTAGCGCCGATCCCTTCCGTCAGGGCGGCGGCAGACCCTTCTCCAAGGCCGACCGTTCGCGGTTTCTGGAGGTGCTGGAACGTGTGATCCGTCAGGCGAAGGATCAGGGCAACCCGCCCCGGGCTTGACCCGGGGCCTCGGATGGGCCTTGGCGCTGCGGGGATGGCGGAGGTCCCGGGGCAAGCCCGGGACGGGGGCACCCCCGAACGCCTTGCCGCTAATCCAGCCGCGCCGGAAGGGAGAACCCGCGCAGGAACTCCTCTGGCCCCTGCGCCTTTTTCCCCTCGCGCTGGGCCAGCGTGATCTCGACCGCGCCTTCGCCGCAGGCCACCACCAGACCGCCCAGAACCGTCCCCGGCGCGCCCTTGCCCGCGACGATGCGGGACCGCAACAGCTTTACCCGTTCGCCCCCCGCCATGCACCACGCGCCGGGAAAGGGCGACAGGCCGCGGATCAGGCGGTCCACCTGCACCGCCGGAAGGGCCCAGTTCACCCGCGACTCGGCCTTGTCGATCTTGGCGGCATAGGTCACGCCCTCTGCCGATTGCGGCTCTGCCACCAGCGACGGCAACCGCTCCAGCGCCTGAAGGATCAGCCGCGCGCCCATGGGGGACAGGCGGTCATGCAGGTCCTGCGTCGTCTCATCGGCCCCGATCGCCGTCGCCTCGCGCAAAAGGACAGGCCCGGTATCCAGCCCCGCCTCCATCCGCATGATGCAGATGCCGGTTTCCGCATCCCCCGCCATGATCGCCCGATGGATCGGCGCCGCCCCACGCCAGCGCGGCAAGAGCGACGCGTGGATGTTCAGGCACCCAAGGCGCGGCGCGTCCAGCACCGCCTGCGGCAGGATCAGCCCATAGGCCACCACCACCGCCACATCCGCGCCAAGCGCGGCAAACTCTGCCTGCGCCTCGGTCCCTTTCAGGCTGACGGGATGGCGCACGGGCAGGCCCAGCCGTTCCGCGCAGGCCTGAACGGGGGACGGGCGCAACTCTTTGCCGCGCCCTGCCGGACGGGGGGGTTGGGAATAGACCGCCACCACCTCATGCCGCGCGGCCAGCGCCTCTAGCACGGGAACCGAAAACTCCGGCGTGCCCATGAAGACGATCTTCACCCGCGCCTCCGCAGCTTGTCGGCCTTGGCGATCAGCATCTTGCGCTTCAGGGGTGACAGGTGGTCGAAATACATCTTTCCCGCCAGATGGTCGATCTGATGCTGGACCGACGTCGCCCAGAGATGGACGAAATCCCGCTCCTCCACCTCGCCCTTATCGTTCAGGAACCGCACCGTCACCGCGCGGGGCCGTTCGATCACCGCCGACACGCCGGGCAGGTTGGGAGAGGCTTCGTCATGCGCGCGCATCTGCACGCTGGCATGCAGAACCTCGGGGTTCGCCATGCGGATGGCCTGCCCGCGCTCGGTCGAACAATCCACCACGGCCAGACGCAGCGGCACCCCGATCTGCACGGCGGCAAGGCCATAGCCGGGCATCGACTCCATCGTGTCGATCATGTCGGTCCAGATGGCGCGCACCTCGTCGGTGATCGCGTCGACCGTCGCGGCGGGGGTCCGCAGCATCGGATGGGGCCAAGGCAGGCAGGGGCGGGCGGTCATTCCCCCTGACGCGCCCGCTCGCGCTTCAGCTTTTCCATCTTGCGGGTGATCATCTGGCGCTTCATCAGGCCCAGATAATCAATGAACAGCTTGCCGTTCAGATGGTCGATCTCATGCTGCACGCAGGTCGCCCAGAGGCCCGCGAACTGTTCTTCCTGCGGCTTGCCGTCCAGCCCGATCCAGCGCACGCGCACCTCGGCGGGGCGCTGGATGTCGTTGAACACGTCGGGGATGGACAGGCAGCCCTCTTCATAGGTGGACAGCTCTTCCGACGCCCATGTGATCTCGGGGTTGAAAAGGACCATGGGGCGCGGGGCCTCGTCCTCGCCCTTCACGCAGTCCATGACGACCACGCGCTTCACGACCCCGATCTGCGGCGCGGCAAGGCCGATGCCGGGGGCGGCATACATGGTTTCCAACATATCCTCGGCCAGCTTGCCCATGTCAGAGGTCACCTCGGCGACGGGTTCGCAGAGCTTCTTGAGGCGCGGGTCGGGATGGATCAGGATGGGGCGGATCATGTGGCCTGATTAGCGGAAAATCGGGTCAGGCCGCAATGGCGAGGCTGGGCTGGGACGTTGTTACTGCATTTTCCATTTAGGTGGAAAAGTAGTCCGGCTAAACTGCAATAATCAGAACATTGTATCGCATTCAATTTCCCGCTTGGAACGAAGGTTCCGCCTTGCTATTCCTTCCCCCGCGCAGCGAACAGAGGGCGGATATGGACTTCGACACCCCGATCAACCGCATCGGCACCCATTGCGTCAAATGGGACATGATGGAAAAGCTTTACGGCGTTCCGGCCGAGGGCGGGCTGGCGATGTGGGTGGCGGACATGGACTTCCGCCCCCCGGCCGCAGTCCAGCGCGCGGTAGAGGGGATGGCCGCGCATGGCATCTACGGCTATTTCGGCGATGACCGCGCCTATCTCGACTCCATCCGCTGGTGGATGCAGACCCGCCACGGCTGGACGGTGGAGGCGGGCGACATCTTCACCACCCACGGTCTGGTCAATGGCACGGGGCTGTGCCTCGAGGCCTTTACCGCCCCCGGCGACGGGGTGGTGCTGACGACCCCGGTCTATCACGCCTTCGCCCGCACGATAAAGGCGGCGGGGCGCGAGGTGCGGGAATGCCAGTTGTCGCTGGTCGATGGCCGGTATGAAATGGATTTCGACGCCTGGGACGCGCGGATGACGGGGACAGAGCGGATGTTCCTCCTCTGCTC
Source organism: Pseudomonadota bacterium (assembly GCA_039798885.1). Classification (GTDB taxonomy): domain Bacteria; phylum Pseudomonadota; class Alphaproteobacteria; order Rhodobacterales; family Rhodobacteraceae; genus Paragemmobacter. Next base: position 13,614 of record JBDKFE010000008.1, on the reverse strand, counting down.
GCCCCACAATCCGGGCGGGCGGGTCTGGACGCAGGCGGAGTTGCGCGGCGTGGCGGATTTCTGCAAGCGGCATGACCTGATCCTTGTGTCGGACGAGATTCACCATGATCTGGTCTTTCCCGGCCATCGCCATGTGCCGATGCCGCTGGCCGCGCCGGATATCGCGGACCGTCTGGTGATGATGACGGCCACAACCAAGACCTTCAACATCGCGGGCAGCCATACGGGCAATGTGATCATTTCTGACCCCGCGCTGAAGGCGAAATTCGCGGCGCGGATCATGGCGCTGGGCATTTCCGGCAACAGTTTCGGGATGATGATGACCCCCGCCGCCTATTCGCCCGAGGGGGCGGATTGGGTGGATGGGCTGATGGCCTATCTGGACGGCAACCGCCGCGTCTTTGACGAAGGCATGGCCGCCATCCCCGGCCTGCGGTCGATGCGGCTGGAGGCGACCTATCTGTCATGGCTCGACTTTTCCGGCACGGGGATGGAGCCTGCGGAATTCATCGCGCGGGTGGAGAAAGAGGCGCGGATCGCCACCAACCACGGCGCGAGTTTCGGCACCGGGGGGGCGCAGTTCCTGCGGTTCAACATCGCCACGACGCGGGCGAATGTAGAGGCGGCGGTGGACCGGATGCGCCACGCCTTCCGCGACCTGCAATAAAGCGGAGCCGCCGTTCCGGCGGCACGCCACAAGCCCGGTCACGGCAGATGCCGTGACCGGGCGCGCGGGGGCTGCCGCCCCCACGGGCGCAAGCGCCCGTTCCCCCGCGGGTATTTGGGGCCGAGATGAATGGGCATTTGATCATATTTGGTTTCAGGCATTGAAGCGCCTTGCGCGGCGTGGTCTGTCTTTGCGGGCAGGGTGGAGGAATTCGGATGCGCGTCTTCATCAACGGGTTCGGGCGGATCGGGCGGTCGGTGCTGCGGGCGCTGACGCTGTCGCCGGAGCGGTGGCCGGGTCTGGTGGTGGCGGGGATCAACGACATCGCGGCGGCGGAGATGTGCGCGTACCTCTTCGAATATGACAGCGTTTTCGGGCCGTGGCAGGGGACGGTGGAGTTGCGCGCCGGGGCCTTGGTTGTGAACGGGGTCGCGATCCCGCTGCACCGGACGCCGGATATCTCCACGCTCGATCTGTCGGGGGTGGATGTGGTGATGGAATGCACGGGCCGGGCCGATGCGCGCGACGTGGCAGAGCGGGGTCTGCGCGCGGGCGCTGGCCGCGTGCTGGTGTCGGGGCCGTCGAAGGCTGCGGATTTCACGGTGGTGCTGGGGGCGAATGAGGATCGGTTGGGGGATCAGCGGATCGTGTCCAACGCCTCTTGCACGACCAATGCTCTGGCGCCTTTGGCGAAGCTGATCCACGACCGCTGGGGTGTGGTGACCGGGTCCATGACGACGATCCATTGCTATACGGGCAGCCAGCCCACGGTGGATGCGCCTGCCGCCGACTATCCCCGGTCGCGCGCGGCAGCGCTGTCCATGGTGCCGACGACGACATCGGCCAGCCGGTTGCTGGACAGTGTCCTGCCGCAGATTGCCGGACGGATCGAAGGGTCGGCGGTGCGGGTGCCGACGGCTTCGGTTTCCTGCGTGGACCTTTGCGTGATGACACAGCGCCCCGTGACGGCGGCAGAGGTGAACGACGCCTTGCGCCATGCGGGCGGGGTGATCGGGGCGACGGATCGTCCGCTGGTGTCCACTGATCTGCGGGCGCGGCCTGAGAGCATCGTCATGGCCTGCCCAGAGACGCGGGTGACGGCGGGCGGGTTGCTGCGGGTCTTCGGTTGGTATGACAACGAATGGGGCTTTTCCAACCGGATGCTGGATGTGGCCGCGCGTATGGCGGGGTAGGGCGGGGTTCACCCCGCCCCCGCCCCCGGCGGGTCACACCGCCACGCGTTCCCCAAGTTCCACCACGCGATCCCGCGGCAGGTGGTAGAAATCCGACGGGTCGGCCGAGAAGCGCGACAGCACCGCATAAAGGTTGTCCATCGCCCGGTGCAGCCCCACCGGCCCCGTCACCACCGCGCGGCGGCGGCCAAGGAAGAAGGACGAGGTCATCACGTCGAATTTCAGCCCCGCGCGGCGGGCATGGGCCATGGCGCGGGTGACGTTCGGCGTCTCCATGAAGCCAAAGCGCAGGGTCAGGCGGGCGAAGCGGTCGTTGATCACCTCGTAGGTCGCCCGCTCTTCGGCGGTGGCGACGGGGACGCGCAGGGTTTCGACCGTCAACAGCACGTTGCGGTCATGCAGGACGCGGTTGTGTTTCAGGTTGTGCAGCAGGGCCGAAGGCACCACCGTCGGGTCCGGCGTCAGGAAGAAGGCCGTGCCCGGGATGCGATGGGCCGAGGAATGCAGCATCGACTTGGCGAAGCTTTCGATCCCGATCGCCTGCCGATGCGTCCGCGCGCTGATTTGTTGGCTGCCCCGCCACCAGGCCCACATGGCAAGACCCATCAGGACGGCCAGCATCAGCGGCACATAGCCGCCATCCGCCACCTTGAGCAGGTTCGAGGCGAGGAAGGCAAACTCCAGCGCCGCGATGGGCGCGGCCAAGAGCAGCGCGACGGGCAGGGACACCAGTCCTGCGCGGGTGACATAGACCAGCGCCAGCGCCGTGGTCACCACCATCGTCCCCGTCACCGCGATGCCATAGGCCGAGGCGAGCGAGGAAGACGTCTCGAACTCCATCACCAGCCAGACCACGCCCACCAGCAAGGCCCAGTTGACCGCGCCGATGTAGATCTGACCGCTTTGGTCATGCGAGGTGTGGCGGATCTTCATCCGTGGCAAGAGGCCCAGTTGCACCGCGCCCCGCGCCATCGAAAAGGCACCCGAGATCACCGCCTGCGACGCGATGACCGTGGCCATCGTTGCGATCAGCACCAGCGGGGCGAGCCATGCCTCTGGCACCAGCCGGAAGAAGGGGTCCGACACCGCTTCGGGCTGCGACAGTACCAGCGCCCCCTGCCCCAAGTAGTTCAGGACCAGCGCCGGAAAGACCAGCGCGATCCATGCGGCAATGATCGGCTTGCGCCCGAAATGCCCAAGGTCGGCATAAAGCGCCTCTGCCCCCGTGACGGCAAGGAAGACCGCGCCAAGGACGATGAAGCTGATGGCCTTGTGTTCGATCAGGAAGCCCACCGCATAGGTGGGTGAAAAGGCCGCCAGAACCCCCGGTTCGGCGAGGATGTTCCAAACCCCCAGCCCGCCGAGGACAAGGAACCAGACCGCCGTGATCGGCCCGAAGGCCACCGACATTGCCCCCGTCCCGTGCCGCTGCACGATGAACAGCGCGCCGAGGATGCCCAGCGTCACCGGGATCACCCAATTCGCAAGGCTGGGCAGGATCAGCCCTGCCCCTTCGACCGCCGAAAGGACCGAAATGGCGGGTGTGATGATGGCATCGCCTGCAAACAGCGCCGCGCCAAAGATGGCCAGCATCAGCACCGGCACCGACCGCCGCCCGATGGCCAGCCGCGCCAGCGTGTAAAGCGCCAGCACCCCGCCTTCGCCCCGGTTGTCGGTCCGCAGAAGGAACAGCACGTATTTCACCGTCACGATCAGGATCAGCGTCCAGATGATGATGGACAGCAGGCCCAGCACTTCGGCCCGCATCAGCCCGTCGCCAGTGATCGGGCGCAGTGCCTCGCGGAAGGCGTAGATGGGGGATGTGCCGATATCGCCATAGACAACGCCTACGGCCCCCAGCGTCAGCGCGGCAAAGCCCTGCGGGGGGGGCGGTGGCGCATCCTCGGTTTCTTCGCGAAGATATTCGGCGATGTCGAGTTCGGATTCGTCGAACAGCGCAAGCTGCCCGTCATCCGAAGCCGACGGAGTCGGTTTCTGGATCATGATGCTTCTGATGATGTCCGTAGAATTCGTGTCGCGTCACATCGCACGCGCGATGGCAGACGGCGGTGGGACCTTGGCAGCGGTCCCGGTCACTCCAGCAAGCACCGCACCACAGGCGGCCGATGACACAAACGTTACAACTGTTGAAACACTCCGGCAACGTCTTTCTGCATTGCAGAAAACGCATGCCTATCTGCCTTTGTGATCAGGGGGTTACGACCCAGGGTGTAGCGAAGCGGTGTTCCTGAAGGTTGGGCGACTCACCGATCCGGTCCACCACGGCAAAGAGTCCCGGCCCCCCCAGCGGTGTCAGCACGCCATGCCAAGTGCCCCGCCGCAGGTTGATCCCCTGCGCCCCGTCCGTAACAAAGGCGCGGGGGGTGGCGTCGGGGCCGTCGCTGACGATGACGAGGAAGGGATCGGCCGACATCGGCAGGAAGGCCTGCGATCCGTCCGGGTGGCGTTCGATCAGGTCGAAGGCATAGGGCAGGGCGCGCAGGTCGGCCTTGAAGATGGAAATCCCCGCGCGGCCCTGCGGCCCGAAATCCAGTTGCGCGCGGTCGTGGTGGCGGCGGCAGAGGCCTGCATTGATCAGGCGGAAATCGCCCGTCGCCTCTAGCACCTCGCCATAGGGGGCGAAGGCGGTGGCGGTCAGGGGTTCGGGTTTGATCTGTTGCATGCTGCGCCCTTTGGCTGGCGTCGGACCGGGGGCCAGCCCCCGGACCCCCGGGATATTTGAGGACGGAAAATGAGGGTCAGCGCAGCGCGCCAAAGGCCCCCGGTCCGCGCAACTTGGCGTGGCGGTTCACGTCCTTGTAAAGCAGATAGCGGAAGGGGCCGGGACCGGCGGCATAGCAGGCCTGCGGGCAAAAGGCGCGCAGCCACATGAAATCGCCTGCCTCCACCTCTAGCCAGTCTTTGTTCAGCTTGTAGACGGCCTTGCCCTCTAGCACGTAGAGGCCGTGTTCCATCACATGCGTCTCCTCGAAGGGGATCACGCCGCCGGGCTGGAAGGTGACGATGTTCACATGGGCGTCGTGGCGCAGGTCGGCGGGGTCGGCAAATCGGGTGGTGGCCCAGCGGCCTTCGGTATCGGGCATCGCGATGGGTTTCAGGTCGCGTTCGTTGATGATGATCGGGTCCGGCGCCGCCACCCCCGGCGCGGGTTCATAGACCTTGCGCAGCCAGTGGAAGCGGGCGGGTTCCGTGCCTTCGGCATGCAGCGTCCAAGGTGTTCCGGCGGGGATGTAGAAATAGCTGCCCGCCTCTGCCTCTTGCCCCGTGCCGCCGACGGTGACTGTGGCAAGGCCGCCGGTGAAGAACAGCCAATGTTCCACGCCTGCATCCGGGTCCGGCGCATCCGATCCGCCGCCGGGGGCCACCTCCATCACATATTGCGAGAAGGTTTCCGAAAACCCCGTCATCGGCCGCGCGATCAGCCAAAGCCGCGTGCGCTGCCATCCGGGCAGGTAGCTGGTGACGATGTCGGAAAAGACGCCCTTGGGGATGAAGGCATAGGCATCGGTGAACACCGCCCGCCCCGTCATCAGGCTGGTCTGGGGCGGCAGGCCGCCTTGGGGCGCGTAATAGCCGGTCATGGCAGGATGTCCTTCAGCCGAAGTTCCGCGATCCGTTCCACCTGACGGCAGGCGGTGGCGAATTCCGTGGCGGTGTCGTTGGAAATGCGCGTGGCGAAGGCCGCAAGGATCGACGCCTTGGTATTGTCGCGCACGGCGATGATGAAGGGAAAGCCGTGCTTGGCGACGTAATCGCCGTTCAGCCGCTGAAAGGTCGCCCGTTCCTCATCCGTCAGCGCATCCAGCGCCGCACTGGCCTGTTCTGCCGTGCTTTCCGGCGTCAGCCGCTTTGCCGCCGCCAGCTTTCCGGCAAGGTCAGGATGCGCCCGCAACACGCCCAGACGCTCGGCCTCGGACGCCGACCGGAACATCCGGCACAGCGCAGTGTGCAGACCCGTGGCGCAGTCATGCGCGGGGCCAAGCTCCAGCGCCCAAGCCCGGTCTGCGATCCAAGGCGAATGTTCGAAGATGCCGCCGAAACGGTCGACGAAGCGCGCCTTGTCCATCTGCGACGGCCGCTCCCACCGGCGATGGGGATGGGTTGCCGCCCAATGCTGCGCGATCTCGCCCCGCGTGGCGAACCAGACGCCGTCATGGCCGCGCGCATAGTCCAGAAACCGCTTCAGCCCCGCCATCTTGCCCGGCCGTCCGATCAGGCGGCAATGCAGCCCGATAGAGAACATCTTGGCCGCCCCCGCCGCGCCTTCGGCATAAAGCGTGTCAAAGCTGTCGCGCAGATAGGTGAAGAACTGCTCGCCTTCGATATAGCCGGGCGCTGTGGCGAAGCGCATGTCGTTCGCCTCTAGCGTATAGGGGATGACCAGTTGGTCCCGCGCGCCCACCTCTAGCCAATAGGGCAGGTCGTCGTCATAGGTGTCGGAAATCCAATCGCATCGCCCCGTCTCGGCCACCAGCCGGACGGTGTTGATCGAACAGCGCCCCGTGTACCAGCCGCGCGGGGGTTCCCCCACCACCTCTTCGTGCAGGCGGAAGCTTTCGGCGATCTGGCGACGTTCCTCTTCCTCGGCCATGTCGCGGTGATCGACCCATTTCAACCCGTGCGAGGCGATCTCCCACCCTGCGGCCTTCATCGCTGCCACCTGTTCGGGGTTGCGCGCAAGGGCAGAGGTCACGCCATAGATCGTGACGGGCAGCCCCAGCCCCGTGAACAGCCGGTGCAGCCGCCAGAACCCGGCCCGCGCGCCGTAGTCATAGATCGACTCCATGTTCCAATGCCGCATCCCCGGCCAAGGTGCCGCCCCCGCGATGTCGGACAGGAACGCCTCTGACTGTGCGTCGCCGTGGAGGATGCTGTTCTCTCCCCCCTCTTCGTAATTCAGGACGAGAGAGATGGCGATCTTCGCCCCGCCGGGCCATTTCGCATCGGGCGGGTTGGGCCCATGCCCCCGGAAATCACGCGGATAGCGGTTCACGTCTGTTCTCCCGTCTCTTTCCCGGCAGCTTAGGCGCGTTCTGCGGTGGGCATTATCAAAAAATGCCGGAAAGACCTATCCGCCGCCTCTCTGGTCGCGCCGCGCGGCGAAATGCGGCAGGATGGGCAAAAGACAGGAGGCATCAGATGACCGGCGGCAGGCTCACGACCCATGTTCTGGACACCGCGCGCGGCAAGCCTGCGGCAGGGGTGAAGATCGCGCTTTACCGCGTGTCGGGCAATTCCCACCGCAAGATCGCCGAGACGGTGACGAATGCCGACGGGCGCACCGATGCGCCGATGCTGACGGGCAAGGCCTTCACCGAAGGCAGCTATGAACTTGTGTTCTTCGCGGGCGACTACCTGCGCGCGACCGGGCAGGCGGGCGAGGGGACCCTGTTTCTGGACCAGATCCCCATCCGCTTTGGCGTGCCGGATGCGGGGCAGCACTACCACGTGCCGCTCCTGATCTCGCCCTTTGCCTATTCGACCTATCGCGGTTCCTGATCCAGCGGGTTGATGCAATCCACCCCCGTCGCCTGAAAGACGACCGGGGTCAGCGTCGCCACCACGGCACCATTGGCCCGCGCGATGGCGGCATTCTGCGCCACGGCCATCGGCAGCGCTCGTCCCGTCCGCGCCGCCCGCGCAAGGATCGCCGCAAGGTCGCGCGCGGCGGCACTGTCCAGCGGCAGCACGCGGCCTGCGAAATCTTCGCCCACCATGGCGTCGATCTGGGCTATGGTGCGCTGTCGCAGCCCATCGGGCAGGCGCGCGGCGGCGGCCAGCAACTCTGCCTCTGTCACGGTCGAGATGTGCAGCTCTGCCGCAGGATGCCGCGCGAACCAGTCCAGCAGGCGCGGATCGGGCACAGCATCCATCAGCGCCGCAAGGACCGGCGTGTCCAGCAGGATCATTGCCGCACCAGCGGCGGCAGGGTCACGTTCAGCCCAGCGAACCGCGCGGCAATGGCCGTGCCAAGGTCCGTGCGCGGATCGGCGGCCCCGACGGCGCGGCGCAGGATGTCGCGCGCCTCCTCCTCCATCGAAACGCCCCGCGCTGCGGCGCGCAGCTTCAGACGGGCCTTCACGTCCTCTTCTAGGTTGCGGATGATCATGCTTGCCATGCCGAAATCTCCCCTTGGCTGTGCCCAAGGGGGAACGGATGACATCACTGCTATCTTACACGGCCATCCGTCAGGATGGGGGCATCCCGACCTTCCGGCGCTGCACCGCGCCTGCCTGCGCGGCGATCCGCAGCAGACGGCGGCGATCCCCGGCGCAGAGGGCATCCACCAGCCCCTGCAACCCGCCCCGCGCCTTTAGGTGAAGCGCAAGGTCCGAATGGCCCAGACCGGGGAACAGCAGATGGTCCACTGTGCCGCATTCGGGCCAGCCCGCCGCCTGCGCGGCGTCATCGGTCAGCCCGTGACACAGCACGGTCCAGCCGTCCGGCAGGGCAGGGGGGTCGGCGGGCAGCCCCGCCGTCAGGGCCTGCCAGCGCGGATCGTCCAGCCGCGATTGCGGGCCAAGGCCCAGCACCGCATCCACCGTAACCACCCCTGCCGCCCGCAGCGCTGCCACCGCCCCCATGCTGGACCCCAGCGCCACGATCCGCCCCGCAGGCCCCGCCGCCGACAGCCCCTCCCGCAATACCTTGGCAAACCCCGCGCCCGTGCCCCAACTGCGCGCCTGATCCATCACGAACAGCGCCCGCCGCCCGCCCGCCGTGGCAACCCCCACGAATTCCGGCGACGGCATCCGCGTCAGGTCATGCCCGATGCTTGCAAAGGCCAAGACCAGCGTGTCGCCCGTGCCCTCGGCCATCTCTATCCGCCACGGCCCGGCCTCATGCACGACCCGCAGGGTCACGCCGCCAGCCCCTCCATCCGGGCGGCCATGTCGGCCTTGATGCGGGCGATGATGAAATCGGTGAATAGCCGCACCTTCGGGTCCTTGAACCGCCGATGCTGCGACAACACCGACAGCTGCGTCGGCAAGGGCGGCGTCGCGACCGCCACAGGGACCAGAGCGCCCGCCTTCAGATGCTCGGCCACCTCGAAGATCGGCTTCATCACGATCCCCCGCCCATCCAGCGCCCAGCCCGTCAGCACATCGCCATCATCCGATTCAAACGGCCCCGCGATTTCGAACCGCTTCGGCCCCTCGGGCGTCTGCAATGTCCACTGGAATTCCTTCGCCCCCGGAAAGCGCAGGTTCAGGCAGTCATGCCGATCCGCCACCAGCGCCGCGCCATCCGCAGGCATCCCCCGCCGCGCCACATAATCCGGCGCGGCGCAGAGCAGGCGGGCGCATTCTGCCACCAGCCGCACCTTCAGCGTGGAATCCTCCAGCAGTCCAAGATGGAAGGCGATGTCCAACCCTTCGCCGGTCACATCGATCACCCGGTCCGACAGGCGCAGCCGTACCTCGATCTGCGGGTAAAGGTCCTTGAACGCCGGGACATGCGGCGCGATGAACCGCCGCCCGATCCCCAAAGGCGCCGCGACAAAGATCGTCCCGCGCGGGTTCTGCGTCACGTCCATGACGGCGGCCTCAGCCTCGTCGATCGCCTCCAGCACCCGCCGCGCGCCGTCATAGAAGATGCGCCCGTTCTCCGTCGGTTGCAGGCTGCGCGTGGTGCGGTTGAACAGCCGCACCCCCAGATGCTTTTCCAATTCCGAAATCCGGGCCGACGCGACGGCAGGTGAACAGCGCTGATCCCGTGCCGCCGCGCTCATGCTGCCCAGTTCATAGACCCGCACGAACATCCGGATGTTGTTCACATAGGACATGGGCGAGGCACCTCTCGGCGGCATTCTTTCCCCGATTTTGAAAACGGGGCGGCGATTAGCAAGAATTGCCGAAGGCCGGGCAAAAGGAAAGGGGGCGTTCCCGCCCCCCTTCGCCCATCGTCACTGGGAACCACAGATGTAGTTGCCCTCTTCGTCATAGTAGCACTCGCCTTCCCCGCCACCGCCGTCATAGGCAGGCTCTTCATAGACGGGTTCCTCGTATGCCGGTTCCTCGTATGCCGGTTCCTCGTATACGGGTTCCTCATAGGCAGGCTCCTCGTACACGGGTTCCTCATATGCCTGTTCTTCGTAGGCAGGGTCTTCGTATACGGGTTCCTCGTAAGCGGGCTCTTCGTAAAGAGGTTGTTCCTCGTAGGCAGGATCTTCGTAAGCAGGCTCCTCATATGCCTGTTCTTCATAGGCCTGCGCGTCATAGGTCGGATCTTCGTAAGCCGGATCTTCGTAGGCCTGCTCATCATAGGCAGGCTCGTCATAGGCCGGTTCGTCATAGACCTGCCCCTCGGTAGCGCCCTCCTCTGCCGCAGTGTAATCCGGCTCTCCCATCGCCTCTGCCGACGACATCCCGCCGCAGTCCTGCGCGTCGGGGTTCTGCGCGCAATACGCGGTCCAGTCCTCCCCCTCGGTCGACATGGCGTCGCCCGCGACCGCGCCCCCGCAGGACGGGTCTTCGGGGTTGTAGGCGCAATAGTCATCCGCCACGAACGCGGCCGCGCAAGATGGGTCCGACGGGAAGGACGAACAGTATGTCGCATCCACCGCATCGGGCGGCAGGCACCAATCATCCCCCGGCGCGCCGCTGCAGGTTTCGAACACCTCCTCGACGGGATAGCCGACCTCCGTCACCCCGCAGCTGTACCCCTCTACGTCGCCGCAGTAGATGGACGCCTCTTCCACGGCCCATGAGTCCCGCACCTCTAGCGTGGAAATCTCGGTGTAGTCGTAGTACAAGTAATTGGTTTCGCTGTAGTAATTGGTAATGAACACATCCGAGACGATCACCTGATCGACGTAGTAGATCGAATAGTCCCAGATATCGACGATGTAATAGGAATAGGGGTCATACCACCGCGCGAAGTTGAACGTGGGCGCGTTGAAGCTGCGCCATCTGGGGATGTTCCGCACCGCCACGGGTTTGCGGTAATCCTGCTCTTCCAGATAGATGATCGTCCGTTTGTCGCGGCCCTTCCGCAGCCCTTGGAAGTAGAAATAGGCGTTCCCGTCCCTCAGGCTTTTCAGGACCATCGCGTCCAGATCGGCGGGCCTGCGGAACTTCTTGGTGCCGAAGCTTGTGATCACCTCGCCGGGTTCCACCCCATAGAGATCCGCCACCCCGCCCGGTTCCACCGATACGACCACCGCGCCGCTGGCTTTCTTGGGCAGCTTGAACTGGGCCACCACCTGTTTCGTGACAGGCATCAGCACCGCATCAAGCGTGGGCGAGACATAAGGCTCTGGCATCTGCGCCGCAGCAGGGGTGCCAAGGGCACCAAGGGCGGCGACGATCATCGCCCAAACCAGTCGGGTGGCCCTGCGGCCTGACCCGAGGACGAAACTTTCCACGGAAAAACACTCCACTCGCTACACAACCGGATCACCGGTCCCCGAAACCCTAGGCAAAACCCGGCACCGCGCAACCCATTTTTCACGAAGCTGTGAGCGGACCCCGCCATTCTTCGTCAGCGATTGAAAGTGCATGGGGAATTCGCGGCATTATCGGGTAAATCATCCGCTCCTAGACTGCGGGCAGCCGATGCAAGAGGGGGCGCGAAAAAGATGGAAGGCATCTACGACTGGGCCGTCCTGTGGGAATGGGTCGAAATCGCCGCCCGCTGGACGCATGTCATCACCGCCATCGCCTGGATCGGGTCGTCCTTCTACTTCATCGCCCTAGACCTTGGGCTGAGAAAGGCACCCGGGATGCCCGAACTGGCCCATGGCGAGGAATGGCAGGTCCACGGCGGCGGCTTCTACCACATCCAGAAATACCTTGTGGCGCCGGACCGCCTGCCCGAACACCTGACGTGGTTCAAATGGGAAAGCTATGCCACATGGCTGTCGGGCTTCGCCATGCTGGTGCTGGTCTACTATCTTGGAGCGGACCTCTATCTGATCGACCCCACGGTGATGGACCTGTCCACAGGTCAGGCCGTCGCCATTTCGCTCGGCTCGCTCGCCTTCGGCTGGGCGGCCTACACCACGCTTTGCCGGGTCTTCGTCAACGCCAACCAGACCTTCCTGATGGTCGCCCTCTTCGCCGTCCTCGTGGCGATGGCTTGGGGCTACACGCAGGTCTTTTCGGGCCGCGCGGCACTTCTCCACCTTGGCGCTTTCACGGCGACGATCATGTCGGCCAACGTGTTCATGGTCATCATCCCCAACCAAAAGATCGTCGTGGCCGATCTCAAGGCAGGCCGCACCCCGGATCCGAAATACGGCAAGATCGCCAAGCAGCGCAGCACCCACAACAACTACCTGACGCTGCCCGTGCTGTTCCTGATGCTGTCCAACCACTACCCGCTGGTCTTTGCCACGCAGTGGAACTGGCTGATCGCCGCGCTTGTCTTCCTGATGGGTGTCACCATCCGCCACTGGTTCAACACGCGCCACGCCCGCAAGGGCAGCCCCCACTGGACATGGGCCGCGACCGCGATCCTCTTTCTTCTGATCGCATGGCTCTCCACCGCCCCGATGCGCCATGCCGAACCGGCAGAGGACGCCGCGCTTCAAGGTGCCTCACTCACCTACGCCTCGGCGCAGGGCTTCGACGAGGTCGTCTCTATCGTGCAGGGCCGCTGTTCCATGTGCCACGCAACGGAACCGGTGTGGCAAGGGATGTACTGGCCGCCCAAGAATGTCGTCCTCGAAACCCCGGCCCAGATCGCGCATGAAGCCCGCCGCATCTATCTGCAGGCGGGCATCAGCCACGCCATGCCGCCGGGAAACCTGTCCTATATCGAACCGGCCGAACGGCAGGCCATCATCGACTGGTTCCGCGCCGCAGGGCAGGGCGGGGTGCAGGGGTAGGGCCGCCCCAAGGGCGGCCCTGCCCGCGTCACTCGGTGGAATAATAGGCGAGCCTGATGTTCTGGGTGGTCAGGTCCTCCAAGTCGTAGATCCCCTCCAGCAGGACGGACGCCTGTCCGTCTGCCGAACCATCCAGCAGCAGCCCAAGCTCCGTCTCTGTGATCCGGTCAAGGAAGTCTTCCAGATCCGGTTCGTCACCTTCTTGGGGAAAGCTGCCTTCGGCAAAGCTGAAGACCAGCGTGTCGGTCAGCGGATCGAAGTCGGTGATGACATCCCTCTGGCCCCCATCATCCATCGCGATGACGAACTGATCCGCACCGTCGCCCCCGGTCAGGGTATCGTCACCGCCCCAGCCGAACAGGCTGTCGTCCCCGTCCCCGCCGGACAGGCTGTCATCGCCGTCGTCGCCACTCAGGACGTTGTCGCTGGCATTCCCGATCAGGGTGTCATTCCCGGCGGTACCCACGACATTTTCGATCCCGGACAGGGTCACCGTGTCATAAGGCGTGGTCTGGGCCCCCGTCAGCGACAGGTCGATCCGCACGCCCCCCAAGGTCAACTCGGTCGGGTCGATCAGCGCGCTATCATCGTCCTGCGGGGTTGCCAGCGCTCGGGCAAAGACGACCGTATCCCGGTCGGCCCCGCCGTTCAGCGTGACAGGACCATCCGCGATGAAGAAGATGTCGTTGCCTGCACCACCATTCACCGTAACGCCGTTCGTCGGGACGGTGCCGACCGCAAAGATGTCATTCCCGCCCAGCAGGTCGTAGGCCGTGACACTGACGTCGTTCAGATAGACGACATCGTTCCCTGCGGTCGAACTGCCGGACGCGGACGCCTGATGCGTGATGACAGGGCTATAGTCCTCTAGCCCGGTGCCAATGGTGTCCAGCCACGTCAGT
>JBDKFE010000007.1:0-50970 GCA_039798885.1 Pseudomonadota bacterium | reverse complement strand
GTTCCTCCAGCTGTCGCGCCCAACTCGTTGATCGACTACGACAACGACGTGGTCACTTACACGCTCGGTGTTGGTCGCAAGTTCTCTGAGAATTGGTCGGGCGCTGTCACCTTGGGTCATGAAAAGGCCCAAGGCGGCACGGCAAGCACGCTGGCACCGACCGATGGATACTTGAGTGTGGGTCTGGGTGGCACATACACCCAGGACAACATGAAGATCACCGCCGGTGTCCGCTACGTGAAGATCGGCGATGCGAGCGTGACGCCGCTGCTACCTGGCAACGAGTTCACAGGCAACTCCGCCGTCGGCTTCGGCATCAAAGTCGGCTATTCCTTCTGATCCTGTCCCGCATACCCAAAAGGCCCCGCCCCCGGCGGGGCCTTTTCCATTTTCCGCGTGAAATCCGCCGCCCCACCCGCTAATCAGTCACCGCAGACAGGGGGCAGCCAGCATGATCTACACAACCGGGGCAGAGTTCCGCGCGGCGCGCGACAAGCGCGTGCTGCTTTTCGGCATGTCCGGCCTTGGCAAGACCCACCTCTCCAACCTCCTGCGCGACGCGCCCAAGGATCAAGGCGGCGGCTGGTTCCACTACTCCGTCGATTACCGCATCGGCACCCGCTACATGGGCGAATATATCGCCGACAACTTCAAGCGTGAGGCGATGAAAGTCCCGCTCCTGCGCGAATTGCTGATGACCGACAGCGTCTACATCGCCTCCAACATCACCTTCAACAACCTCGCCCCCCTCTCTACCTATCTGGGCAAACCGGGCGATCCCGGGCGCGGCGGTGTCCCTTTCGCTGAATACTGCACCCGCCAAGCCCAACACCGCGCCGCCGAGATTGCCGCCCTGCTCGACACCCCCCGCTTCATCGACCGCGCGCGCGACATCTATGGTTACGAAAACTTCGTCTGCGACAGCGGCGGTTCCATCTGCGAAGTGGTCAACCCCGCCGACAGCACCGACCCCGTGATGAAGGCCCTGTCGGACAACCTCCTCCTCGTCTGGATCAAAGGCTCCGACGCCCATCGCGACGAACTCATCCGCCGCTTCGACCGCGCGCCCAAGCCCATGTATTACCAGCCTGATTTCCTTGAACAGGTCTGGGCCGAATACCTCGCCCAAGAAAAGCTGCCTGCCGACAAGGTCGACCCCGACGCCTTCCTCCGCTTCGGCTATGCCCGCATCCTGAACCACCGCCAGCCGCGCTATGCCGCCATGGCCGATTGGGGCGTGACCGTCACGGCAGAAGAGGTGGCGACCGTCCGCGACGCAGCCGGTTTCATGGACCTGATCGCCACGGCCATCGACCGGACCGCTTGATCCCGACCGCTGACCTGCATAGATACGCTGCCTTCTGAACGCCCGCCTTCCGACCAACGAGCCCCGCAATGCCCATCACCCTGCCAGAGACCCTGCCCGCCTATGACGTTCTGCGGAACGAAGGCGTCATGGTCATGTCGCCCGAACGGGCGGCCCGGCAGGACATCCGCCCCCTGCGGATCGGCCTGTTGAACCTGATGCCCAAGAAGATCCAGACGGAAAACCAATTCGCCCGCCTGATCGGCGCGACGCCGTTGCAGATCGACCTGCACCTGATCCGCATGACGGAACATCAGACCCGGAACACCGCCGCCGAACATATGGAAACCTTCTACCGTCCCTTTCAGGACGTGAAGGATGAAAGGTTTGACGGCCTCATCATCACCGGCGCCCCCATCGAACACCTCGCCTTCGAAGAGGTGACCTATTGGGACGAGTTGACCGAAGTCTTCGACTGGACCCAGACCCATGTCCAATCCACCTTTGGCGTCTGCTGGGGCGGGATGGCGATGATCAACCACTTCCACGGCGTGCAAAAGCACATCCTGCCGAAAAAGGCCTTTGGCTGCTTCCGCCATCGCAACCTTGCGCCCACCTCGCCCTATCTGCGCGGCTTTTCGGATGATTTCGTCATCCCCGTCTCTCGCTGGACCGAGATGCGGCAGGACGAAATCGACGCCCGCCCCGGCCTGCGCACCCTGCTCGGCTCCGAAGAGGTCGGCCCCTGTCTGGTCGAAGATGCGGGCCACCGCGCGCTCTACATCTTCAACCATTTCGAATATGACAGCGACACGCTGAAACAGGAATACGACCGTGACGTCGCCTCTGGCACGCCGATCAACGTACCGCTGAACTATTACCCCGATGACGATCCGGCAAAGCCCCCCCTCAATCGCTGGAGAAGTCACGCCCACCTTCTATATGGCAACTGGATCAACGAGATTTACCAGACCACGCCATATGAGATCGCCGAGATTGGCACTTAGCCTGATCCTTGCCGCCACCACCGCCATCGGCGGCTTGGCCCTGCTGACTGACCGCCGCGCCATGGCCCGCGAGGCCGCAGCCGAAGCCGCCTATCCGCCCACGGGCCGATTCATCGGCGTGCAGGGCGTCAAGGTCCATGCCCATGTCCAAGGCGAAGGCCCCGACCTCGTCCTCATCCACGGGGCCAGCGGCAACACGCGCGACTTTACCTTCGCGCTGGTGGATCGTCTCGCGCAGGATTACCGCGTCATCGCCTTCGATCGCCCCGGTCTGGGCTGGAGCGACCCCTTGGGCGAAGCCGGGGTCAGCCCCTTCCTGCAAGCCCGCCTTCTGCAACAGGCCGCCGCCAAACTGGGCGTCACCCGCCCCATCGTCCTTGGCCACAGCTATGGCGGCGCGGTCGCCATGGCCTGGGGCCTGACCGACACGCCCGACACGGCGGCGCTGGTGATCATTTCGGGGGCGACGATGCCTTGGCCCGGCGGCCTTGGCCCCTTCTACGCCGTCACCGGCAGCCGGATCGGCGCGGCCACGGTCATCCCGGCGATCACCGCCTTCGCCGCTCCGTCACAGGCCGAAGGGGTCATCGACGGCATCTTCGCCCCGAACCCCACACCCGAAGGCTATGCCGATTACGTGGGCGCCCCCCTGACCATGCGCCGCGCCTCGCTACGCGCGAATGCCGCGCAGGTCAGCGGCCTGAAACCCTATGTCACCCGCATGGCCGGGGAATACCCCAAGCTCGACATCCCCGTCGAACTCCTCCACGGCACCGCCGACACCATCGTTCCCGCCAAGGTCCACGCCATCCCCCTCGCGCGCCTCCTGCCCGACGCCACGCTCACCCTTCTGCCCGACGTGGCGCATATGCCCCACCACACCCATCCCGACGACGTCATCGCCGCGATCCACCGCGCCGCCACCCGCGCCGGATTGCGCTGACGCCCGCCTTCGCCATACTGATCCAAACGAGTGACGGGGGATGCCATGACCGACCTGCCCTTTGACGGCGCGATCACCAAATATTTCCAGAAAAAGGCCCCCAAGGCCATCCGCAACGCCATCGAGAGTGCCGGCAAGGACGACATCCTCACCCCCGGTTACCCCTACACCGAAGAGATGAAGCGCAAGGATTACGACAGCGCGATGGACGGCCTGCAACGCCAACTGGTCCGCATGCAGGCCGACGTCAAGGCGACCGGAAAACGCGTCATCGTCGTCTTCGAAGGCCGCGACGCGGCGGGCAAGGGCGGCACCATCGACACGATGCGCGAAAACCTGAACCCCCGCGTCTGCAATGTCGTGGCCCTTTCGAAACCTTCCGACCGCGAATCCGCAAGCTGGTACTTCCAGCGCTATGTCGACTGGCTGCCCGCCGCCGGGGAAATGGCGATGTTCGACCGCTCATGGTACAACCGCGCCATGGTCGAACATGTCTTCGGCTTCTGCACCCCCGACCAGCGCGCGAAATTCTTCCGCCAACTCCCTGAATTCGAACATATGCTGGTGGACGAAGGCATCACCCTCGTGAAGCTCTGGCTCGAAGTGGGCCGCGCCGAACAACTCCGCCGCTTCCTCGCGCGCGAAAAAGACCCGCTAAAGCAGTGGAAACTGTCCCCCATCGACATCGACGGTCTGGGCAAGTGGGACGACTACTGCACCGCCATCAACGAAACGATGGACCGCACGCATTTCGACTTCGCGCCTTGGACCGTCATCCTCTCGGACGACAAGAAACGCGCCCGCATCGCCGCGATCCAGACCGTCCTGAACGCGGTGGACTTCAAGGGCAAGGACACGGCCCTGATCGGCACGCCCGACCCGGCGATCTGCGGCGGCCCCGACCTCAGGCCCAAGGGATGAAACACGGCTATCACCACGGCAACCTCCGGCAGGCACTGGTCGAGGCGGCGCTCGCGCTCATCGCGGAACGCGGCCCCTCCGGCTTCACCCTGTCCGAGGCGGCAAAGCGCGCCGATGTCACCCCCGCCGCCGTATACCGCCACTTCGCGGGCCGCGACGACCTCATCGCCGAGGTGGCGCGTCAGGGCTATGACATCTTCGCCGCCCTGATGGAGTTTGCCTATAACGACGGCCAACCCTCCGCCCTTGCCGCATTCGAAGCAACGGGCCGCGCCTACCTCGCCTTCGCGCGCAAATATCCCGGCCATTACATGGCGATGTTCGAAAGCGGCCTCAGCTTCAACGCCCATCCCGACCTCGCCCTCGTCGCAGGCAAGGCGCGCGGGGTGCTGGAAAAGGCCGCGGCAAAACTCTCAGACCAGATGCCCGCCGACCGCAGGCCGCCCGCCACCATGTTCTCGGCCCATGTCTGGGCCATGTCGCATGGCGTGGTGGAACTCTACATGCGCGGCGCGCCGGGGGCGAAATCCCCCTTCACACCCGAAGACCTGCTGGAAGCCGGGATCGGCATCTACCTGCGCGGGCTGGGACTGCTGCCGCCCGACTGCTGACCTGCACGATTTTCTGCGAAAATCGTGGCTGACGAACTTTCTGCGAAAGTTCCCCCCAAACCCAGACGCGCAAGCCCGATCCTTCGCAGAAGGATCGCCCCAAGATTTTTCGCAGAAAAATCTTGCCCCTATCGGAACAGAACCAACGCGCCCGGCGACCAGCCGACCCGCGCCCGCGCGCCCCGGTCCAGCACTGGGCGGCCAAACACGTTTCGCATCGAAATACGCACCGGCGTCTCTGTCCCGTCGATCTTCACGTCGTAATAGGTCATGTCGCCGAAATAGACGACCTCCTCGATCGTCGCCATGCTTTCGCGATCCGTCGCCGCGCCGCCATCATACAGGATGGTCAGCGTCTCGGGACGGAAGCCCACCGTCGGCCCCTCGGCCGTCGCCCCGCCCATCACCTGCCCCGCCTCGATATGGATGCGGCCAAAACCGGCGGCGTCGATCTCCACAGCGTCGCGGCCCTCTTCCAGCACCTTTGCGGGCAGGAAGTTCATCGTCCCGATGAAATCCGCCACCTTCCGGCTGTTGGGCCGCCGATACAGCGTCTCCGGGTCGGCCAGTTGCGCGATCTCGCCCTCAAACATCACGGCGATCCGGTCCGACATGACCAACGCCTCTTCCTGATCGTGGGTCACAAGGATGAAGGTAATCCCCACCTGACGCTGCAGCTTGATCAGTTCCACCTGCATCTGCTCGCGCATCTTCTTGTCCAGCGCGCTCAGCGGCTCGTCCAGCAGCAGCACCTTCGGCTTCAGGATCAGCGCCCGCGCCAGCGCCACGCGCTGCCGCTGCCCGCCCGACAGCGCATGCGCCGCCCGCTTGCCATAGCCCTTCAGCCCCACCATCTCTAGCGCCTCGCCCACGGCGCGCGCCTTCTCCTCCTTTGACCGCGGATCGCGGCGCAGGCCAAAGCCCACATTCTCTTCTACCGACAGGTGCGGGAAGATGGCGTAGGACTGGAACACCATATTCGTCGGGCGCTTGTTCGCAGGCACCCCCGCCATATCGCGCCCATCCACCAGCACCGCGCCGGACGAGATGTCCTCGAACCCTGCAATCGTCCGCAAAAGCGTGGTCTTGCCACAGCCCGACGGTCCCAGAAGCGAAAAGAACTCCCCCGGCCGGATCGTCGCCGTGATCCCCCGCAGCGCGTGGTAATCGCCGTAATACTTGTGGACGTCCCGGAACTCGATCATCGCGTCTTTGGTCACAGGAAGCCTCCGGTATCCTTGCCGCCGGTCTTCGCGATACCGCGACGGCGGAAATACTCTGCTGTTGCAAGAAGGGTGATGGACAGAAGGACGAGGATCGTCCCCAGCGCCATGATGGCGGGAACCTTGGCCGGGAACCGGAACTGCCCGTAGATATAGACCGACAGCACCGTATCCGTCCCGCCCAGGAAGTACGAGATGATGAACTCGTCCAACGAGATGGTGAAGCAGATCAGCAGGGACGAGATGATCCCCGGCATCACCAGCGGCAGGATGATCAGCCAAAAGGTCGAAATCGGCGTCTCGCCCAGATCATAGGCCGCCTCTTCCAGCGACTTGTCCAGCGACTGAAAGGCCGATGATAGGATCGCCACCGCAAAAGGCGTGCAGACCAGCACATGGCCAAGGATGATCGTCACCAGCGACAGGTTGATCCCGATGGCCAGCAGCACCACCAGCAGCGCCATGGCAAAGATCATCTCGGGCAGGACCATGGGCAGCATGATCAGCCCCATGATCCCCGCCTTGGCCGGGAACTGGAACCGGGTAGAGGCCCGCGCCGCGAACAGCCCCAGCAGCGTCGAAATGATCGCGACCGAGACCGAGATGATCAGCGAATTCTTTACCGCCTGCCACAGCGTCTGGTCCTCCCACATCTCGCGGAACCAGACGGTGGTGAAGCCCTGCAAAGGAAAGGCGATGACCTTGCTGTCGTTAAAGGCAAAGATCGGCAGCAGCACGATCGGCGCATAAAGGAAGATCAGATAGATGACCGCATAGCCGCGAAAGACGGGGGATTTCATTTCTGCCCCCTCAAGAAGCGCCGATTAAGCAGCAGGAAGATCAGCGTCACCGCCGCCACCACAAGCATGGCCGACACGGCGATGGCCGAACCCACCTCGCGGTTGTTCTGTTTCAGCATCGTCCCTTCGATCCGGTTGGCGATCATGGGCAGTTTGCCGCCCCCGATCAGGTCGGGCGTCACATAATCGCCCACCGTCGGGATAAAGACGATCAGCACCGCCGCAATCACCCCCGGCATGGACAGGGGCAGCGTCACCCGCAAGAAGGTCATGAACTGGCTCTCGCCCAGATCACGCCCGGCTTCCAGGAAGGAACGGTCGATCTTCTCCAACGCCACGAAGATCGGCAGGATGGCGAAAGGCGCATAGGCATGGGCCAGCGTGACGACCAGCGCCTGCACGTTGTAATTGATGGCCGTCAGCGGTGCGTCGATGATGCCCAGCGACATCAGCCCCGAATTGATCACCCCGTTAAAGCCAAGGATGACCTTCCACAGGAAGACCCGGATCAGGTAGCTCGTCCAGAAGGGAATGGTGATCAGGAACAGCCACAGCGCCTTTTTTTCGGGCTTTACGTAAAAGCTCACGAAATAGGCCACCGGATAGGCAAGGACCACCGTCACCAGCGTCACCGACAAGGACACTGTCAACGACCGCACCATCAGCAACTGGTTGATCCGGTCCGTCCAGACGGCCACGTAATTGTCCAGCCCGTACCCGCCACCTTCCAGCGACAGCGAATAGACCACCACCATGAACAATGGCGCAGCCAACAGAAGCACTGCGTAGAAAAGCGGTGGACTGATCAGAAGCAGGCCATTGGCCGCCTCAGAGCGGCCCGTACCGCCGCCCGTTCCCCCATTCAAAGCCATCGCGCCCCCTGTCGGCCCTGTTCGCAGTCGGCCCTCCCGGCCAATCTTTGATCAAATTAGCCGCAACCGACGCGATGGTGCAAGCCATGACACGGGCAACGTTGCGGCAGGGCGATCAATTGCACCGCACCTGCCGGAAAATCAAGCAGCAGGCGTCAGCCTGCGACACGCTCGATGGAAATGGCGCGCTTCTTCAGCTCGTCATACAGGGTCGGCACCACCCGCAGGCTGCCCACCGCCACGCGCAGCGCATCGGACAGCTTGCCGTCCTGCGGCTTGCCCTCCACCCGCCAAACCATGCGGCGCGCGACGCCATCATCATAGACGATTTCCGTCGCCCCATTGCGCGCCTGCCGAATACCAAGGAAATCTGCCCCGCCATGCGGAGCGTGGAAAAACGCCTGTCCCATTTTCGGGTCCATTCTTGCTGCTCTTGCAGGGAAATTTGGCCCCCGCCCGGCGCATGCGTCAACAATTATGACCGCCAGATTGGCCAATTTGTCGGACTGCGAGTCACTTGTGCTACAAAAGGGGCACAGTCCGGGGGCAATTGTGGCAATTCCCGTCCGCACATTGCCACAATTTCGCCGCAATCCGATTGGCTACACCGCCGGCGGATCATAGGGGGGCCGCGACAGCAGCGCCGCCAGCTTCGCCATGGAGTCCGCGAAATCCGCATCCGACAGATGCCCCGCCAGCGCCAACCGCACCGCATGCGGCGCGCGACCATGGCTCAGCGCGTATTCATCCGCCGACCGCACCAGAACCCCCTCTGCCTCGGCCATCCGGGTAAAGGTAGAGGCCCGCCACCCCTGCGGCAGCCGCAGAAAGGCAAAGCGCAACCCCGGCTGCCACGCCAGATCGAACCGCCCGATCGTGGCCACCATCGTGGCAATGCGCCCCGCCAGTTCCGCGCTCACCCGCTTGCGGATCTCGGCCGCTGCCCCGCTCTGGAACAGGTGCAAACAGATGTCGACGATGGGTTTCGGCAGCGCAAAAAAGGCATGCTGCGCCGTCAACCGCCCCGTCTCGCCCATCCCCGTCGGGCAGACCACATAGCCAAAACGCAGCGCGGCAGAGACGGTCTTGGACAGGCTTCCCACATGCCAGACCCGTTCGGGGGCCAGCGCCCGCAGCGACGGCCATTCGCTTTCCGACAGCGTGTAGCAATCATCCTCGATCACCTGCAGGTCGAAATGCCGCGCGATGGCCGCGATCCGCTGCCGCCGTTCTGGCGTCATGCGCGCCGTGGTGGGGTTCTGCGCCTCGGTCGTCAGGCACAGAACCTGCGCCCCGTGCCGCCGACAGGCCGCCTCCAGCGCTTCGGGAATCAGCCCCTCGCCATCCGTTTCGACCCCCACCACCTCGGCCCGCGCCAGCCGCGCCGCATGCCGGAAACCGGGATAGGCCAATTCCTCGGTCAGCACGACCGGGCGGTCGCCCCGCAGACAGCACAGCAGGATCAGGTTGATCGCATTCTGCCCCCCCGCCGTCAGCGCGATGTCATCCGGCGTCATCGGCCCCAGCACCCGGTCCGACAGCCAAGCCGCGATTTCCGCGCGCAATGGGGACTCGGCGCGCTGCGTGGGATAGTCGATCCAATCCGGCCCGATCTCTGGCAACATCGCCGTCAGCGCCGCCCGAAAGGCCTCTGTCTGGCCCACTTCTGGCAATTGCGGTGCCCTCAAATCCACCCGCCCCCGCAGCGCCGCAGGCTCCCGCTCCACGAATAGCGGCTGCGTCGGCCCCAGTTTCGGCGCCCGCGCCGCGACAAAGGTGCCGCGCCCCACCGTCGCCGCCAGCAACCCCTCTTGCGTGGCCAGAGTGTAGGCCCGGCTCACCGTCCCCGGCGTCACGCCCAGATCCCATGCCAGATCGCGCACCGTGGGCAGCTGCGCCCCCTCGGCCAGCGCCCCGGACCGGATCGCCTCACGCAGGGCCCGCGACAGGGCAAGGTATTTTGGACCCGGATAGGCAGCAAGGTCGGGCTTCCAAGATGTATGGGTCACAATGTTCCTCTGGCCGTCCTGCGGCGCATATTGTATCCCTTTCCTATCAGATCACCTTTATTGTATCAATACAAAAGGCTTCCGCATGACTGCCCGTGTCGCAACCCGCGCCCTTCCCGCCCGCCTGCCGCCCCTGTCGCGGATGCTGGTTGGCATCGCCCTGCGGCTCGCCTCATGGGAAGTCCGCCGCCGCACACGCGCAGCACTGGCCCGTCTGGACGGGCACCTGCTACAGGATATCGGCCTCGGCACCGACCGCGCGGCCACGGAATGCACGAAACCCTTCTGGCGCGATTGATCCCGCGCCAGCACG
The DNA here is from genome assembly GCA_039798885.1 of Pseudomonadota bacterium. GTDB lineage: Bacteria > Pseudomonadota > Alphaproteobacteria > Rhodobacterales > Rhodobacteraceae > Paragemmobacter. The sequence continues at coordinate 40,965 of JBDKFE010000007.1, read as the reverse complement.
GTCCCCTGACTTGGCCGGGGCTCGCCCCGGCCTTTTTTCACGGCGTGCTGGTCGGCGCGGACACCCAGGAATGCGTCGGCGGATAGGCGCGGTTCTTGTCGAAGACGCAGATGCTGTCATGGATGTGGATGCCCGAACATTCGGTGCCCAGACCCCCCAGCCGCTCTCCGAACGAATGATACCAGCGGTGCATGTCATCCACCATGTGCCGCGCGAAATTGTAGAAGTTCTGCGGGTGCTTGTATCCCCCACCCAGACGCCGCAAATAGCAGCTGTGCAGGTCCTCGATCATGTAGGTGCCGCCATGTGACAGCAGCGGGAACAGCACCTCAAAGCTTTTGCGGACATGGGGCATCGCGTGGCTGCCATCGTCCAGCACCACGTCCACACCGCCCATCTCCGCCACAACCGACGCAAGAAAGCCCGGATCATCCTGCGATCCGATCCGCACCTGCCCGGAAATCCCGTTGTAAGCGGCGCAGCGCTTGTCGATATCGATGCCGAAGATCACGGCCTCTGGTCCGAAGTACTTCCGCCACAGATCCAGCGACCCACCCTTGGACACGCCGATCTCCAAAAAGCGGAAAGGACGGTTGCGCCAGGGCGACAGGTAGCGGTCATAGATTGGGATGTAATGGTGCCACTTGTGGACGATCCGTTCTGACCCGGCGGCGTACAACTCCAGAAGGTCGCTCTCATGCCCGTATTTCTGCCGGATATCCGCGCGGATGTCAGTCCCGGCAAAGGCATAGCCGGCCACCCCCCTGAACACCGTCGTATTGGCGCTCTCCTCGCGCTCCTTAGGGACCTGCGCCCCCGCCTCCGTTTCGTCCGGCGAGTCACGCTCCGTCATTACAACCCTCACGAATCTACAAACCACCCGCGCACTATGCCCGTCCCGCCCGGAACGCGCCACGCCTCGGCAAAGCAAAAGGCCCGCGCACGGCGCGGGCCTTTCGGAAAGATTGCACTGCAGATTAGCGCTTCGAGAACTGGAAGGACCGACGCGCCTTGCGCTTGCCGTACTTCTTGCGTTCCACCACGCGCGAGTCGCGGGTCAGGAAACCAGCCGCCTTCAGCGCCGGACGCAGGCTGGGTTCATAAAGCTGCAGCGCCTTCGAGATGCCGTGCTTCACCGCACCGGCCTGCCCCGAAAGACCGCCACCCGCCACCGTCGCGAAGACGTCGAACTGGCCTTCGACATTGGCGATGGTGAAGGGCTGCTTCAGGATCATCTGCAGCACGGGACGCGCGAAATAGACCGCCATCTCCTTGCCGTTCACGATGACCTTGCCGGAACCGGGCTTCACCCAGACGCGGGCGACCGCATCCTTCCGCTTGCCGGTCGCATAGGACCGACCCAGCGCATCGCGCACCGGTGCCTTGGGCGCTGCCGCTTCCGCAGCGGCGGGGGCCGAACCGGCGACGGCCGATTTCAGATCGTCGAGGGATTTGATGTCGGCCATGATCAGGCGCTCCGCGTGTTCTTCGGGTTCAGGACGCGCAGGTCCAGAACGGTGGGCTGCTGGGCTTCATGCGGATGGGCCGCACCCGCATAGACGCGCAGGTTGGTCATCTGCTGACGGCCCAGACGGTTGCGGGTGATCATCCGCTCGACGGCCTTCATCACGACGCGCTCGGGGTGGTTGCCTTCCAGCACTTGCCGCGCGGTGCGCTGCTTGATCCCGCCCGGATGGCCGGTGTGCCAGTAATAGACCTTGTCGTCGCGCTTCTTGCCGGTCATCTGGATCTTGTCGGCATTGATCACGATGACATTGTCACCCATGTCCATATGGGGGGTGAAGGTCGGCTTGTTCTTGCCGCGCAGGATGTTGGCGACGATCGTGGCGAGGCGGCCCAGAACGATGCCCTCGGCATCGATCAGGATCCACTTCTTCTCGATGTCCGCCGGCGTAGCCGTGAAGGTTTTCATCTCGAACCCTGTGAATGTAAGCGGGGGCGAACCCCCGGAATCTCGGATGGCGGCTTATCGCGCAGGCCGATGATCAGGTCAAGCCTTGGGAAGGCAATAGTTTCTTTGCAAATCAATCACTTGAAATTTGCGGTATCATTTTACCCCAATGCACCGCCGATTTCGCCCCGGAATCCCCGGCCAAGCCCACAGCCCGACGCCCGCCCGCCGGGTACCGATTTTTCGCAGAAAAATCGTCCCCTCACCGCAGCTTCGGCGGCTTTGCCGGATCGCTGCCCGGCGCGATGGGCGCGGCGGGTTCCGCCCGCACAGGCTCTGGCAGGTCAAAACGCAGCGCGACCCGTGCCATGGCCGCCGCCGCACCCTCACCCGTCCGCAGAAAGGCCACGTCCATCTCCCCTGCCTCCAGCCCCGAAAAGGCCAGCGCCTCGCGCGCCGCCCGCGCCAGCGCCCCCTGCGCCCCCTCCCCCGCCTCAAGGAAGGCCAGCATATGCCCCCGCCGCCCCCCGCGATAAGTCACCCCCGCCAGCAAAGCGCCAGAGGCAAGACCCCCCGCCCGCGCCAGCTTCGCATCCAGCGCCGCAAGCAACACATCCGGCACCCCCTTCGGTGCATGGAACGCCTCTGGCACCGCCTCCACCTCTTCCGGCCCGTCCTCCAGCATCCCGGCCAGCCAGTCCACCGCCTCGGCAGGCAACACCATGCCCGACGGTGCCACGCCCAGATTGATCCCCAAGCCGATCCCCTGCCCCGCCAACTGCTGCGCGATCACCCGCCCCGGCAGCGCCGCATAGGGCGCGATCCCGCCTGCAAACTCTGCCAACCGCTCCTCCAGATCAAAGCACAGCACCACCGGCCCATCCTCCAGCGGAAAGACGCGCGGACGGATGTCCGCCCCCTCTGCCTCTTTCTCCAGCAGCAGGAACATCTCGCCATCCGCCAGACGCTCATAGAACTGCAGGCGCTGGTCCTCGTCGGCGGCCATCGCCTGATAGGCAAGATCGAGAGGGGTCATCCGTCATCCTCCATCACGTCGCGCACGGCCACCCGCAGGGCGGGCAAAAGCTCCGCCTCGAACCACGGATGCCGCCGCAGCCACCCGGTAGTCCGCCAAGACGGATGCGGCAAGGGCCAGATGCCCCGCGCCGCATGGCTGCGCCACTCCGCCACCGCCTGCGTGACGCTGCGCGTCCCCAGATGCCACGCCTGCGCCGCGCCGCCCACCGCCAGCACCAGCCGCAGCCCCGGCAGCGCCGCCATCACCTGCCCCCGCCAGTCCCGCGCACAGGCCGCAGGCGGCGGCAGGTCCGCCGCCTTGGCGTCATAGCCCGGAAAGCAAAACGCCATCGGCACCACCGCCACCCGGTCAAGATCATGGAAGTCCGCCACCGACAGCCCCGTCCAGTCCCGCAGCCGATCCCCCGACGCATCGGTGAACGGTCGCCCCGACGCATGGACCCGCGCGCCGGGTGCCTGTCCCGCAATCAGCAGCCGCGCCGTGGGGCGGAACCACACCACCGGGCGCGGCTCATGCGCCGTCGCCGTCACGGCAAAGCGGCTGGCACAAAGCCTGCAGGTCTTGATCCGCGCACTCAGCGTCGCGGCATCGGCAGGGAAAGATGACATGGGCGCACGGCGTTTCTGGATGGGCAGGCGATAGGCCACCATGCCCCCCGCATGGCGCGGCGGCAACACCGGCGCGGCAATCCGCCCCGCCCCGCTTGCAGCGGCCCGCGCCCCCGCATACCCCCCGCCGCAATTCACATCGCTGACGGGCTGCACGCCGATGTACCGCGTCTCTCCCTTCGTTCGTCATTTCGCCCGCGCCCTTTTGGGCGGGGCAGGACTCGCGACGCTCTGGGTCAATCTAGACCCCGCAAGCTATTACGATCTCGTTGAATTCCGCCTTCTGGATTTGCCCAAGCCCGCATGGATCGCGGGCGACGGGCTGGTGGTAACGCCGCTGACGGTGGTGTCCGACCTCCTGATGGCCTTTTTCGTCTTCTTCGTCGGCAAAGAACTGTGGGAGGCCCTCATCCTCGACCGGGGGGCCTTGACCGGACGGCGGGCGCTCATCCCGGCAGGTGCCGTCTTGGGCGGGCTGATCGGGGCCGTGGCGCTCTGGCTGCTGCATTCCCGGTTCTTTTTGCAGAACGAATGGGTCTCGCCCACCGCTGGTTGGCCCCTGCCCATCGGGTCCGAAATCGTGCTGGGCTTCGTAGCGGGCCGCATGGTCTTTGGCCCCGGCCACCCCGCGCTGCACCTGCTTCTGCTGCTTGCCATTGCCTCGAACGTGGCGGGCCTTTTGCTGCACGGCCTCACCCATCCCTCGGGCGGGCTGCAACTCCTCTGGCTTCTCCTGCCGCTGGCGGCCGCGCTCGGTGTCTGGCACCTTTTCGGCCGCCCGCCCGCCCCCGGCAGCACCGAACGCGAACGCCGCCGCGGCCTCGCGCTCTGGCCCTACATCGTCGCGGGTGCCCTCTCTTGGGCGGGCACGGCGGCGGCGGGCCTTCCCGGTGCCTTGGGCCTTTTGCCCATCATCCCCGCCATTCCCCATGCCGACCGCGCCTTTGGCCTCTTTGCCGAAGCCGAAGAGTTCCTCAACGACCCGCTCAACCGCTTGGCCCACCTGCTGGTGAAACCGGTCGCGGCGATCCTCTTCCTCTTTGGCCTGACGCAGGGCGGCATCGACCTCGCGGCCTTCGCGCCCACCACCCTGACCGTCCTCGCCGCCCTCTGGATCGGCAAGCCGCTGGGCCTTCTCCTCGGCGCGCTCTCCGTCGCATGGCTGCTGCGGCTGCCCCTTCCCGCAGGTATCCGCATCCGCGACCTGGTCCTCATCGCCGCCATCTCGGGCATGGGCTTCACGGCCCCCCTCCTGACCCTCGACACCGCGCTGCCCGGTGGCGCCATGACCGAAGCCGCGCGCCTGGGCCTCGCCCTTTCGCTGCTCGCCTGGCCTGCCGCCCTGCTGCTTGCGCGGTTGACGTCGCGTTGAACCGGACCGCCGGGGACGCATCCCCCGGCGGACGGTCGTATTGTCAACAATCCGCGACATCGGACATAATCTGGACAGATTGGCTGGTTAAATCCGCCACAAGTCTGTAAAGACATGTGCAAGGTACGGGTTCGAGGCAGGAATGATCGAGTTCGAGAACGTCTCGAAGTCCTTCTGGACGGGCAAGACGCGGAAAGTGATCCTCGACCGTGCGACCTTCCGGGTGGAACTGGGCAATTCGCTTGGCATCCTCGCGCCCAACGGGACAGGCAAGACCACCATCATCAACATGATGGCCGGGCTCGAACAGCCCGACGAAGGCAAGATCACCCGCTCTTCCCGCATCTCCTTTCCGCTGGGCTTCATGGGCGGCGTCGTCAGCCGCCACAGCGCGACCGAGAATGCGCGCTACATCGCCCGCCTCTACAGCCTCGACCCCGATTACGTCGAAAGCTTCTGCCGCTGGCTCTGCGGCATCGGCGAATATTTCGACATGCCGGTTGGCACCTACTCGTCGGGGATGCGCGCGCGCTTTTCCTTTGCCCTCCTTCTTGCGCTGGAATTCGACATCTACCTGATCGACGAAGGCATGCCCGGATCGACCGATGCCGAGTTCAACCGCAAGGCCGGGTCCATCCTGCGCCAGAAACTCAAGGACGCGACGGTGATCGTCGTGTCCCATCAGGCCTCCACGCTGGAAAAGTTCTGCCGCTCTGCGGCGGTCCTGCGCCACGGGCGACTGCACATGTTCGACACGCTCGAAGAAGCCAAACGGTTATACAATTATGAAACTCAAGGTTAAGCGGTACAACACCCGCCGTCCGGACCCGCTGCCCGAACCGGCACCGCCCCCCGCACGCCCCGCGCCGACGGACCGTCCCGCAGCCCGCCCGGTCCCGCAGGCGATCGGCCGGATCGATCCCGTGCAGGTCCCGGCCAGCGCCGTCGCAGGCGGACGCATGCCGCCAGCCGCCCGCGCGCCCCAACCCGACGACTCCCCCTTCGGCGACGCCGAAGACGGCTTCGGCCCCGTGGCCTTCCCCACCGCCGCCGCCCATACCCAATCCACGCCCCCCGATGCCGCGGGCCAAGACCTCGACGCCATCCGCCGCGAGGGCCTGACCGGGCGTCAACTCCGCCTTGCCCGACGCATGGCCCAGAAATACGGCCTGCCCGCCACCTCTGATTTCGACGCCGTGCGCCTGCTGCGTCAGGCCGGGCTCGATCCTTTCCGCGCCAACCCGGTGGTCGAAATCGTGGCCGCCGAGGACGAAGGTCCAGCCCAGCTTCCGGGTCGCACCGGCACCACCATGCCAGTGCCCGCCGATCCCAAGCTACCTCAGACGGTCAAACCCGTCCGCCTGCCCGCCCCCGGCGAAGAATTGAACCCCGCCGCCGAGATCCTGAAGATGCAACAGGACCTCGCGCGCCGCCGCCGCCGCCGCTCCATCCTGCTGATGACGCGGCTTTTCTTTTTCGTGCTGCTGCCCACCTTCCTTGCAGGCTTTTACTACTACGCCATCGCGACCCCGCTCTATGCCACGAAGACCGAATTCGTGATCCAGCAGGCCACGCCGCCCAGCCCCACGGGCACGACCATGGGCGGCATGCTCAATACCCCCATGGCCAACATGCAAGACAGCATCACCGTGCAGGGCTACCTGCAATCGCGCGACGCCATGCTGCGGCTGGATCAGGACATCGGCTTCCGCAATGTCTTCTCCGACCCCGCGATGGACCCCATCCAGCGCCTTGCCCCAGATGCCACGAACGAAGACGCCTACAAGATCTACCAGCGCAACATCCGCGTCTCCTACGACCCCACCGAAGGCATCATCCGGATGGAGGTGATCGCCCCCGATCCGCAAGTCTCCGTCCGCTTCTCCGAAGCGCTTATCGGCTATGCCGAAGAACAGGTCGACCAACTGACGCAGCGCCTGCGCGAAAACGCGATGAAGGACGCCCGCGGCAGCTATGACGACGCCGAATCCGCCCTGCTCGAGGCGCGGCAGCGCTCGGTCGAATTGCAGGAACGCTTCAAGGTGCTGTCGTCGGATGTCGAGGTCAGCCTGATCACCGGCCAGATCGGCGCGCTCGAAGGACAATTGACCGCCGACAAGCTTTCCCTCGCCCAAATGGAATCCAACGCGAACCCCAATCAGGCGCGGATGGACCCGCTCAAGCGGCGCATCGCCACGCTGGAATCGGAAATCGCCACCCTGCGCGCCAAGCTGGTCGAAGAGGATTCCAGCGGCCAATCCCTCGCCCGCGTACAATCCGAACTCGCCGTGGCCGAGGCTGATGCCGAAACCCGCCAAATGATGCTCGCGCAGGCGCTCCAGACGATGGAAACGGCCCGGATCGAAGCCAACCGTCAGGCCCGCTACATCTCGCTCTCCGTGGCCCCCGTCGCCCCGGACGAGGCGACCTATCCCCGCGCATTCGAGAATACGGTGGTGGCGATGCTCATCTTTGCGGGTATATACCTGATCCTGTCGATGACCGCCGCAATCCTGCGCGAACAGGTCTCGGCCTGAGGACGAAGATGAAGACAGTAAAGATCGGCGGGCTGTCCGTCAGCAATGACAGCCCGCTTCTCGTGATCGCAGGCCCCTGCCAGCTCGAATCCCTCGACCACGCCCAGATGATCGCGGGCACCATGGCCGAAGCCTGCGCCAAGGCCGGCGCGCAATACGTGTTCAAGGCCAGTTACGACAAGGCAAACCGCACCTCGCTGAAAGGCAAGCGCGGCTTGGGGATCGACGCGGGGCTGAAGGTTCTGGACTCCGTCCGCGCCATGGGCATGCCCGTGCTGACCGACATCCACGATCCCGAACAGGCGCGTCTTGCCGCGCAGGTCGTTGACGTGATCCAGATCCCGGCCTTTCTCTGCCGCCAGACCGACCTGCTGATCGCGGCAGGGGAAACGGGGGCGGTGGTCAACATCAAGAAGGGCCAGTTCCTCGCCCCTTGGGACATGGACAACGTGGCCGACAAGGTCGCCTCGACGGGCAATGACCGCATCCTGCTGACCGAACGCGGCACCAGCTTCGGCTACAACACGCTCGTGGCCGATATGCGCGCCCTGCCCCGCATGGCCCGCACCGGCTGGCCGGTCATCATGGACGCCACCCATTCCGTGCAACAGCCGGGCGGTCAGGGCGGCTCGTCGGGCGGCCAGCGCGAATACGCGCCCCTGATGGCCCGCTGCGCCGTGGCCGTGGGGATCGCCGGGGTGTTCATCGAAACGCATCAGGACCCCGACACCGCACCGTCGGACGGCCCGAACATGGTCCGCCTTGCGGACATGCCCGCCCTCGTCGACACGCTGATGGCCTTCGACCGCCTCGCCAAGGCCAACCCGCTGCGCGTCTGACATACCGGAAGGACTTTCTGAGAAAGTCCTTCCGCCCGATCCTTCTGGCGAAGGATCGCCGCCCTCTCCGCCCCATCGCACGGTCCCGATCCTTCGCAGAAGGATCGCCCCGAAGATTTTTCGCCAGAAAAATCTTCCCACCAAAACCCTAACCCACCGCCCGCCGCGTGCTGACAGCTTGCGGTACAGAATCCGGCACGGAATGCGGACGGCCCGCGCGGCCCTCAGGCCACCTGCCCCGCCACCCACCCGGACGACCACGCCCATTGGAAGTTGTACCCCCCCAACCAGCCCGTCACATCCACGACCTCGCCCACGAAAAAGAGCCCCGGCACCCCCTTGGCTTCCATCGTCCGCCCGTCCAGCGCATCCGTGTCGATCCCACCCAAAGTGACCTCTGCCGTCCGGTAACCCTCTGATCCCACAGGACGAAGCTCCCACGCCTCCACACGCGCCGCCACCGCCTCCAGCGCCGCGCGCCCCATCTCGGCCAGCGGCCCGCCCGCGCCCGACTGCGCCTCGACAACCCGCGCCAGCTTCTCAGGCAGGATCTTCCCCAAGGCCGTCCGCAACGCCGCCCGCCCCGCCACCTTCTTTTCGGCAATCAGGAACCCCGCCACATCCCGCCCCGGCACAAGATCCAGCGTGATCGCCTCCCCCTCGCGCCAATAGCTTGATATCTGCAGCACCGCAGGCCCCGACAATCCGCGATGCGTGAACAGCACCGCCTCGTCGAACCCCACCTTCCCCCGGCTCACCCGCCCCGCCAGAGCGACACCCGCAAGGGGCCGCATCCAGTCCAGTTCCTGCTCGGCAAAGGTCAGGGGCACCAGCGCGGGCCGCGTCTCCGTCACCGGAATTCCAAAGGTTTCCGCGACCTTATAGCCATATCCCGTCGCCCCCATCTTCGGGATCGACTTCCCCCCCGTCGCGACGATCACCGACGCCGCCCTGACCGTCCCCCGCGCCGTCTCTACCTCGAACCCGCCCGCGACCCGCCGCACCTCGCCCAAGGTACAGCCCAGCCAAAGGCCCACCCCCGCCTGCGCCATCTCGCGCAACAGCATGGCAATGATCTGCGTCGCAGGCCCGTCGCAAAACAACTGCCCCAGCGTCTTTTCGTGCCAAGCGATCCCCGCCGCATCCACGCGCGCGATGAAGTCGGCCGCCGTGTAGCGCCGCAGCGCCGACAGCGCAAAGCGCGGATTTTTCGACAGGAATCGCTCTGGCGCGATGCCTGTATTGGTAAAGTTGCACCGCCCCCCGCCCGAGATGCGGATCTTCTCTCCCGCCGCCTTGGCATGGTCCACGACCAGCACCCGCCGCCCGCGCCGCCCCGCCTCGATCGCGGCGAACATCCCGGCGGCCCCGGCCCCAAGCACGATGACATCATATCCCTGCATAGCCCCTGCCTAGTCGCTTCTGCATCCCGCGACAATGGCACAGAAAATCATCCGCACCCCCTTGAACCCCCCAAACGCCTTCGCTAAACACCGCCGCACGGTTGGGGCGTCGCCAAGTGGTAAGGCAGCGGTTTTTGGTACCGCCATACCTAGGTTCGAATCCTAGCGCCCCAGCCAGCCACGACACGCTTTCGTGCCGTAATCCCCGCCCAACGCCAGAAACGCGCTGTTGCCGAAGCGATGCGTCACAGGGCTGCTTTGTCTGACCGCTGCTGTTGGACCCACACCACTTGCGCCAAAGTCAAGGCACGGTGCCCGCCGACGGATAGCTTTCCCCGTTTACGTGACTCACACGCCACCTCGGCAGGGCAAGTTGGATCAAGGACCTCTTGTCGCGCGATAAGCGACGGCCTCATGCAACCGGGGACTGACCATTTCCACCATTGTCGCGCACATGTTCCACCATTGTCGCGCACATGGCACGACCTTGGTCCCATGCGCTGCACGTCCTGACCTGCCATCACTGGGGTCGACGCAAACGCATCCACGGATCCGCTCCTTTCCCAAAGGCGACACCGCGATGCCATCCAAAGGGCGAGCGAGGATACCATGTTCAATGTGCAAAACGACCGTGGTCGTACCCTGCCGTCCGTGCAGCAAAGCGCGGGCGGTTTTCAGTCCAACCGCAGGGGCAAGAGTGGTGCTGCCGTGTCGCACCCCGCGAAACGTCTTGCTGCCCTGATCTTGGCGATGATGACCTTCGGACCTGCCTCTGCCGATCCGCTTACGGATCTTGGCAAGACGCTGTTCTTTGACACCAACCTCTCCATCAATGGCACACAGGCCTGTTCCTCCTGCCACCAGCCGACTGCGGGATTTGCCGCAAGTGGTGAAAGATTCGTTCCGGGCGCATTGGGTGCCGTTGGGAACCGCATCGCCCCTTCGGCGGCCTATGCCTTTGCCAGCCCACCCTTTCACCATGTGATCGAAGACGGGGCCCCCCTGTTCATGGGCGGTCTTTTCTATGACGGTCGCGCAACCGGGGCCGTTACTGGCCAAGCTGTTTCCGATCAAGCGGGCGGTCCGATCCTGAACCCCGGCGAAATGGCGCTGCCGAACCAAGCCTGCGCCGTGCAACGTGCCTGCGAAACGTCAGGTCTTGCCGGGCTCGAACCTGCCACCTGCGAGAAGGTGCAATCCCTGTCACCCTGCGAAACCGAGATCACCGCCCAGTTGGCCGATGACACCAGCGCCGCCTTTACCACGATGGCGCGGGCCCTTGCGGCCTATGAAGCCTCGGCAGAAGTATCGCCTTTCCGGTCGCGCTATGACGACTACGTGGCGGGCAAGGCGGACCTCACCACGGACGAAATGGCGGGCCTGACGCTCTTTGCCAACAAGGGGCAATGTGCGGCATGCCATGTTCTGGGCAGCACGGAAATGCCCGCCCTGTTCACCGATTTCACCTATGACAATCTGGGCCTTCCAGCCAATCCCGGGGCACCGCTGGACCTTGGCCTTGCCAAGACCTTGTCGGGGGACCTGATCTATGCGGGCTATGCCGAAACGGCGCAGGGCAAGTTCAAGGTTCCAACCCTGCGGAACGTCGCCATGGGCCAAGGGCGGCACTACATGCACAACGGCTATTTCGAAACTTTGGAAGGTGTGGTCAAGTTCTATAACACCCGCGATCTTTGGCCTGCCTGCGAGACGTGGTTGCCAGAGGCAGAGGCCATCGCGTCCCACTGCTGGCCAACCGCCGAAATCGCATCCACGGCCAACCACGACGAACTTGGAAATCTCGGCCTTACCACCAAAGAAGAAGCGCAAATCGTGGCCTTCTTGGGCACATTGACAGACATGCCCCAGATGAAATGACGGTCTGGTCTGTTGACCAAACCCAGACAGGCAGCCGCCCCTGTTGATTTAGGGGTGGCTGCGGTCATTTCCGTTACGCCGCCGGAATGACGGGCGGCATCGTCACCGGGCGGGCCTGTCACGGCTTGCTCGTGGCCCCTGCATCGGGCGCGTCTTGGTCAATTGCTACAGGGGCGGACGGCGGTTGTAAGTGGGGCGTTCATCCCACCCACACAGCGCCAGCGCGCCCAACCCTGCCAATACCTGATCCCCAAGATGCCGCCTGCTTGCAGGACCGTCCCATGACGACCCCGCAGATAAAGCAGGCGCGTAAAGGTCAAACGCACGAAGGCGTGTCACAGCGCAGCGCAGGCCGCGTTGGAGAGGCAGACCAACGACTGCCTTCCTGTCGGACGCGCCGCTTATGCCTTTGCTACGATAGGATTGCGGACCGGACGATCAAACGATGACGATCGAAGGGTCGTCAGTCATTCCCATTCTCGGACGTGCTCTGCCCGTTGCCATAGCCGCTGTCGGAACTGGTGCTGCCATTGCCGTTGCCAGTGCCCGTTCCGCAGTCGGTGCCTGTGCCGACACAGGTTCCCGTGCCACCGCCAGTGCCCGTGCCACCCCCAGTGTCCGTGCCACCCCCAGTGCCCGTACCACCCCCAGTGCCCGTACCACCGCCAGTGTCCGTACCACCCCCAGTGCCCGTACCACCACCAGTGTCCGTACCACCACCTCCCGTGCTGGGCCCGCCGCTGGTTCCCGTCCCTCTGCCGTCCCGGTCACCGACGGCAAAAGCGACCGGGATCGCCCCTGTCGCCCCGATCATCAATCCGGAAAGGTCACCGCAATGCTCATCCGCATATTCCAGAATATCAAGGTAGTCCGGACGGCGAAGGATCTGGTTCAGCAGGTTCCGGTTCAACGGCACCTCGCGAAGAATGTCGCAAATCTCGTCGGGCATCCGATAGGATCTTTCATGCGCAAAAACCGCGCCGGGCAAAGCGGCCATCCCGCCAAGGCAGAGGATCGACAATCCCACACCGCGCTGCGCCATCCGCCCCATTTTTCCAACTCGTGCAAGCCCGACCATGACATCCCCTCAGGATCACAACCCGCAGCAGTGCGGGTACCCTACCCTTGGCGATAAACTATCATTAATTTCGGGTCAAATCCTTGACCAAATTTGGCCACATTGCTGCCTTAATTGGCCATGGGGGCGGCAATTGTCTTCATACGCGCAGCATTCAATCGGATAGGTTGTGCAAAGCAAGCGGACAGACCGCCCCCTTGCGCCGCAAACAAAAGATGCCACCCGCCGCACCGCCCGGAAAACGTGATCCCGCCAAGCCGGTTCCCGGCTTGTGCCCCCCGCCCCCCGCGCCTATTTTCCCGCGACGATTCTGGCCGGTCTTCCGGCCCATTTCATCGGGGATAACCGTGCTGAACCGTTACGCCGCGCTTGCCGTCCTCGCCTGCACCGCCCTCACGGCCTGTGGGTCAAAGAACGAAATGAAGCTCTATCCCACAGCAGGCCCCTTTGCCGCCCAGACACCGCCCCCGGTGATCCGCATCACCGCCTCCAACAGCGAAGGATCGTCGGGCGAACTCAGCTTCCGCCTGCCCGAAGGCGCGCGCTGCAAGGGCACGTGGAGCACGGTCGCCCCCCGCGTGATCACCCGCGAACGCGGCATCAACCTGTCGATCCGCGATCTGGGGGGCCGCCTTGGCGGCACGAACGAGGATGTGGCCGGGGTCAACAACGGCGAAATCTACGCCGTCTGCCGCGACGGCACGATCGTTCAGGGGACGTTTGTCGTCGGCTCGGGCACCACCAGTGGCAACGGGACCGCCACGGACTCGCTGGGCAACGCCTACAAACTGCTGTTCTAGGGCCGGAAACTTACGGGCAGGGTAAAGCTCACCTCGCCCTCCACCCCCTCGGGCGCGCGGGGAAAGCGTCCTGCGCGCTCCACCGCGCGCACCGCCGCGCGGTCCAGTGCCTCGGACCCGGACGACACCGCGATACCCACCCCCCGCAACTGCCCGTCCGCAGCCACGACGATCCGCAGCTTCACCATGCCCGTGGCCCCGTCCCCATCGCGCGGATAGGACTTGCGCCGCTCGATCCGTGCGCGGATGTCCGCGCCCCATGCCGCCCGCAGATTGGCCACCGCCGCCCCCGACGCCGTCGCCGCCAGCGCCACGCCTTCGTTGCCCGCAGCCCCCTTGCCACCCTTGCCCGCCGCCGCCTGCCCGGATTGTGCGACACTTTCCTCTGCCGCAGGTTTCACAGGCGCAGGCGCCTCCACCACAGGCGCAGGCGCAGCCTCCGGCGCGGGCTTCGGCTCTGCCTTAGGCTTCGGTCGCGGCGGCGGGGCCAGCGCGGCAAGGGCAGGCCCCGCCTCGGCCATCGGCAAATCCGGCAAGTCCGGCACGGACGCCGCCGCCCCGGCATCCTTCAGCGCGGGCATCATCGGCGCGGCCTCCACCACAGGCGCAGCCAGCGCTGGTGCCTCTGGCACGGCCACCTCTGGCGGACGCTCCCATGCCTTGACCAAGGCCGCGACAGACGCATCCGACGCAACCAGCGACACCAGCGCGTCCCCCCCATCCCCCGCAGATTCGGCCCCCGACGACACCCCGCTTCCCAGCGCGGCAAAGGCTGCAAGGTGCAGCCCCGCCGCCACCCCTGCCGCCACGGCAAAGGCCCCGCCCCGTCTCATTCCCGCACCGTCACCAGACGGATATCCGCCAGCCCCGCCGCTGCCAGCTTTGGCAGCAGCGCCGCCACCGCCCCCGCCGGGGCCGCCATATCCGCATGCAGCAGCACAGGCCCGCACACCGCATCGCAGCGCGCAACCACGGCCGCCACCGCCGCATCGCCTTCGACCACACCCTGCGCGCCCCGCACCGCCACCACGCCCTCTGCCGACAAATACAGCGCGAGGTCCGCCGCCACCGCCTCTTCGGCCACCGAGGCTGGGCGCGCCACGGCAAAGGGCTCCGGCTCTGCGAAATGCGACACCATCATGAAAAAGATGATCAGAAAGAAGACTACATCGATCATCGGCAGCAGCGGCTCCGCCTGCCGGGCCTCCTTGCGTAGGGGCGAGGTCACGCGCATCCCGTCACTCCGCCACGATCACGCGGGTGATGCCGCCCGCCCGCAGCGCATCCAGCACCGCGACCAGATCCTGCACCGCCGATCCCTCCCCCGCCCGCAGGATCACCGGGTCGTTTGCCGACGCCATCAACGGTTCCAACCGCTCCACCAGCGCCGCCATCGGCACCGCCACCCCGTTCAGCGTCACGCCATCCCGCCCCAAATCCACCAGACGCGGCGGCCCGGACCATTGCCCCGCGCCCCCCCCGGCCACGGCCAAGGGCATCCCCTGCAAACCGCCAAAGCGCGAAACCATCATGAAAAACACCAGCAGCAGCAACACCACGTCGATCATCGGCGTGAGGTTCAGCCGCCGCCGCCTCCGGGCAAGCGCTGCGATCCGCATGTCACTCTGCCTGCCGCGCCTGCGCCACGGCCCGCGCCGCCGCTTGCGCCCAGTTCACGACCTCGCCGCCCTCGGTCGCGACCCGCAGAGGGACGGCCCGCGCGCGGTCTTGCGCTACGAAGACCCGCGTCGCGCCATCTTCCATGCCATGACGCATCGACTCGATCACCGCCTCGAACCAGTGCTGCGCGATCATCGCGGGGATTGCCACCGCCATCCCCGCCGCCGTGGTCAGCAGCGCCTCCCAGATACCACCGGCCAGCGTCGCGGTATCCGCCCGCACCCCCGCCGCCGCCAGCCCCTGAAAGGCCGCGATCATCCCCGTCACCGTGCCCAACAGCCCCAGCAAAGGTCCAACCGATGCCGCCAGATCCAGAAACCGCAGCCCCGCCGCCGCATCGGCCAAAGCTGCCCGTGCGACCTGCTCGGTCGCGGCCTCGGCCGCCGGGCGGTCCAGCCGCGCATCCATCGCGGCCCGCATCGCCGCCAGCACCACCCGCGCCCGCGCCGACCGCCGCCCCTGCAACAGCGCGATGGCCCCCTGACGGTCCCCCGCCTCCCACAGCGCCACTGCCCGTTCGGTCACGCGGCCCCCGGAAAAGGCCCCGACCCGCCAAAGCGACCACAGCTTCCACAGCATCAGCGCCAGCGCAAAGACCGACAGCGCCGCGATGGCATACATCGCCGCCCCGCCCATATCGAGGAAATGCACCACCCGCCCCAGCAGATCGTCGGGCGCGGAAAGGGCGGGAACGGCGGGAACGGCATCCGCAAGGGGTTCAGGGGTCATGGCGGCAACCGGGCGCAGGGAAGGGATGTTCCGGTCCTACGCCCATCCCCCCCACCGCGCAAGCACCAGCCGCGACACATCCCCGCGTTTCAACGTCGCGCGGCCAAAGCCTCGTGCAGCAACCCCGTCACCAGCGCGGGCGGCACATCTTCGGCAACGAAGGCCGCGCCGATCCCGCGCGCAAGGATGAAACGCAGCCTGCCGTCCACCACCTTCTTGTCCTGCCCCATCAGCGCGACCAGCGCCTCTGCCCCCGGCAGATCGCCCGGAATGTCGGCCAGATCGACCTTCATCCCCATCGCGCGCAAATGCGCCCGCACCCGGCTCGGCACCTCCTGCGAACACAGGCCCATCCGCTGCGACAATTCGAAGGCCAGCGCGCAGCCGATCGCCACCCCCTCACCATGCAACAGCCGGTCGGAATAGCCCGTCGCCTTTTCCAGCGCATGACAGAAGGTGTGGCCAAGGTTCAGCAGCGCCCGCTCGCCCTCTTCCGTCTCGTCCCGCTCCACGATCCCGGCCTTCATTTCCACCGACCGCCGCACCGCGCGCTGCCGCTTTTCGGTGTCGCCCGCCAGCAGCGGGCCGTTCTGCTCCAGCCAGTCAAAGAAGGCGGAATCGCCCAACAGGCCGTATTTCACGACCTCTCCGTAGCCCGCCAGAAAGTCGCGCGCGGGCAGGCTTTCCAGCACCCCGATATCCGCCAGCACCAGCGACGGCTGGTGGAAGGCCCCCACAAGGTTCTTGCCCTGCGCCGTGTTGATCCCGGTCTTGCCGCCCACCGAACTGTCCACCTGCGCCAGCAACGTCGTGGGCACCTGCACAAAGCGCACACCCCGCCGCAGCACCGCAGCGGCAAAGCCCACCAGATCGCCGATCACCCCGCCGCCGAAGGCCACGACGATATCCCGCCGCTCCACCTTCTGCTCCAACAGCCACTCCACGCAGCGGGAAAACTGCTCCCATCCCTTCGTGGCCTCGCCCGCAGGCAGGGCCAGAGTGGAAACCGAAATCCCCTCTGCCTCCAGCGCCGCGACCAGCCGCGCCAGATGCAGCGGCGCAACCGTCTCATCCGTCACCACCGCCGCGCGCTTGCGTTTCAGCAAGGGCGCGATCTCCGCCCCGGCACGATCAATCAGCCCGGTCCCGATCCGCACCTCATAGGACCGCGCCCCCAGCGCGACCGGAACCACATCCACCGCCATCAGATCATTCCCCTTCCAGAACGTCCGCGCGCGTTTCCAGCGCCGCCACGACCTTCGCCGCCATCTCTTCGATGGACAATTCCGCCGCGCTGTCCACGGCGATGTCGGCAAGGCTGTAGAACGGCACCCGCGCCTCGTAAAGCTGACGCAAGGTCTCGCGCGGGTTGGCGGTGCGCAGCAGCGGCCGCGTCGTCTTGTGCCGCACCCGATGCCACAGCAGATCAAGGTCCGCCCGCAACCAGACCGACACCCCCGACTCGCGGATCAGGTCGCGGTTCACATCGGACAGGAAGGCCCCGCCCCCCGTCGACAAGATGCAGGGCGCCCCGCGCAGCAGCCGCCCCAGAACCTCTGTCTCGCGCGCCCGGAAGAAGGCTTCGCCGTCGCGTTCGAAAATTTCCGCGATGGATCGGCTGGCGGCCTTCACGATCTCTTCATCCGAATCGATAAAGGGCACCGATAGGGCGCGGGCCACCGCCTGACCCACCGCCGTCTTTCCGGCGCCCATCATCCCCACCATGACAACGGTCTTCTTCAGCCGCCCCATCTTGCCGCGCCGTCCATCCACCAACCGTGCCTCGGGCGCAAAACCGCCCGCCAGACCCGCTTCATTCTCCTTCTCAATGGCGTGAACTTCACCCGAAAGCCATATATATTCGCGCAAGGGCTGTGGCATTTGCCCCGGATTGCGGTAACAGTCGCAGGCAGGCCGGGGCACCGGTCTTGGGCAAGGCCCGAAAGGTCCGCATATAACGGACAACAAAAGAACATGAGGCATGGCGCATGGGGCGCATCATCAAGGCAGTCTTTCTTCTGGCGATCCTCGGCTTTCTGGGGCTGACGGGATATGCCTATCTCGCCGACCTTTCGCCCGAACAGGGCGAAGTGAAGGTTCCGGTGACGCTGAATGCGGATTGAGGCGATCCGCCCAACCCTTTCCGCCATCGCCCTGCTTGCGGCGCTGACACCCGCCGCAGCAGCCGAAGAACCGCTTTCCGCCATCGACTGGCTTTCGCAATCCGTGGCCGCCCCGGCGACCACAGGCCCGGCCAAGCCCACCGTCACCACCGGCGTCGTGCAAGAAGCCGTGGCCACCACCATCCTTGGCGCGCCCTCGCCCGATGCGACGGGCCTTCTGCCGCCGCAGGTCACGGGCCTACCCGCAGCGCTCTGGGGCCCCGGCCGCACCGCCGACATCGCCGCCCTCATCGCCACCGAACGCCCCGAAAGCCTGCCATCCCTGCGCGGCCTGCTGCTGACGCTGCTTCTCGCCGAAGCGGACCCCCCGGCGGATGCGGGCAGCTCGGCCCAGCTCCTCACCGCGCGCATCGACAAGCTGCTCGACCTTGGCGCGCTCGATCAGGCCCGCGCGCTGCTCGATGCGGCAGGGTCCCGTGATCCGGGTCTTTTCCGCCGCAGCTTTGACGTCGCCCTCCTGACCGGGGAAGAAGACCGCGGCTGCCGCATCATGGTCGAATCCCCCGGTCTTGCCCCCACCTTCCCCGCGCGCATCTTCTGCCTTGCCCGCTCTGGCGACTGGAACGCCGCCGCCCTGACCCTGCGCACCGGGCAGGCCCTCGGCCACATCACGGACGAAGAAGACGCGCTTCTCTCCCGCTTCCTCGATCCCGACCTCTACGAAGGCGAAGCGCCGCTTCCCACCCCCGACCTCGTCACCCCCCTCGCTTGGCGGATGTTCGAGGCGATTGGCGAACCGCTCTCCACCGCCACCCTACCCATCGCCTTCGCCCATGCCGAACTGCGCCCGCAGGCGGGCTGGAAATCGCAGGTCGAAGCCGCCGAACGCCTTGCCCGCGCCGGGGCGATCCCGTCCAACCTGCTGCTCGGCCTTTACACCGAACGCAAACCCGCCGCGTCCGGCGGCGTCTGGGACCGCGTCGCCGCCTTTCAGTCCTTCGAATCCGCCATGCAGAACGGCGACCGCGCCGCCATCGCACAGACCCTGCCCGTGGTCTGGGACCGCATGACGCAGGCGGAACTTGAAGTGCCCTTCGCCGATCTTTACGGCCACCGCCTCTCGGCCCTGAAACTCGACGGCGAGGCGGGCCGCATCGCCTTCACCCTCGCCCTCCTCTCCCCCGAACTGGACACGCTCGCCAAGGACCTTACCCCGACCGACCCGCGCGAAACCTTCCTTCTGGCGCTCGCCAAAGGCAGCATCACCGGCCTCACCCCACCCGACAGCCTTGCCCGCGCCATCGCCCCCGCCTTCACAGGCCATGCGGTCGAAGGCCAACTCGCCGACCTCGCCGCCGAAAACCGCACAGGCGAAGCGATCCTCGCCGCCATCGACCAGATCGAAAACGGCGTCCAGGGCGATCTCGATGGCGTCACCGACGGGCTTGCCCTGCTGCGCAAGATCGGGCTGGACAGGGCCGCGCGCCGCACCGCCCTTGAACTCCTGCTCCTCGAACGCCGGGGGTGACCATGGCCCCACGCAGCGAACCGCAGTGGATTTCGACCTTCCTTGACGCACAGGCGGCCGAGAACGGTGCCGCGCGCAACACGCAACTTGCCTATGGCCGCGATCTCAAGGATTTCATGGCATGGCTCGCCCGCAAGGGCGCGACCTTCGCCACCGCCCACCGCGAGACGGTCGAAGACTACCTCCTCTCATGCGAGTCCGAGGGCCTGTCCAAGGCTACCCGCGCCCGCCGCCTGACCGCCATCCGCCAACTCTACCGCTTCGCCCATGACGAAGGCTGGCGCGCCGACAACCCCGCGCTGCGCATCACCGGACCCGGCGCGACGAAACGCCTGCCGATGACGCTCTCCTCCGCCGAAGTGGAAAGCCTGCTCGACGCCGCACGGACCAAAGGCCGCACAGAAGGCGAACGCATTAGGAACACCGCCCTTCTGGAACTGCTCTATGCCACCGGAATGCGCGTCACCGAACTCGTCACCCTTCCCGTCGCTGCCGTCCGGGGCGACCCGCGCATGATCCTCGTGCGGGGCAAGGGCGACAAGGAACGCATGGTCCCCCTTTCCACCCCCGCCCGCGCCGCCGTGACGGACTGGCTCAAACACCGCGACGCCGCCGAGGACGAGGCGCGCCGCCAAGGCAAGCCACCCTCGCGCCACCTCTTCCCCGGCCCGGGGGCCGACGGCCATCTGACCCGGCAGCATTTCCACCTGATGCTCAAGGACATCTCCGTCCTCGCCGGGGTGGACCCGTCAAAGGTCACGCCCCACACCCTGCGCCACGCCTTCGCCACCCACCTTCTGGCGGGCGGCGCCGACCTGCGCGTGATCCAGACGCTGCTCGGCCATGCCGATGTGGCCACGACCGAAATCTACACCCACGTCCTTGACGACCACCTCAAGACGCTCGTCCTCGACCACCACCCGCTCGCACGCAAATGAAGATTGCCCTCGCCCTCCTCCTCCTCTTTGTCGCCGCCACCGCGCTGACGCTCTCGCTTCCGCGCCCGCGCCTTGCCCTGCGCGCCGCGCTGAACCGCCTGATCTACCGCCGCTCTGCCGCCGACGGGGCCGAAGCGCTGCGCGAAGGCCTTGTCGATGCCATCTCCACCGGCCATTCCAGCGGGGCCATGCAAAAGGACCACCGCGACCGCTTGCTCGGCGCGCTCGACCTCGCCCACCGCACGGTGGACGAGATCATGCGCCACCGCCGCCAGATCGAAATGATCGACGCCGACCTTCCGCCCGAAAAGATCCTGACCCAAGCCCTCGCCTCGCCCTACACCCGCCTGCCCGTCTTCCGCGACAGCGACGAAAACATCCTCGGCGTGATCCACGCCAAGGACCTGCTGCGCGAAGTGGACCGCCTGATCCGGGGGGACGAGGCGACCGGATCGCTTGCCGAACTCGATGTCGTGAAGGTCGCGATGAAGCCCTACTTCATCCCCGAAACCACCACGCTCGACGAACAGATGCGCGAATTCCTGAAACGCCGCACCCATTTCGCGCTGGTGGTGGATGAATACGGCGCGCTCCAAGGGCTCATCACGCTGGAAGACATCCTCGAAGAGATCGTGGGAGAGATCACCGACGAATTCGACATCGTGGCCAAGGACGGCGGCCTGAAACGGACCGAGACGGGCGATTACATGGTGGACGGTGCCATGACGATCCGCGACCTCAACCGCGCCACCGACTGGGGCCTCCCGGATGACGAGGCGAACACCATCGCGGGTCTTGTCATCCACGAAGCCCAGACCATCCCCGCCGAAGGCCAGACCTTCAGCTTCCACGGCTTCCGCTTCGAAGTCGTCCAGCGCCGCGAAAACCGCCTGACGCGGCTACGCATCCGTCCGCTTTAGGCCCGAACCGTCACCTCCCCTGCGCGGCATCCCAAAAGGCCCTTGGGCACCAATCCGCATCCTCTGCCACGCGCGGCACCCGGACCAAGGGCAGGCCGCACCTCATGGCAAAGACCCGATGCCCCATCCCCGCCGCACCTGCGCGGACAGGTCGCTTTCCTGCACGATGGGCATCCGGCCATCCCCGACCCCCGCGCCAGCCCGTGATGCAACCTCATCTGCTGCGGAACAGCGACCCCAGAATGCCGCGCACCACCGCCTGCCCCGTTCTGGTGCCCAACTGCCGCGCAAAGCTTTTGGCAAAGGCCTCCCCGATCGAATCGCTCCGGCTGCTGGGTGCGGGCCGCGACGACCGCCCGCCCTCGCGCGCCGCGCCACCATAGCGGCGCGCATGCGACAGCCCGTCATCGTCTGGCACAGCTTCCGGCCCCGCCTGCCGCGCCGCCTCTGCCGCCGCCGTCTCGGCCCGCAGGCGCAGCATCTCATAGGCGCTCTCGCGGTCCACGGGGGCCTCGTACTTCCCCTTCACCGGCGATTGTACCACCAGTTGCGCCCGCAGCGCCGGATCGATCGGTCCCAGCTTGCTTGACGGTGGGCGGATCAGGGTCCGCTCCACCATCCCCGGTATCCCCTTGTTTTCAAGAAAGGACGTCACCGCCTCGCCCGTCCCCACATCCCGGATCGCCTCTTGCGTGGCAAAGCGCGGGTTGGGCCGATACGTCTCGGCCGCCATCCGCAGGTCCTTCTGGTCCTTCGCGGTAAAGGCCCGCAGCGCGTGCTGCACCCGGTTGCCCAACTGGCCAAGGATGTTCTCCGGCACGTCCGCCGGGTTCTGGGTGATGAAGAACACCCCCACACCCTTGGACCGGATCAACCGCGCCACCTGCTCTACCTTCGCGACCAGCGCCTTGGGCGCATCGGCAAAAAGCAGATGCGCCTCGTCAAAAAAGAACACCAGCTTCGGCTTTTCGGGATCGCCCACCTCGGGCAGCGTCTCGAACAGTTCCGACAGCAGCCACAGCAGGAAGGTCGCGTAAAGCCGGGGCGAATGCATCAGTCGGTCCGCCGCAAGGATCGAAATCCGCCCCGCCCCGCTTGCATCCACCAGCATCAAATCCGCCAGATCCAGCGCCGGTTCCCCAAACAGCTTTGCCCCCCCCTCGTTCTCCAACACCAGCAGCCGCCTTTGGATGGCCCCCACCGATGCCGTCGCCACCAACCCATAACGGGTGGATATCGCCTCGGAATTCTCGCCGATAAAGGTCAGCAGCGCCTGCAAATCCTTCAGGTCCAGAAGTGGCAGCCCCTCCTCATCCGCCAGCCGGAAGGCCACGTTCAGCACCCCCTCCTGCGCCTCGGTCAGGTCCAGCAACCGCGACAGCAACAGCGGCCCCATCTCGGCCACCGTCGCCCGGATGGGATGCCCCTGCACGCCGAACAGATCCCAGAAGGTCACCGGAAAGGCGCGATACTGCAGGTCCAGCCCGATCTTGGCCGACCGCTCCATGAATGGCCCGTGCAGCTTGTGTTCCGGCGAACCAGCCGCCCCCAGCCCCGACAGATCGCCCTTCACATCCGACAGGAACACCGGCACCCCGGCGGCCGAAAACCCCTCGGCCAGCACCTGCAAGGTCACCGTCTTGCCCGTCCCGGTGGCCCCGGCAATCAGCCCGTGCCGGTTGCCGTATTTCAGCAGCAGCGTCTGCGGCAAGGCATAGCCCTCTCCCCCGCCCCCCACGAAGATCATCCCCGTATCCGTCACTGCGTCACCCCTTCTTCCCAAACCGACGGCGCAAAGGTTACATCCTTCCGGCCATCTTTCCATAGACGAAGCCGTGTCCCGACACACGATTGGCCAAGGATGCTCCACCTTCCGACACGGCCCCGGAAAATTTGACCACAAGGACAGTTTTCCCAATAATTTCAGGCCGGATCGCGACCAGATTCCCAGTTGACGGATGCCGCGTTCCCGCATACCGTCCCACCCCATGAAGTCGGCCAGTCCGACAGGGAGCAAACAAATAATGCCGAAAAGGGCCGCCGCAGCGGCCCTTTTCCTTTTTGGCGCGCCCCCATCACCTCCCGCCGTCGTGACAGCCTCCCGCCGCCTGTTCAGGATTTCGCGCCTGACAGCGCCCGCATCCCGTGCTAAGCGGCCTATGTACCAACCAAGGACGTATCGGATGTTGCGCTCTTCCCTTTCCCAGTCCCTCTCGCTTCTGGCCCTGATCGCCACCGCCCAACTCGGTGCCATCGCCGCACAGGCGCAGGAAACCACCGAAGCCGCCCCCGCCACCGAAGCCCCTGCCGAGGGCGCGGCTGCGCCGGGCACCGACCTGTCGATGGGTCAACCCCCGGCCGACGGCATCGGCTCGACCTATGTGAAAGAGTCATTCGACGCCTGGGAACTGCGCTGCGTACGCACCGAAAGCGGCGTGGACCCCTGCCAGCTGTACCAATTGCTGAAGGACGGGTCCGGCACTTCCGTGGCCGAGATTGGCCTGTTCACCCTGCCCGCAGGCGGTCAGGCGGCGGCAGGCGCGACGGTCATTGCGCCGCTGGAAACCCTGCTGACGGCGGGCCTGCGCATCGGCGTCGATGCCGCCGAACCGAAGGTCTATCCCTTCTCCTTCTGCTCTGCCGCAGGCTGCGTTGCGCGCGTGGGCTTCACTGCGGCCGAAGTCGACGCCTTCAAGGCGGGCAACAACGCCATCGTGACCATCGTCCCGGCGGTCGCCCCCGACCAGACCGTCGTGCTTGAGGTGTCGCTCAAAGGGTTCACCGCCGGGTACGAGGCCGTCGCTGCGGCACAGGCCGCCGTCGATGCCGCGCAGGCGGCAGCCCCGGCAGAACCGCAGGAATGATCCCACGCTGATCGCGAAAGCTTGGCCGCGTCCCGAAAGGGCGCGGCCATGTCCGTTCAGCCCCGGCGCAGCGCCAGCACCGCGTTCAACCCGCCAAAGGCAAAGGCATTGGACAGCGCGACCTCCACCTTCGCCTGCCGCGCCATGCCGGGAACCACGTCCAGCGCCACACCCGCATCCGGGCCCGCATGGCCCAGCGTCGGGGCAATCACACCCTCGCGCAGGGCCATGATCACCGCCAGCAACTCGATGGCCCCCGTCGCGCCGATGCAATGCCCATGCATCGCCTTGGTCGCGCTGACCAAGGGCAACCGCCCGCCAAAGACCTTCGCAATGGCCTCTGCCTCTGTCCGGTCATTGGCCGCCGTGCCGGTGCCATGCGCGTTCACATAGCCCACATCCCCCGGCGCCAGCCCCGCATCCCGCAGCGCCCCCTCCATCGCCCGCACCGCCCCGTCCAGCGATGGCGCCACCAGATCGCCCGCATCCGCCGTCATGGCAAATCCCACGATTTCGGCCAGAACCTCGGCCCCCCGCGCCAGCGCCGCCTCGCGCGCCTCCAGCACGAAAACCGCCGCCCCCTCGCCCTGCACCATCCCATCCCGATCGCATGAGAAGGGCCTGCATCCCGTGGGCGACAGCACGCGCAACCCCTCCCAAGCCTTCACCCCGCCGAAGGTCAGCATCGCCTCCGCCCCCCCCGCCAGCACCGCGCGGCACATGCCCGAACGGACCATCTGAAAGGCCAGCCCGATCGCATGGTTCGACCCCGCGCAGGCCGTCGACACGGTAAAGACCGGCCCCGTGATCCCCTGCGCCATGGACACATGCGATGCCGCCGCACTGGCCATCAGCTTGGGCACGGTCAGCGGATGGACGCGGGACTTCCCCTCGGCAAAGACCGCGCGGTAACTTTCCTCCGACGTGGCCAGCCCGCCCCCCGCTGTGCCAAGCACCACCCCGCAGTCCGGCCCCGTCACCGGCCCCGCCTGCGCCACCGCCTGCGCCGCCGCCACCAGCGCGAATTGCGCGAACCGATCCGCCTGCGCCGCCTGCCTTGGCTCCAGATGCGCCGCCGCATCCCAGCCCCGCACCTGCGCCCCGATCCTTATCCCCAGCCGATCCGCATCGGGCAGGTCCAGCGGCCCGATCCCCGACCGCCCCTCCCGCATCGCGGCCCATGTCCCCGGCACGTCATGGGCCAGCGCGTTCACTGTTCCCGCCCCGGTGATGACGACCCGCCTCATGCCGCCTTCTGCGCGACAAGCCCCTCGACCGCCGCCACGATGGCCCCCACGGTCGAGATGTCGAACCCCGACTGCCCCGGATCATTGGCGTTGAAGGGAACCGTGATGTCAAAGGCCTCCTCGATGGCAAAGATCGCCTCCACCATCCCCAGCGAGTCGAGTCCCAGCGCCTCGGGACGGGCCTCCAGCGCTACCTCCGCCACATCAAGAAGTGCCTGCTTCGCGATGATTTCTATGACTTTTCCGCGCACGTCCATCGCCGCACCCGTCACGCGGTGCCGTCTGATTTCGGCAGCACGATCCGCTCCATCTCGGCCACCTTCGCCGCCAGTCGCGGCAGACGCCGCAGCGCCTTCTGCATCTCGACATGCGTCTCCATCTTCACCGCCGGATAGCCCAGCAGCACCCGCCCCGCAGGCGCATTCGTAAAAATCTTCGTGGCCCCCCCGGCGATCACGTCATCCCCCACGAAGATGTTGTCATTCACCCCGCATTGCCCACCCATCACCACGCGATCCCCGATCCGCGCCGATCCGGCAATGCCCACCTGCCCGCACAGCAGGCAATCCCGCCCGACCTGCACGTTGTGCCCGATATGCACAAGGTTATCGAGCTTCGTCCCCGACCCGATCACCGTGTCGCGGATCGTCCCCCGGTCGATGCAGACATTGGCACCCACCTCCACATCGTCCCCGATGCTCACCGCCCCCAGCGAATGGATGCGGGTCCAGCTTTGCCGCCGGATTTCACCGCGCTCCCCAAGGGTTTCGCGAATCTCCTCGACCCCGGATTTTTCCGGCGTGACAAAAGAGAACCCGTCCGCCCCAATCACCGCGCCGGGTTGGCAGATGAACCGATCCCCGATCGTGACCCGCGCCCCGATCCGCGCGCCCTGCAGGATCAGCGCATCCGCCCCGATCACCGCGCCTTCGGCCACCGACACATGGCTTGCGATGCGCGCCCGCGCCCCGATCCGCACGCCCCGCCCGATCACCACAAACGGCCCGACCGCCGCGCCCGCCCCGATCTCTGCCGTCGGATCGACGATGGCCATCGGATGCACGCCGGCCGCGATATCCGGCCCCGGGTCCATCAGCACCGTCAGCCCCGCCATCGCCAGCCGCCCGCGCGGCGCGAAGATTGCAGCCTTCAGCCCCAGCCCCTGCCAATCCGCCCCCGGCCACAGCAGCGCCGCCCGCGCCGCCCCCTTGGCGATTCCGCCCGCATATTTCGGGTCCATCGCCAGGGCGAGCGCATCCGCCCCCGCCGCCTGCGGCTCTGCCGCGCGCGCCACGACGATATCCAGATCACCCGCCGCCTCGGCACCAAGCGCCGCAGCGATATCGCGGATCGTGTGGGGCATGGCTCAGGCTCTCCTTGGGGCGGTCATCCCTAGGGATTACCCCTGAACGCCGCGCAAGGCCACCCCGGCCTCGGTCAGCGCGTCGAAGATGCGCCCGTCCCGGCCATAGATGTCGCGCCGATAGGTCATCCCGCCCTTCGCCCCCGGCCATGCGGTGAAATAGACCAGATGCACCGGCAACTTCTCTTCGAACCGCACCACCGTCTCGCGATCGGTGGCAAGATGCGCGTTGAACAGCCCCTTCGGATCGTCCGACTGCGCCGCAAGCAGCGCATAGGCAAAGTCAAAGGGATCAGCCAGCCGGATGCAGCCGTGGCTATAGGCCCTCACCTCTTTGTCGAACAACTCCTTCGCGGGGGTGTCGTGTAGGTAGATGTTGTAGGCGTTGGGGAACATGAACTTCACCTTCCCCAGCGCATTCCCATCCGACGGCGGCTGCCGCAGTCCAAAGGGGAAGCTGCGCGCGGTAAAGGACGCAAAATCCACCGCGTCCCGTGGCACGACCTGCCCATTCCGGTCGATCACCTGCAAATGACTGACCGCATTCGGGTTCTGCTGCAGCAAAGGCAAGTATTCCTTGACGATGATGGACCGTGGCACGCCCCAAGACGGGTTGATCACCATATGATCCATCTCGTCCGAGAATTCGGGACTGCGCTGATCCGGCACGTTCTTTCCGATCACGGCGCGGGTCTGGAACGTCACCTTGCCATGATCCACGATCTTTGCGGTGAAATCCGGCTGGTTCACCCAGATATGCCGCGCCCCCCGCTCCACATCATGCATCCAGCGCAGCCGTTCCATCGCCACCACGATGGACCGCACCCGCGCCTCTGGCTCCACGTTGATTTCGGCCATCGTGGCCTCGTCCGCCTCGCCATCGGCGGTCAGCCCGTGATCCATCTGGAACCGCTGCACCGCCGCCTGTACCGCCCGGTCATAGACGGCCGTGGCCGAGGCCCGCAGATAGCCCATCGCCACCAGCCGGTCGCGCAGCGCCACGACCGCGTCCCCCTCGGCCCCCGGCGCCAGCGCCGCCGCAGCCACCGGCGCGCCCCAACCACCGCGCGCCATCGCGGCCTCCAGCGCCAGCTTCTCCTTCACCAGCAGCGCATATTCCGGCGCATCCGGCGGCAGATCATGCAGCATCTTCGCCGCCCCCGGCCCCTCTATCTGCGCCAGCAGCACCAGCGGATCGGGCCGCGTCACAACCCGGTGGATACCTGCATCCGCCACCTCCGGGTCCAGCACGCCCGACATCAGATCCCGCGCATAGGCAAGGAAGGCGCGCGTCATCCGCACCTCAAGCCGCCCGCGATCCCCCTCGGTCACCGCCGCCGCAAAGGCCGCCCGCAGCGCCGCCGCGTCATAGCGCGCGACCGGCAACCCGTGCAGCGCCGCCCCATCCAGCGCCGCAAGCAGCATCGCCCGCCGCTCTGCATCCTGCGGTCCGGTCCAAAGCGTCCGGTAGTCCCGCGCCTGATAAAAGGACGACAGCGCGGCATCGTCCGCCAAGGCCGCCGCCACCGCCTGCGCAAAGGGCATCGTTTCCGCGCGCAGCGCCCCGGCGGAAAAGGCCAGCGCAACAGACAGGGCCATCACCGCCATCACCCCGCGGCACCCCCGCCCGTCCTTCGCGCCACCCATGACCACCCTCGTAATCGCAGTTTTTCCAGCTATTTCGCCAATTTCCGCGATTCCGTCGGGGGAGTCCATTCACATCCCGCACAGACAGGGCTTGGTCCTTCGCCAGCCCCCGCCGCGCGGCGCTTTGGCAACAACCGCAGGACCCCGCACCCCGCGATCGGCCATTCAGCAAAAATTTGCCGATGCGTGATCTGGTTCCCTGCTGTGAACAATCAAAGCTTGGGTGACGAATCGACCTGTGCAATAACAGGCCTGCACTTGGGGAAAAGTGGCACGAAAGCTGCCCTAACCAGCAGCGACGACGAACCGGGGACGATAGGCAGAATGACGCTTTCGAACACTCTTGGCGTAACGCGCCGCGGCGTGCTGGGTATCTTCGCGGCCACGGCCATGATCGCAGCCCCGACCTATTCCAACGCCTTCGGCCTCTTGCGCGGCGCAGGCGACATCCGCCGGATCAAGATGTATTCCGGCCGCACCGGCGAAAGCATCGACACCATCTACTGGATCGAGGGGGAGTACATCCCAGAAGTCGTCAAGGAAATCAATTACTTCATGCGCGACTGGCGCACCGACGACAAGACCAAGATGGACCTGCGCACCATCGACATCATGGCCGCCGCCCACAGCCTGATGGACGTGTCCGAACCCTATATGCTGCTTTCGGGCTACCGCAGCGCCAAGACCAACGCGATGTTGCGATCCAAATCCTCCGGCGTTGCGCGCAACTCTCTGCACATCAAGGGTCAGGCCGCCGACCTCCGCCTGAAATCCCGCTCCGTCGGCCAGATGGCCAAGGCTGCCGAGGCCTGCGCCTCGGGCGGCGTGGGCCGCTACTCGCGGTCGAACTTCGTCCACATGGACTGCGGCCCCGTCCGCCATTGGGGCGGCTGATCCCCGCCGAGCGGAGAGCTTTCCTGCGAAAAGTTTTGCCATCGGGTCTTCTGCGAAGAACCTCTCCCAAAGGTGCTACCGAAATTTCGCAGAAATTTCGCCCGCAAGATTTTTCGCCAGAAAAATCTTGTCCCGTCACTCCTCCGACGCCGCGCCCTCGCCCCGCTCGCGCCCCCGGAACCCCTGCGCCACCACGAATTTCTCGGAACTGTCCGACCGGCTTGCCGGCGGCTTCACATTGGCCACCTTGCGGAAGTTGCGCTTCAGCATCGCCTGCATCTCGTTCTCGGCCCCGCCCGCCAACACCTTGGCGACAAAGGTCCCGCCATCCTCCAACACATCAAAGGCAAAGGCCAAGGCCGCCTCGACCAGCGCCACGATCCGCAAATGGTCCGTCGCCTTATGCCCCGATGCCGCCGCCGCCATGTCGCTCATGACCACATCGGCGCGACCGCCCAGCCAGCCCTTCACCTTCTCATCCGCATCATCGGCAAGGAAATCCAGCTGGTGCAGCTCTGCCCCCGGAATGGGCTCCACCTCCTGCAGATCGACACCCAGCACCGTGCCGACGGGTTTCTTCGGGGTCTGCCCCAGCGCATTCACCCGCCCCACCGCGACCTGACACCACCCCCCCGGCGCGCAGCCAAGGTCCACCACCCGGGCCCCCGGCTTCAGGAACCCGTATTTGTCGTCCAACTCGATGATCTTAAAGGCCGCGCGCCCGCGATAACCCTCTTTCTTCGCCCGCTGCACATAGGGGTCGTTCAACTGCCGCTCCAGCCACAGCGTCGAGGAAAGCTTCCGCCCCTTCGCCGTCTTGACCCGCACGCGCAATTCCCGCTGCCCGCGCCCCGAAGTGTTCTTCCCGTCCGTCATGCGTAAGGCCCGTCCCCAAGAACGCCATCCGCGCTCATCTGTGCATAAAGCAGCCCCTCGCGCAGGCCACGGTCGGCCACGGAAAGGCGATCCGTTGGCCATATCCGCATCAGCGCCTGAAGGATAGCCGCCCCCGACATGATCAATGCATGCCGATCCCGCCCGATCCGCGGGTCCGTCCGCCGCCCCTCGGGCCCCAGCGCCAGATATTCCCGGATCACAAGGTCGATCTGGTCCGACGTCATCTGCAACCCGTCCACCTTTGTCCGGTCATAGCGGCGCAGGTTCAGATAACTTGCCGCCACCGTGGTCACCGTCCCGCTCGTCCCGATGATCTGGAACCCCTCGCGCGCCTGCTGCGCGTTATAGGGGGAAAAACTCGCCAAATTCTCTTCAAAGAACCACGACATCAACGCAAACCGCGCCGCATCGTCCTCGACATCCGCGAACTGATCCTTCAGCGTCGCCACCCCCAGCGGGACCGAAATCCAGTCCACCACCCGCGCCGCCTGCTCTCCCTGCGGCTGAAACCCGCGATGCAGCCGCATGATCGACTTCGGCCGATCCTCCGGCGGGACGGTGGACAGGTCGATCCAGACCAGCTCGGTCGACCCGCCCCCGATATCCACCACCAGCAACTGCTCGGTCTTGCCCCCGACCAGCGGCGCGCAGGAAATCACCGCCAGCCGCGCCTCTTCCTCTGGTGCGATGATCTCCAGCGACAGCCCCGTCTCGCGCCGCACCTGCCGGATGAAATCCTTGGCATTCCGCGCCCGCCGACAGGCCTCTGTCGCCACCAGACGCATCCGCGTCACGCCATGCTTTTCGATCTTTTTCTGACAGATGCGCAGCGCCTGCACCGTCCGCCCCATCGACGCACGCGACAACCGACCCGAAGCTTCAAGCCCCACGCCCAACTGGACAGTCTTGGAAAAGCTGTCCACGACCTGAAACTGACTGCCCCTCGGCTGGGCAATCAGCATCCGGCAACTGTTCGTGCCAAGGTCGAGCGCCGCATAAAGCGAGCCCGCCCCCGGCGGTTGGGAAGCCGACGGTTCGACCGCAGCGCGCACGCCCTCGGGCGCAGCCTTGCGCTGCGGGATCGCGTCCGCCCCCCGGGGACGCTCGGGCGTCATGACCGCCCTCCATCTGTGGTTGCCCCAATCGTAGCCCCCTTTCCCGCCCCAAGGCAAGCACGCAGCGGGCACCCGCGTTAACCTTTCGACCGCGTTCATGTTTTCCTTGAAGATTTTTCCACCCCGCACCGCCCCGGACCCGTCGCCCCGCGCCCTCTTTTGCGCTAGGTCTCGCAGCGGTCGCATCGGGGGTCGCCTTCCGCGCGCGCCATGTCGAAAACCGACATCGTCTGTCGTGGATCGGCGCTATCAACAGGGTCAACGCAACACGAGGGAATCATGCCCGAAGTCACCATCGTCTACTGGCGCGACATCCCTGCCCAAGTGATCGTCGGCAAAGGCCGCCGGGGGGCCAAGGTTCAACTCACCGAACGCTTCGAACAGGCCATCGACCGCTGCGCCATGAAGGTTGGCGCCCGCGACACCGACAGTTACCTCGCCGAATGGCGGAAAGCGCCGCCCTACGAAGTCGATGGCGAACAGGACGACATCGCCAAGGCCGAAGCCGCGCGTCTGGAAGCCGAATATGACACCGCGCGCCTCAAGGCGCTGATCGACGCCGAGGGCTGGGCGAAAGCCTAAGGCCCATGACCCTGAGGGAGAGCCTGATGGCCCTGTTCAACTTCCGCCGCGACGCCACCGCCCCCGCCTCCAACGCGCCCGCCGAGATGGAGGCCTTCCTCAAGGGCTTCTCCATCGAGGTGATGCCCCGCACGGCGGAAAAGGTGGAAAGCTTCCGCGACATCCTTCCC
This sequence comes from Pseudomonadota bacterium, assembly GCA_039798885.1. Taxonomy (GTDB): domain Bacteria; phylum Pseudomonadota; class Alphaproteobacteria; order Rhodobacterales; family Rhodobacteraceae; genus Paragemmobacter. The sequence continues at coordinate 8,802 of JBDKFE010000007.1, read as the reverse complement.
GCAGGCACCCGCGTCTACATCGCCCATATCGACGGCACCCCGATCGAAGACATGGTGACGACCGCCAAGCGCCTGAACGCCGAAGGCTTCCCCGTGATGCCGCATTTCCCGGCCCGCATCATCAAAGATAAGGCCACGTTGCAGGACTGGGTCGCCCGCTACAAAGGCGAGGCTGACGTAAAGCAGGGCCTGATCCTCGCCGGCGGCGTGCCGCAGCCGGTGGGCGACTTCCACACCTCGATGCAACTGCTTGAATCCGGGGCCTTCGACGGCTTTGAACGGCTCCACGTCGCAGGCCACCCCGAAGGCAACAAGGACATCGACCCCGACGGGTCGGACCGCATGGTCATGGAAGCCGCGCGCTGGAAATCCGCCTTCGCCGAACGCACCGACGCGCAGATGGCCATGGCCACCCAGTTCTGCTTCGAGGCTGACCCCGTCATCGCATGGGTTGACCGGCTCAAGGCCGAAGGCATCAACCTGCCCGTCCATATCGGCGTTGCGGGCCCCGCCAAACTCCAGACCCTGATCAAATTCGCCATCGCCTGCGGCGTCGGCCCCTCGCTCCGCGTGCTGCAAAAGCGCGCGATGGACGTGACGAAACTCCTGCTGCCCTATGAACCCACCGAATTCGTGGGCGCTCTGGCCGCGCACAAGGCAAAGACCCTCGATTTCGGGATCGAAGCCGTCCACTTCTTCCCCCTCGGCGGCATCAAGACCAATGCCACCTGGACCACCGAAAACGGCGGCGCTTCGGGCCGTCCCGCCAACGCATAAGAAAAAGGTTCAACGATGACCCGTACCGTCCTGGAATCCAAAACGAAAACCGTCATCATCGGCTTCGATGAACCCTTCTGCGTGATCGGCGAACGCATCAACCCCACGGGCCGCAAGAAACTCGCCGCAGAGCTTGAGGCCGGCAATTACGACACCGTCATCAAGGACGCGCTGGAACAGGTCGCCTGCGGCGCGACCGTGCTGGACGTCAACTCCGGCGCGGTCTTCACCAACAAAATGGCCGAAGACCCGCGCTATGCCGACAACAACTTCGTCGAACCGCCCCTGATGAAGGCGCTGATCGAGATCGTGCAGCAGACGGTCGACGTGCCGCTCTGCATCGACAGCTCTGTCCCCGCCGCGCTGGAAGCGGGCCTCGCCGCCTGCGAAGGCCGCCCCCTCCTCAACTCTGTCACGGGCGAGGAAGAGCGTCTGGAACTCGTCCTGCCGCTGGTCAAGAAGTACAACGTCCCCGTCGTCGCCATCTCGAACGACGATACGGGCATCTCGCCCGACCCGGATGTCCGCTTCGCCGTGGCCAAGAAGATCGTCGAACGCGCCGCCGATTTCGGCATCCCCGCCCATGACATCGTCGTGGACCCGCTTGTGATGCCCGTGGGTGCCATGGCCTCGGCTGGTCAGCAGGTCTTTGCCCTGGTCCGCCGCCTGCGGGATGAGTTGGGCGTGAACACCACCTGCGGTGCGTCCAACATCTCCTTCGGCCTGCCCCACCGCCACGGCATCAACGGGGCCTTCCTGCCCATGGCCATCGGCGCGGGCATGACCTCGGCCATCATGAACCCCGTCCGCCAGCAAGAGATGGAGGCGATCCGCGCCGCCAACTTCCTGATGAACCACGACCCGAACGGCGGCGAATGGATCCGTTTCGCCAAGGTGCTGGAAGCCGTCGAAGGCGGCCTCAGCTTCGCCGAAGCCTCTGCTGCCGCCTCTCAGGCCGCCGGGGGCCGCCGTGGTGGCCGTCGCGGCCGCGCCTGATCCGGCGTTAACCGAATCTCAAGCATGGGGCGGCAAGGATCGCCCCATGCAAACGCTCCGCGCCGCCCGCCCTGACCCATGGATCGACCAGATCTTCGCCGCACGCGCGGCGGTGACGGGGGGCGTGATCCGCCGCAACGTGGATTGGGTCGCCCGCGAAATCGGGGAAGAGCGTTTCTTCCTCGAAGTCCGTCGTCGCGGCTTTCACCTCATGCGGGCGGGCAACCAATACCTGATCCTCTGCGCCCCCGAACCCGTGCAATTCCTCTTCTAAGGGCGAAGGTTTTTCTGGCGAAAAACCTTCTATTCGAACTTTCTGGCGAAAGTTCGCCCCCCAGAAAACCTAACACCAAGATTTTTCGCAGAAAAATCGCCCCCAAAATTCTTCGCAGAAGAATTTTGCCCCCTTACGCCCCCCAAGTCCGTCGCAGCACAGCCATCCAGTTCCCCCAGGCCAGCTTGCCGATCAGCCCCGCGTCATAGCCATGCGCCCGCAGCGCCTCAATCAGCCGCGGCAGCCCCGCCACATCGGTGATCCCCTCGGGCACCGTCGCCCCGTCGAAATCCGACCCAAAGCCCACATGATCCTCGCCCAACCGCCCGATCAGGTGGTCCAGATGCCGCAGTACCGCCTCCCACCCCATCGCCGGATCGCGCCGCCCATCCGGGCGCAGAAAGACCGTGGCAAAGTTCAGCCCCACCATTCCTCCGCGCTCGCGGATCATGTCCAATTGCCGATCCGTCAGGTTCCGGGTGGACGGCGTCACCGCATGGGCGTTGGAATGTGTGGCCACCAGCGGCGCATCCGACAGCCGCGCCACATCGTCAAAGCCCTTCTCGTTCAGATGGCTCAGATCGATCATGATCCGCAGCGCATTGCACTCCCGCACCAGCCGTTCTCCCGCCTCTGTCAATCCCGGCCCGGTATCGGGCCCGGCCGGAAAGGCAAAGGGCACCCCATGCCCGAACACCGTCGGACGGCTCCAGACCGGCCCCAGCGACCGCAGCCCCATCGCATGAAAGGCATGCAGGGCGTCGCAGCCGGGATCGATCGCCTCTGCCCCCTCCATATGCATCACGCCCGCGATGGCCCCCGCCGCCCGCGCCGCCTCGATTTCGGCCACCGTGCGGCACAGCCGGAACGCACCGCCCGACGCCCGCTCCATCCAAAACAGATGCCCCGCCAGCTCCAGCGCCACCGACTGGCTCTCGTGCAGGGGCAAAGGTTCCGGCAGGGTCAGCGCATAGGGCGGGCGGTCCATCTGCTCCTCGACCGAGGCATCGTCGGGATCCGCAGGCGAGGGCATGTAGATCGCGAACATCCCCCCGGCAAAGCCCCCCTGCCGCATGCGCGGCAGGTCCAGATGGCCCTTGCCTTCCCCCGTCAGCCAGATCGCCGCGCGCGCTTCGGGCTGCATCAGGATGCGGTAAAGGATGTCGTTATGGCCGTCAAAGACGGGGATAGGGTCAGTCATGGAAGCCTCCGGTTGCGGGCCCATCGTGGCACGGCCCGCCCCATCCGCGAAACCCCCTCAATGACAGGCCGGCCCATCCGCAAGCCCGGTCAGGATCGGGCAATCCGGCCGCTGGTCCCCGGCGCAATGGTCCACCAGATCGCGCAGCACCGCCTGCATGGCGCGCAGTTCCACGATCTTGCGCTCCATATCGGCAAGATGCGCCTCTGCCAGCGCCTTGACATCCGCACTGGCCCGCGCGCGGTCCTCATAAAGTGCCAACAGCCGACGGCATTCCTCGATGGTAAAGCCCAAGCCCCGCGCGCGGCCCAGAAAGGCCAGCTTGTGCAAATCGCTCTCGCGGAAGGCCCGATAGCCGTTCGCCCCGCGCAAGGGATGGATCAACCCGATCTCTTCGTAATAGCGGATCGTCTTCGCGGGCAGCCCCGACCGCTCTGCCACATCCTTGATGTTCATCCCCGCACCCCTTTCACGGCCTTCAACCGCAGCGCATTGCTCAGCACAAAGACCGAAGACAGCCCCATCGCCCCCGCCGCCAGCATGGGCGAAAGCTGCGGCCCGCCAAAGGGCACCAAGACCCCCGCCGCCACCGGAATCAGCGCCGCATTGTAGCCAAAGGCCCAGATCAGGTTCTGCCGGATGTTCCGCATCGTCGCCCGGCTGATCCGAACCGCATCCGCCACGCCCAAGGGATCGCCCGACATCAGCACCACATCCCCCGCCTCGATCGCCACATCCGTCCCCGTCCCCATGGCCAGCCCCACATCCGCCGCCGCCAGCGCAGGCGCATCGTTGATCCCGTCGCCCACGAAGGCCACACCCGCGCCCATCGCCCGCACCGCCGCGCCCTTGCCATCGGGCAGCACGCCCGCCTGCACGTCATCCAGCCCCAGCCGCCGCGCAATCGCGCCCGCCGTCACCGCATTGTCGCCCGTCACCATCGCGACCCGCAGCCCCATCCCGCGCAGCGCCCCCAGCGCCGCGACGGAAGACGGCTTCACCGGGTCGGCCACCGCAATCAGCCCCCGCGCCGCCTTCAGGTCACCGACAAACAGCAGCCCCTTGCCCTCGGCCGCCAACCGCTCCGCCGCCTGACTCAGCGCCACCGGCACCTCGACAAACAGCCGCTGCGACCCCACGGCCACCGTCCGCCCCCCCACGACCGCCCGCGCCCCGTATCCCGGCACCGCCTCGAACCCCTCGGCCAGCGGCACCGCGACACCCCGCGCCGCCGCCGCCGCCAGCACAGCCGCGGCCAGCGGATGCTCCGACCCCGCCTCCACCGCCGCCGCCTCGGCCAGCAGGTCATCCCCGACGATATCCGTCACCACGGGCTTTCCGGCGGTCAGCGTTCCGGTCTTGTCGAACCCGACCACCCGCACCTCGGACAACCGCTGCAAGGCCTCGCCCCTGCGGAACAACACCCCCAGTTCCGCCGCCCGCCCCGTGCCCACCAAAATCGACACCGGCGTCGCCAGACCCATCGCGCAGGGGCAGGCGATGATCAGCACCGACACCCCCGCGACCAAGGCCGCCGCCACGCCCTGCCCCGCGATCATCCAGCCCGCAAAGGCCAGCACGGCAATCCCCATCACCACCGGCACGAACCACAGCGTCACCCGGTCCACCAGCGCCTGCACCGGCAGCTTGGTTCCCTGCGCCTCCTCCACCATCGCCACGATCCGGGCCAGAACCGTCGCCGCCCCGACCTGCCGCACCTCCACCACCAGCGCCCCGGTCCCGTTCACCGTCCCGCCCGTCACCGCATCGCCGGAATGCTTCACCACCGGCACAGGCTCCCCGGTCAGCATGGACTCGTCCACCGCCGACGCCCCCGACCTGACGACCCCATCCACCGCCACCCGCTCTCCGGGCCGCACCATGACCCGCATCCCCGGCACCAGCGCCGCCACCGCCACCTCAGACCCGTCCTCCAGCCGCGCCACCTTGGGCTGCATGCCCACCAGCCGCGCGATGGCCGCCCCGGCCCGCCCCCGCGCCCGCGCTTCCAGCGTCCGGCCCAGCAGGATCAGCACCACGATCACCGCCGCCGCCTCGAAATAGACCGCCTGCGATCCATCCGGCACCAGCCCCGGCGCAAAGGTCACGACCGACGAATAGGCCCATGCCGCCCCTGTCCCCACCGCCACCAGCGAATTCATGTCCGGCCCCCCCCGCAGCAGCGCCGGGATGCCCTTGACGAAAAAACGCCGCCCCGGGCCCAGCAGCACCAGCGTCACCAGCACGAACTGCGCCAACCAGAGTTGCGTGACAGGCACCACCCCCATCAGCCAATGGTGAAAGGCCGGGATCAGATGCCCCCCCATCTCCACCGCAAAAACCGGCAGGGTCAGCGCCCCGGCCACCCCCGTCTCCATCGCCAGCCGCCGCACCTCTGCCGCCGGATCATGGGGCCTCGCCGCCTCTATCGGCACCGCCGCATAGCCCGCTTTCGTCACCGCCGCCGCCAGCATTTCGGCCGTTGCACCGCCCTCGAACAGCGTCACCGTCGCCCGCCGCAGCGCCAGATTGGCCACCGCATCCTTAGCGCCCGCCTGCGCCTTAAGCACGCGCTCCACCCGCCCCGTGCAGGCCGCACAGGTCATCCCCTCCACCCCCAAGACCACCGTCACCTCCCGCGCCGGATAGCCCGCCTTCGCCAAAGCCGCCGCCATCGCAACGGTCGAAGCCGGGGCGCGATAAGCCACATCCGCCGTCTCGGTGGACAGGTTCACCACCGCCCTCTCGACCCCCGGCTGCGCTGTCAGCACCCGCTCTGCCCGCAAGACGCAAGAGGCGCAGGTCATCCCCTCCAGCCGGAAGCGGGCGGTTTGGACATCCTCGGCAACGGGGACAAGCGCGGCGTCGGTCATGGGAATACTCCTTCCGCACCCTCACGTAATCCTTCCAGTCACGGGAAGGTCAATCCCTAGGCGCAAGAAAGTCGTCCCCCAAGCCATCCATTGCCGAGTCGTACCAGGCACCCGCACACCACGGCAGGTCATCACCCGTGGCCCAAAGCCACGGGCGGCGGCCGCACCGCCCCCCACAAAGCCCCCTCAAACACGCCCTTGACCTTCCCCCCGCTGGAACCCCCAGCTACAAAGAACCAGCGCCAAGGAGCCGCCGCCATGACCACCCTTTCCATCCCCGACATGACCTGCGGCCATTGCAAGGCCTCGGTCGAATCCGCCCTGAAATCCCTCTCTGACGCGGGCGAGATCACCGTGGACCTTTCCGCCAAAACCGCCACCGCCACCGGCCCCGCCGCGCCGGAAAAGCTCCTCAAGGCGCTGGACGAGGTGGGTTTTCCCGCAACCGTGATCGCCTGACCCCGCATTCAGGCCTTCGGACCTGTTGCATCTGTCGCACACAGACGATAGTCCGTCGCAAATTCGTCATCCCTTTGTCTTGCCCCGGTCCCTTTCCGCGTTCAGACAAAGGCAAGACGGATGCCGTGCAAAAAAGACGAGCAGGACAGATGGCAAAGAAACCGACCACTTCGCAGCAGCAAGGCGGCAGCACCACCCCTTCGCAGCAGCAAGACCAATCCCAGGGCAGCAGCCAGCAGCAGGGCTCTACCCCGATTTTCCGGGACTGGGCCTCGATCTGACCCAAGACGGATCAGGGGCCTTCCTTTCCAGCGGGGTCAGCCGTTAGGCTGGCCCCGTTTCCATTCGCGCCGGTCCCTGTCATGCCCACCCCCGTCTCCTCCATCCGCAACCTTGGCCCCGCAACCGAAGCCGCCTTCGCCAAGGCGGGCATCCATTCGGCGGAAGAGGTGCAGGCCTTGGGCCCGGACGAGGCCTACCGCCGCCTCATCCAATCCGGCACGCCGCCCCATTTCATCGGCTACTACGTGCTGGTGATGGGCCTGCAAGGCCGCCCCTGGAACGATTGCCAAGGCGAAGAGAAAAAGTCCCTCCGCGCCCGCTTCGATGCGATCAAGGCCACGACCACGCAAAAGGGCCGCTCCGAACTGGAAGCGGCCCTCGATATGCTCGGCGTCATCGAACGCCGCTAGCAAAAATCTTCGCAGATTTCTGCCGTCTTAGCCGACCAGTTCAAGGCCCGAGAAGAAGAACGCGATCTCGCGCGCGGCGGACGCTTCCGAATCCGACCCGTGCACCGAATTCTCGCCCTTCGACAGCGCGAATTCCTTGCGGATCGTGCCAGCCGCCGCAGCCGCCGGATCGGTCGCGCCCATCACTTCACGGTTCTTGGCAATCGCGCCTTCGCCTTCCAGCACCTGCACCACGACCGGCTCGGACGCCATGAACGCGCACAGCTCGCCATAGAAGCCGCGCTCCTTATGCTCGGCATAGAAGGCACCGGCCTGCGCCGGGGTCAGGTGGATGCGCTTCGAGGCGACGACGCGCAGGCCCGCCTCTTCGAATTTGGCAACGATCTTGCCGGTCAGGTTGCGCTTGGTTGCATCGGGCTTGATGATCGACAGGGTGCGTTCGATGGCCATCTTGGGCGTCTCCATATCAGGGGGCGCGGCGGCCGTCCGCCACGCCGGAATTCATGCGCGGCGCTCCTAGCATGGGGCCGGGACGAAGGAAAGCCGCCGCGACGCGTCCCGCGCCCGGCCCGGCGCATCTGGACTCATGCGCGGGTCGCACTGGACTCATCACCCCGTCGGGCGTTGCGCGAAACGCCCCTCCACCGCCCGCTGCGTGCTGACAGTTTGCGGTACAGTTTCCGGCACAGAATCCGGCACAGTCCCCGCAGGCCCCGTTGACGCCCCGCCCCCCATCGGGCAAGCCCTTTCCCATCATGCTAAAGATCGAAGACATCACCTATTCCGTCGAAGGCCGCCCCCTGTTCGAAGGCGCCTCCGCCACCATTCCCACCGGCCACAAGGTCGGTCTCGTGGGCCGCAACGGCACCGGAAAAACCACGCTTTTCAGACTGATACGCGGCGAACTCGCGCTTGAAGGCGGGTCCATCACGCTCCCCTCCCGTTCGCGCATCGGCGGCGTGGCGCAAGAGGTGCCCTCCTCGGAAACCTCGCTTCTCGACACCGTCCTTCAGGCCGACGAAGAACGCACCGCCCTGCTGGCCGAATCTGACACCGCCACCGATCCCACCCGCATCGCCGAAATCCAATCCCGCCTCAGCGACATCGACGCGTGGTCAGCCGAAGCAAGAGCCTCCAGCATTCTCAAAGGCTTAGGCTTCGATGCGGACAAGCAGCGGATGCCCTGCTCCGCCTTTTCGGGCGGCTGGCGGATGCGCGTCGCGCTGGCCGGGGTGCTGTTTTCCCAGCCCGACCTGCTGCTTCTGGACGAACCGACCAACTACCTCGACCTCGAAGGCGCGCTCTGGCTGGAAAGCTATCTGCAGAAATATCCCCATACCGTCATCATCATCAGCCACGACCGCGGCCTTCTGAACCGCGCCGTGGGCGGCATCCTGCATCTCGACAACCGCAAGCTGACGGTCTGGTCCGGCGGCTACGACACCTTCGCCCGCACCCGCGCCGCGGCCCTGGCCGTGCAGGCCGCCGAAGCGAAGAAGCAGGACTTGCGCCGCGCCCACTTGCAAAGCT
>JBDKFE010000006.1:0-8404 GCA_039798885.1 Pseudomonadota bacterium | reverse complement strand
AGCGAGGCGATATGCGCGCCGTCCACATCGGCGTCGGTCATGATGATGATCTTGTCGTAGCGCAGGTCATCGACCTTGAACTTGGTGCCCATGCCGACGCCCAAGGCTTCGCAGATGTCGCGGATTTCGCTGTTGTCGTGCAGTTTCGCCGAAGCCGCGCCGAGGACGTTGAGGATCTTGCCCTTGAGCGGCAGGAGCGCCTGCGTTTCGCGGTCGCGGGCCCCTTTGGCAGAGCCGCCCGCAGAGTCGCCTTCGACGATGAAAAGTTCGGTCCCTTCGCGGGATTTGGCGGTGCAGTCGGTCAGTTTGCCGGGCAGGCGCAGTTTCTTGGTGGCGGATTTGCGGGCGGTTTCCTTTTCCATCCGGCGGCGCAGGCGTTCTTCGGCGCGCAGGATCAGGAAGTCGAGGATGGCGCCTGCGGATTTGGTGTCGGCGGCGAGCCAGTTGTCGAAATGGTCGCGGACGGCGCCTTCGACCCATTTGGCGGCCTCTTCCGTGGCCAGACGGTCCTTGGTCTGGCCCACGAATTGCGGTTCGCGGATGAAGCAGGAGACGAGGGCGCAGCCGCCCGCCAGCAGGTCGTCGCGGGTGATGAGGTCGGCCTTGCGGTTCTTCACGAGGTCGCCATAGGCGCGGATGCCCTTGAGGATGGCGGCCCAGAAGCCGCCTTCATGCGTGCCGCCTTCGGGGGTGGGGACGGTGTTGCAGTAGGATTGGATGAAGCCGTCGCGGGCAGGCGTCCAGTTGATCGCCCATTCGACGGAGCCGGGGACGTTGTATTTCTCGGTAAAGCTGACTTTGCCCGCGAAGGGGCGGTCGGCATAGGTGGAGGTCTTGGCGAGCGTGTCCGAGAGGTAGTCGGCAAGGCCGCCGGGGAAGTGGAACACCGCCTCTTGCGGGGTTTCGCCGTCGGAGATGGCGGATTTCCAGCGGATTTCCACGCCCGAGAAGAGATAAGCCTTTGACCGCACCATCTTGAGCAGGCGGGCGGGTTTGAAGGTTTGCGAGCCGAAGATTTCATGGTCGGCATGGAAGGTGACCGAGGTGCCGCGGCGGTTCGGGGCGGGGCCGACCTTTTCCACCGGGCCCTTGGGGATGCCGCGCGAGAATTCTTGGGCGAAGAGTTCGCGGTTGCGGGCGACTTCGACGCGCATGTGGTCGGACAGCGCGTTGACGACGGATGCGCCGACGCCGTGCAGGCCGCCCGACGTGGCATAGGCGTCACCGCCGAATTTGCCGCCGGCGTGGAGGGTGCAGAGGATGACTTCCAGCGCGGATTTGCCGGGGAATTTCGGGTGCGGGTCGATCGGGATGCCGCGCCCGTTGTCGCGGATGGTGACGGCGCAATCGGCGTGGAGTTCGACCTCGATCCTTGTGGCGTGGCCTGCGACGGCTTCGTCCATGGAGTTGTCGAGGATTTCCGCGACGAGGTGGTGGAGCGCGCGTTCATCCGTGCCGCCGATATACATGCCGGGGCGTTTGCGGACGGGTTCTAGGCCTTCGAGCACCTCGATGGAGGAGGCGTTGTAGCTCTGGTCCCCGGAGGAGAGGAGGTCGTTGGCCATGCGCGTTGCTCGATTCTTTATGGGTGCCTTGTGGGCTGTGATTAGACCATCGCAGGGGGGGCGGGCGCAAGATGTGGGGGTTGTCCTGTCCCGTGGCTAGGCCCATGCTGTTGCGAGACAATCAAGGGAGGCGGATCATGCGGGTTCTGTTCACGGGCGGGTCGGGGAAGGCGGGGAAGCATGTGGTGGCTTACCTTGCGGCGGCGGGGCATCGGGTGGTGAATCTGGACCGGGTGCCGCTGAACCATCCCGGCGTGCATGATTTCATCGCGGACATCACCGATGCGGGGCAGATGTTTTCGGTGATGTCGGGTCATGCGGGCTATGACGAGTTGGATCAGGGTCCGGCGAAGCCCTTTGACGCGGTGGTGCATTTCGCGGCGATCCCGCGGCTGATGATGTGCGCGGATACCGAGACGTATCGGGTCAATGTGATGGGGACCTATAACGTCATCGAGGCGGCGGTGAAGCTGGGGATCAGGAAGATCATCATCGCGTCGAGCGAGACGACCTATGGGGTCTGTTTCAGCGAGGGGGTGGTGGACCCGAAGGTGCTGCCCTTGGAAGAGGATTACGACATCGACCCGATGGACAGCTATGGCATGTCCAAGAAGGTGAACGAGGTCACGGCGCGGAGTTTCCAGCGGCGGTCGGGGTTCGACATCTACGCGCTGCGGATCGGCAATGTGATCGAGCCGCATGAATATGCGACGGTTTTCCCGCCGTTGAAGGACGATCCGGGGCTGCGGCGGCGGATCACGTTTTCCTATATCGATGCGCGCGATCTGGGGCAGATTGTAGAGTTGTGCCTGCAGAAGGACGGGTTGGGCTATCAGGTGTTCAACGCGGTGAACGATACGAATTCCGTGCCGCAGGAGAATGCGGCGTTGCTGAAGCGGTTCTTCCCGAATGTGCCGCTGTCGCGGGACGTGGGGCCGCATGAAAGCCTGCTGTCGAACCGGAAGATCAGGGACGTGCTGGGGTTCCGCGAGCAGCATGATTGGCGGAAATATGTGAAGTGAGGGGGAAGCGGCTGGAAACCGTTTTCCCGTCTTCTTTTGCAGCAGAGCAAGGAGTGTCGAAAGGCCCCGGTGGGGCGTTTCGACGCTCCGCCGATAGGGCCGCGCGCGTCACGCCGGGGCGGGCGCCCGTGGCGCACGTCCCGGTGGGGCGGGACGTGCGCGGACCGTGGCTTTGGGCCACGGTCCGGGCCTGACCGTTGCGCGTTGTCGGCCATTGGGCCGGCGGGCGGTAGGAACGACCGATGAAGACAGCCTTTATGGTATGATCGCGGGGGAAGCTGTTAGGCAGGTTCTGCCATCCGCCCCGCCCACATCTTTTGAAACGCCGGGCGGGCCTGCGCGGCCTTGATCCAGCGGTCCACCTCGGGGAATTCGGCGATCAGCGTGGGGTGGCCCTGTGCATAGCGGGTGCATTCCGCGACCGTGATGTCGGCCACGGTGAAGCGGTCGCCCAAAAGCCAATCGCGCCCAGAGAGGTGCGCGTTCAGGCGGGCGAGGGGGCGGCGCAGTTTTTCGGCCGCGACGGCGGTGATGCCTTCGCCCATGGCGCCTTGCGGGGCTTGCAGGATTTCCAGCGCGGGGGTTTCGATGGCGGTGGCGGCAAACAGCATCCACTGATCGATCAGCGCGGATTCGGCGTCCGATTGCGGGCCGATGGGCCCGCCGTAGCGACGGGCGATGTAGGTGGCGATGCCAAGGCTTTCGGTCAGCGTCAGGTCGCCATCGGTCATGGCGGGGATCTGGCCCTGCGGGTTGACCTTCAGGAAATCCGGCGTGGCGGTGTGAAGGGGGGCGTCCGCCGCTTTGGGGTCGGGCAGGCGGTAGGCTTGGATCACGGGCACATGGGTGAAGGGGGTGCCGGTTTCGAACAGCACCCAAAGCGGGCGCGAGGCGCGGGAGCGGTAGACACCGTAGAGGGTCAGCATGTTTGGGCCTTTGGGATGGTCGTGACGGGCAAAGGTTCGGCGGCCTCAGGTTAGGCGGGGCGGCGGGGCAAGGCAAACGGGTTTCGGGGGCGGGATTGACCGGGATCAAGGCGGGGGCGGGCGATCCGTGGCAGGGCTTGGCGCATCAGACCAGCGAGGGAGGCACCGATGGATGGCGACAGCGTGACCTTTGACAGGGGGGCGGTGGCTGGCTCTGCGGTGCCAGAGGCGGCGGTGCCAGAGGCGGCGGGGCCGCAGCAGTACCCGACGCTTGACACCGACCGCATCCGCGCGGCGTTCGAGGCGGGGGTCTATCCCTATCATCGCCCGATGGGCAGCCGCGCCTATGAGGCCGAGAAGGCGGCGCTTCAGGCAGAGCTTTTGAAGGTCCAAATCTGGGCGCAGGAGACGGGGCAGAAATTCGTCATCCTGATGGAAGGCCGCGATGCGGCGGGCAAGGGCGGCACGATCAAGCGCTTTATGGAGCATCTGAACCCGCGCTACGCGCGTGTCTGCGCGCTGACCAAACCCAGCGATGTGGAGAAGGGGCAGTGGTTCTTTCAACGCTATATCGCGCATCTGCCGACGGCGGGGGAAATGGTCTTTTATGACCGTTCTTGGTACAACCGCGCGGGGGTGGAGCGGGTGATGGGCTTCTGCTCGCCTGCCGAATACCTTGAATTCATGCGCGAAGTGCCGGAGTTGGAGCGGATGCTGGTCCGGTCCGGCATCCGGCTTTACAAATACTGGTTTTCCGTCACGCGGGACGAGCAGAGGAAGCGCTTCGCGGCGCGCGAGACGGACCCGTTGAAGCGCTGGAAGTTGTCGCCCATCGACAAGGCGTCCTTGGACAAGTGGGATGACTATACCGAGGCGAAGGAGGCGATGTTCTTCTATACCGATACCGCCGACGCGCCTTGGGTCATCGTGAAGTCGGATGACAAGAAGCGCGCAAGGCTGAATGCGATGCGGCATTTCCTGTCGACGCTGGACTATCCAGAGAAGGACGCCTTGGTCATCGGGACGCCCGACCCGTTGATCGTGGGGCGGGCCAGTCAGGTGATCAACGGGGCGGGGCATATCCTTGACGCGGCGACCCATCCGGCGGTTCGCCGCTGAGGCGGGTTGCGGGTTGCGGGGGCGGGGGTGGGGGCCTAACTCTGGGCACGGGACCAGTGCGGAGGGGTGTGGTGCGTCTGGCATGGGCGATGGCGGGTCTGGTGGCGCTGGCGGGTCCGGCGGGCGCGCATCCGCATGTGTTCATGGAGACGGGGCTGGAGGTGATCCGCGATGCCGAAGGGCGCGCGGTGTCGCTGCGGGTGACGTGGAGCTATGATCCGTTCTTCTCGCTCGTGCTGATCACGGAGCGGGGGCTGGACCCGGACGGGGACGGCCGCCTGACGCCCGAAGAGACGGCGGCGCTACAGGGGTTCGACATGAACTGGGACCCCGGTTTTCCGGGCGATACCTATGCCTTTGCCGGAGAGGTGCCTGTCGCGCTGTCGGGTCCGCGGGACGGGGTGGCGCGCTATGAGGGGGGGCGGATCGTGTCGTCCCATATCCGCGATCTGGATTGGCCGGTGGCGGGGCTGTTGGTCGTGAAGAATTACGATCCGACCTATTACACCGAATACACCATCCGCGAGGTGCTGGCCGAGGGCTGCACGAAAGAGATCATCGCGCCGGACCTGACGGCGGCAGAGATGGCCTTGCAGGCAGAGTTGGCGAAGATTCCGGCGGATGTGGATGTGGAGATGGGCTTTCCCGAAGTGGGCGAGGTCTTTGCGCAGGAGGTGCGGGTGATATGCGCCGCGTCCTGACGCTTGCCGGGATCGGGGTGGCGGGGGCGCTGGCGCTGGTCTGGGTCTTGGGCGGGTTCGACGCGCTGGGGCGGATGGCGACCGAGGCGCAGCGGGCGATGCAGGCGCCGCTGGCCGGGGCGGTGCGGGCGGTGCAGGCGGGGGAGCCTGCGGCCTGGGTCGGGTTGATGGTGGTGTGCTTTGGCTATGGCGTGGTGCATGCGGCGGGGCCGGGGCATGGGAAGTTCGTGATCGGCGGCTATGGCGTGGCGCGGCGGGTGCCGATGCTGCGGCTGTCGGTGGTGGCGCTGGCCGCGTCGCTGGCGCAGGCGGCGGTGGCGGTGGGGTTGGTCTATGCGGGTGTGCTGCTGCTTGGCTGGGGGCGGGAGCGGATGGTGGGGCTGGCCGAGGGGGCGCTGGCCGTGGTGAGTTGGGCGGCCATCGGGGGGATCGGGCTATGGCTGGTCTGGCGCGGGGGGCGGGGCCTGTGGCGGCAGAGGGCGGAGGGGCAGGACCCTGATGACCACGCGCATCGCGGCCATCATCCTCACGGCGAGGACTGCGGCTGCGGTCATGCCCATGCGCCCAGTGCCGCGCAGCTGGCCGAGGCGCAGGGCTGGCGCGATACGCTGGCGTTGATCGGCGGGGTGGCGGTGCGGCCCTGTTCCGGGGCGCTGTTCCTGCTGATCCTGACGTTTCAGATGGGGATCGGGGCGGCGGGGGTGGCGGGGGCCTTTGCGATGGGTCTTGGCGTGGCGGTGGTGACGGTCGGGGTGGCGGTGCTGGCGGTCTGGTCGCGCGAGGGGGCTTTGGCAGGGATCGGAGAGGCGCGGGTCTGGCGCGTGCTGCCGGTGCTGGAGATCGCGGGCGGGTTGGTGATCGCGGCCTTTGCAGCGGGGATGATACGGGCGCTTTGGTAGGGGCGGAACGCTGCTAACGCGTTCTGGCAGATGCCTTGTGACGGGATGTGCGGGGCAAGGGCGCACGGGGTTGGGCAAAATTCTTTGAAGAATTTTGCAAATTCCTTCGAAGGAATTTGAAGGCGGGTTGGGACGCTGATTTCTGTCCTAGGGCGGAACGCTGCGGCGCGGCGTGGGTGGTGTCTTGTTCCTGTCGTGGTGGAGCGATACTCCGACAGGATGACACACCCCCTGACCTATACGCAGCACGGGCGGGCGACGCTGGTGCTGGGCCTGCCGCTGATCGGCAGTCACCTTGCACAGATGGCGCTGCATGTGGCCGATACCGTGATGATGGGCTGGTACGGGGTCACCGAACTGGCCGCGACGGTGCTGGGCGCGTCGAGTTTCTTTGTGATCTTCATCCTTGGGTCCGGCTTTGCGCAGGCGGTGATGCCGATGGTCGCCGCCGCGCTGGCCGAAGGGGACGAGACGCAGGTCCGGCGCGACACGCGGATGGGGCTGTGGTTGTCGGTCTTTTACGGGCTGGCCTGCTATCCGCTGTTTTGGTGGTCGGGGCCGCTGCTTTTGGCTTTGGGGCAGGGGTCGGAGGTGGCGGCGCTGGGGCAGGATTATCTGCGCGTGGCGGGGCTGGGGATGATCCCCGCGCTGATGGTGATGGCGTTGAAGAGCTATCTGGCGGCGCTGGGGCGGACGCAGGTCGTGCTTTGGGTGACGCTGGGGGCGGTGGTGCTGAACGTCGTCATCAACTGGGCGCTGATCTTCGGGAATTGGGGTGCGCCGGAGTTGGGCGTGGTGGGGGCGGCGATTGCCACGCTGTCGGTGCAGGTGGCGAGCGTGCTGGCGCTGGGTCTTTATGCCGGGTGGTTGCCAGAGTTGCGGCGGTTCCGGCTGTGGCAGCGGTTCTGGCGGGCGGATTGGGTGGCGATGGGGCGGGTGTTCCGGCTGGGCTGGCCCATCGGCGTGACGGGGCTGGCCGAAAGCGGGCTGTTTCAGGCAAGCGCCCTGATGATGGGCTGGATCGGGACGGTGGAACTGGCCGCGCATGGGATCGCGATGGAGGTGGCGGCGCTGGCCTTCATGGTGCATCTGGGGCTGTCGAACGCGGTGACGATCCGGACGGCCCAAGCGGATGGGTCGGCGGACCTGCGCGGGATGCGGGACGGGGGTCTGGTGGGGGTCGGGCTGTCGGCGGCCTTCGGCGTGGCGATGGTGGTGCTGTTCCTTGTGGTTCCGGGGCCTATCATTTCGCTGTTTCTGGACATGGCAAAGCCCGAGAGTGCGGGGATCGTGGTTCTGGGGACGGTTCTGCTGGCCTTGGCGGCGCTGTTTCAGTTGGCGGATGCGATGCAGGTGATGGCGCTGGGCCTTTTGCGTGGGGTGCAGGATACCAAGGTGCCGATGTGGTTGGCGGCGGTGAGTTACTGGGGGATCGGCATCCCGTGCAGTTATGCGCTGGCCTTTGTCCTTGGCTGGGGGGCGGTGGGGGTGTGGCTGGGGCTGGTGGTGGGGCTGGTCTGTGCGGCGGCGGCGCTGATGTGGCGGTTCTGGGCGGGGTATCGGCGGCGGGTGGTGGATGGGGTGGCGGGGTGAGGGGAGCTTGGGTTGCTAGGAGGAAATGCGTCCGTCGCAAGCTGCGCTCCGTTTGATTTTGAGGGGCTGGGCCAAGTCCGAGACAGGGGTTTTTCGGTCGGGGCCAGAGGACCGACGCGAAAAGGTCCAGTGGACCTTTTCGCCGGTCCGATTGCGGCTGAGGCAACGAAGCCGCAAGGGGTGTTCAGCTTTCGTAGACGCAGGGGGCACGGGACGCGCCCGCCCCGGTGGGGGCGCTTGCGCCCCCGCCGCCCGGGGGGCGGGGGCGGCCCGTGCGCGGGCGCACGGGCGGGACTGCGTAACCCGGTCGCGGCGCGTGCGGCAATGGCCGCACGCTTGGGATGCATTGCCTAGATTACTCCGCCGCCTTCGCCGCCTTGGCGATGCGGTCGGCCTTGCGCTTCACCAAGACCGAGCGAAGGTCGTGCATGGCCAGCAGCAGGGTGTCGGTCACCTCATCCAGGTCCGCCTCGGACGCGCGGCTTTGCGCCCATTGGGCGGTGAGGTTGAGGTGGTCGATGGTGCGGTGGATGTCGTCCATGTCGCGGCGGGCCAGTGTGGCGCTGCGGTCGGTCATCC
>JBDKFE010000005.1:0-28357 GCA_039798885.1 Pseudomonadota bacterium | reverse complement strand
CGGGTATCGGGGTCTCGAACCAATCAGCGCTGGTGGTGATCGTCCGGGCTGACCGCGCGCCTACCACGACCGAGGTGACGCCGATATGGCGCAGCGGGAACTGGATGGCAGCCGCCCCAAGAGGTACTCCATGACCGGCGCAGATCTCCTTCAGACGCTCGACCCGCTGCACAACCCGCGCCGGAGCATCGACGTAGTTGAACTTGGCATCCCCGCCCGCAAGGATGCCCGAGTTGAAAACACCGCCAGCAACAATCGCGACACCGCGCCTGGCAGTTTTGTCCAAAAGCTCTGCACCATCGCGATCCAGCAGGGTGTAACGGCCCGCCAAGAGGCAGCAATCAAGTTCGGCCTCCTCCATCGCCGCCTCAATGACCGCGGTTTCGTTCACGCCTAGACCGAAACCCTTGATGACTCCGCTCGCACGCAATTCTTCCAGCGCACGAAACCCCCCTGAGGTCAGGTCATGCCAATGAGCATCGTTGCGGTCGTCATGCGTCACCCGGCCGATGTCGTGCAGAAAGATCACGTCAATCTCTGGCCGCCCTAGACGCTGCTGGCTGTCATCGAAGCTACGCATGATCCCATCGTAGGAATAATCGAACACCTCGACAAAGTTCAGCCCGTTGACCCAGCCAGAATCGAACGGGTTTTTCGGTGCTGCCTTCGCAACACGACCCGGACGGGGTGACACCATCAGCCGCCCGGCCTTGGTGCTGACAATCGCTTCGCTTGCGGGGCTGGCCACCTCGCGCAGGAAATCGCCGAGGATGTGCTCGGCACGACCCAGCCCGTACATCGGGGCGGCGTCGAAGTAGCGGATGCCTCGGTCCCAAGCCGTCTGCAGGGCGGCCTTGGCATCCGCAAGCGGAGCATCGCGGTATAGACCGCCAAAGGCTGCACAGCCAAGGCCGAGCGCCGTGACCTCAAGCCCCCCCCGCGTGATCTTGCGGCGCATTGAGACCTGCATGACTTTCGTCTCCTGTTTCTGATGGATCAGCCCGCCGTGGCCCGATCAAGATAACGCAAGGTGTTTCGCAACGAAGTGGACAGATGCAGCAGCATGGCTTGCCGTGCCAATTCGGGTTTTCCCTCGGCCAGCGCATCGATAATGGCTCGATGCTGGGCAACCGTCTCAAGCCCTGCGCCGGGATCTGGCAGGCTTTGCAGGCGGCAGCGGTCCATCTGGGCCTTGGTGACGTCCACCACCTTCCACAGCATATGCAGATTGTTCACCTCGGCAATCGCGCGGTGCAGGTCATCGTCGCGGGCAATCGCTTCGTCATAGCGGGCCCGCCGCACGGCCGTTTCATGCGCCTGATGTATGTCCTCGATGTCCTGCAATTGGCGCTGAGTGATGGTCGCTGCCGCCCGCTCCACGCTTTCGCCTTCCAGCGCGATGCGAATGATGTAAGCCTCTTCTACTTGCGCACGCCGGATGTCTGACACGAAGGTGCCATGCTGCGCATAGACCTCCACAAGACCCTCGTCGCTGACCTTCTTCACGGCCTCACGCACCGGCGTGCGCGAGATGCCCAGACGGCCTGCAATCTCGGGCTCGTTGATCGGGGCTCCAGGGGGCAGGTTACCCATTACGATAGCCTTTCGGACCAAAGTATAGACCTGCTCACTCAGGGGAAGCTGTCGGCTCAGCAGGACGCCATCCAGAAAACCAAGACGATCATCTTCCGAATTGTTTTCCGGCGGCATCAGTCTTCCTCCTAGCGTCTCGTGGCGCTGTATCCTGTCCGCCGAAATGGCAGCACTTCAGTCTTCAGGCGCCAAACACTCATACCGCTATCCAGCACTTTGCCGAGAGCAAAACTGGCCTTGCAGCTACTATTATATTAGTGTAACAGGTATGGCAAGCCAAGCACGAATGTGCGGCAATTGCAGTAGGGGGGGAGAAGATGTCGACACCAATCATCGCCCTGCGCATGCGCGGAATAACCAAGACTTTTCCCGGTGTGACCGCCCTTTCGGGCGTCAATCTGACTGTAGAGTTCGGCCGAATCCACGCCATCGTAGGCGAGAACGGAGCCGGCAAGTCGACCCTCATGAAGATTCTGAGCGGCGTCTATCAGCCCACCAGCGGCACTACGGAAATTGCAGGAAACGAGGTGCGGATGACGCGTCCTGCCGATGCAATGCGCCTTGGCATCCGCATGGTACACCAAGAACTCAACCTCGCACCCGACTTGACCGTGGCCGAGAATGTGTTTCTGGGCCGCATGCCCAAACGTTGGGGCATCGTCGATCGGGCCCGCATGGTTTCAGATACCAGAGAACTGCTGGCCAAGCTTGGGGCCCCCATCGACGCTAATTCTCAGTTGGGCGATCTGCCGATCAGCCAGCAACAGCTGGTGGAAATCGCCAAGGCCTATGCAGCAGAACCGCGCATCATCGTGCTGGACGAGCCTACCTCAAGCCTCAGTGAGGGCGAGACCATGGCGCTGTTTGCCATCCTGCGCCGGATGAAGGCACAGGGTGTTGCGATCCTATACATCAGTCACCGGCTGAAAGAGGTTCTGGAAATCGCCGATGACGTGACTGTGCTACGTGATGGGGCAATGGTCGACAGCCGCCCAGCCGCCGGGATAACCGCTGCCGGAATGATACGCCACATGGTTGGGCGCGAAGTGACGAATGTTTTTCCTAAGACGCCTGCCACCATCGGCGCGCCGGTTTTGCAAGTCGAGGGTTTGAGCGATGGCCGACACTTCCGCAACATTAGCCTTGAGGCGCGCCGCGGGGAAATCCTTGGGCTTACAGGTCTGATCGGTGCCGGTCGCACCGAACTTGCCCGCGTCTTGTTCGGCTTAGAGCGCCCGATTGGAGGCCGTATCCTGATCAATGGCAAACCAGTGAGTATTGGCTCGCCAGCCGATGCAGTGCGCAACGGTATTGCCTATGTGCCCGAAGACCGTAAGGCAATGGGCATCGTCCCGGCGATGAACATCCGCGAGAACATAACCCTGCCGATCCTGCGCCGCATCTCGAAAGCGGGGCGCATCAGTGGAAGTCAGGATGAATCTCTTGCCAAAAGCTATGTCCGCGATCTGGGAATCTCTCCGCCTGAGCCAGAACGAAGGATCAGCCTTCTGTCCGGTGGCAACCAGCAAAAGGCCGTAATTGCAAAGTGGCTTTCAACCAAGCCATCCGTCCTGATTCTGGATGAACCGACCCGTGGAGTAGATGTCGGTGCCAAAGCAGAAATCCACCGGATCGTCGGCGAACTGGTGGCTCAGGGCATGGCCGTTATCATGATCTCGTCTGAGCTACTTGAGGTGATAGGCGTCTGCGATCGGGTCCTTGTCATGCGCGACGGCGAAAGCGTTGCGACGCTCGATCGGGCGGACCTGACCGAAGAGCGCATCATGGCCCTTGCCACCGGTGAGGCGGCCGCATGACCAGGCCCCTAGACTCCAAGCCGCATCTAGTCAAACGCTTCCGCCGCGAAACGCCGTTGGCGCTTGTGGCCACTCGGGGTGGACTGATCCTTGCCATCATCTGCGTCCTGATTTTCGGGGCCCTGTCCAGCCCGATGTTTCTTACCTCGGGCAATTTTCTCAATGTGCTGACGAGTATGTCGATCATCGGCATCATCGTTGTAGGTATGACCTTCGTGCTGGTTGTGGGCGGTCTGGCGGACCTTTCCGTGCCCGCAACCATCGCCTGCGGGGCGATCCTATCGCTAGCCCTTCAGCCGATTTTGGGCGCGATCCCGGCATTCGTTTTGGCCATCGCGCTTGCGGGTCTTTGTGGCCTCGTCTCGGGCGTACTTGTCGGCTATGTCGGGATCAATCCGATCATCGCCACTCTTGGGGTCGGGACCATAGTTCTTGGGATTGTACAATCGCTTGTTGGCGGCGTCATCGTCTACGGCACCAACCCTGCCACCGCTGATTTCGTAAAGGGGCGCATCCTCGGAATCCCTGTGCTTGTGCTGATCTTCGCCGTAGTGGCCATTGCAGGCCATTTGGTGCTGTCGCGCAGCTTCTGGGGTCGTTGGACCATGGCAACCGGTGGCAATCCCGTCACTGCTGAGGCCAGCGCCGTCCCAGTGCGCGTGGTCCGGGCAGGGGCGTTCGTGCTGACCGGTCTCTGCGGTGGTCTTTCAGGGGCGCTTCTGGGCCTCACACTGCAAAGCGCGCGGCCACTGGTTGGCGTGGGCTACGAGTTTAGCGCGATCACGGCCGTTGTCGTCGGCGGCATCTCGATCAGCGGTGGTTCAGGGTCCGTGCCCCGCGCCATCATCGGTCTTCTATTCGTGCAGCTTTTGACCAACGTTATGGTCCTGAATGGAGTGCGGACCCCGGATCAGGGCTTTGTACTTGGGCTACTTATCGCAGCTGCAGTAGCACTTGACTTGGCGCTCCGCCGTCGGGGGATCGCTTGATGCTGTGGTCACTGAAGCGTTTCGTTCGTTACCGCGTCTTCATTATCCTGGCAGCCACTCTGATTGTCGCTGCCTTCGTAGTACCGGGTTTTCTGCGGCTAAATACCTTGGCGCTCGGGCTTGATCGGGGCGCCTCCATTGGCCTGATTGCAATCGGTATGACGGTCCTTCTGATAGCAAGGCAGATTGACTTATCGGTAGGCTCAATCTTTGGCCTCTGCGGCATCATCTCGGTCATGTTGCAACCAACCCTTGGGGTTTTGCCAGCCGCGTTTGTTGGCGTTCTGGCAGGGGCTGTGCTTGGGGCAATCAACGGCCTTCTAACGGTTGTGTTTCGGATTAACTCGCTTGTAGCGACACTTGCGACGATGCTTGCATTCCGCGCTATCGCGCATTGGCTGACCGAAAGCCAACCGGTGCCCGGGACAGACATTATGCTGTCGATCACACTGTCGAATGTCTACCTCGAAATCTTTACGCTGCGCTCGATCCTATTTGTCG
This sequence comes from Pseudomonadota bacterium, assembly GCA_039798885.1. Lineage (GTDB taxonomy): Bacteria > Pseudomonadota > Alphaproteobacteria > Rhodobacterales > Rhodobacteraceae > Paragemmobacter. The sequence continues at coordinate 23,457 of JBDKFE010000005.1, read as the reverse complement.
GTCTTATCCTATGTCTGCATGCCTGGCTGACCCTAACGGTAGCCGGTAGAAACCTTTTTGCCGTCGGCTCCAACCCCGAAGCGGCCACCGCCAGCGGCATTTCGCCCGATTTCACAGTGTTCTTGTCCTTCATCTTCGCCGGATTTCTGGCCGGATTGGCGGGAGCGCTTCAAAGCCTGACCACCAATACAGGCTCTCCCATGTTCGGGTCAGAAATCCTTGTGGTCATCATTGCCGCCGTCGTGGTCGGTGGCACCCGCATCGAGGGCGGCAAGGGCTCGGCCCTTGGCACGCTTGGCGGGATCTTGACCATCACTGCGCTCACCACCGCGATGGAGTTCCAATCGATCCCAGCCTACGTCCAGCAGGTCGTTATGGGATCGATCCTGATCCTGCTTGTCGTGCTGGATCGCACCATTCGCCCCGAAGCACACGCCCGGGCGAAAACGTCAACCCAACAAAAAATGCCATAACAGGAGGAAACCATGGCTCAAAGATTTGCTATTCTGCTTGGCGCTGCCGCCATCGCCACATCGGCCGGCTGGGCCAATGCCAAGACCGTCTGCTACGTGACCGCGGCCGATGCTCATCCCTATGTCACCCCGGCGAACGAGGCGATCGACGCCCGCGCAAAAGAGCTTAGCGTTGAAGTGATCCGACTGAGCCAGAACTTTGACGTCCAGACCGGGACCGAGCAGATGAATACTTGCATCGCACGGGGCGTCGACGGGATCATCCTTTGGCCGCTGGACCCACAGGCCTACATCCCGGGCCTCGCTCGCGCCAAGGAGGCGGGCATCCCTTCCATCATCATCAACTCGCCGATGGATGAAGCTGCGAACGAATTCATCGTGTCCTTCACGGGGCCGGACACCTATCAGCAAGGTGGAATGGCGGCAGACTCTCTTCAGGCTGCGCTGGGTGGCAAAGGCAACGTGATTGTGATCGCAGGTCAGGCCGGAAATGGCACAACCATCGGTCGGGTTGGCGGTTTTGTCGATCGCTTGGCCGAAATTGGCTCAGAGATCGTGGTACTTGAAACGGTGAACGCTGATTTCGACCAGCAAAAGGCGCTGGTTGCTAGCCGTGACCTGATTACTCGCTTTGGCGATCAGATTCAGGGTGTCTATGCCAACGACGACACTATGGCGCGGGGGTTCATCGACGCGTGGAAAGAGGCCCGTCCCGGTCAGCCAATGCCCATCGTCATTGGTATAAATGGTCAGGTTGATGCCTTTGAATCAATCCGTGCGGGCGAGATGTATTCGACGATCGTCCAGTCCCCGTTCGAGGACGGCCTTCTCGCCATCAACACAATCGTGGACATCATCGACGGAAAAGAGGTCGAAGCCCGGCTGCCAATTCCGCTTACCGTTGTTACCAAGGAGAACGTGGACGCTGTCAAGCCGGCGTTCTGATCCGTCAAAATCTTTGACGCTATGAAGGAAACTTGGCCCCGCCAACTTCGGATGGCGGGGCCTTGAATGGGCGAGCTGATGGTATGTTGATCCCCTGGCGAAGGCTCTGACCATAAGGAGCGCTGGCGTAGGCTTTGGGATTGGACTGGCTAGAGCGGCCCGCGATCACAATAGAATATGACCTGGAGAACAATTATGGCCAAAGTGACGCGGCATGATTTCACAAATCGTGTGGCTGTGGTGACCGGTGGCGCGCAGGGGATCGGTCTGGCGGTTGTCACCCGTCTGCTAGACGCTGGCGCCAGCGTGGCGATCTGGGATGTGGATGTCGCCGAAATGGAGCGTGCTGCCGTGACTTTAGGCCCTCGCGACCGCCTCTTCACTCATAAATGCGATCAATCGGACTGGGAAGCGGTGCAACACGCCGTTGCAGCCACTGAAGCCACCTTTGGCCGGATCGATATTCTGGTGAACAATGCGGGCATCGCCGGTCCTGCGGCATCGGTCGCAAACTACGACATTTCCGCCTGGAGACAGGTCATAGACATCGACTTGACTGGGGTCTTCCATTGCTGCAAGGCTGTGGTACCCGGAATGATCGCACGGAACTTCGGCCGCATCGCCAATGTCAGCTCAGTCGCCGGAAAAGAGGGCAACCCCAATGCTGCGGCCTATTCAGCCGCCAAGGCCGGGGTGCTGGCGTTGACCAAGTCCTTGGGAAAGGAACTTGCGGGGTATGACATTTCTGTCAATGCGCTGACCCCATCTCCGGCCAAGACCCGCATCCTTGAACAGCTGACGCCGGACCAGGTTTCCTACATGCTTGGCAAAGTACCGCGTGGGCGCTTCGTTGCCGTCGAGGAGGCTGCGGCGATGATTGCCTTCATGGTCAGCGACGAAAACAGTTTTACAACTGGGGCGACCTTCGATCTCTCGGGCGGGCGAACCACTTACTGACGGCATACGGTTCGAGGAGTCGTCAAAAGAACCTTGCTTGCGAGGGAACTGCGCGTTGGTTGGCCTCGCGGGTGATGCCAGAGACCCTTGATTTGAGGCGATTTGGCCGCCTTTCTGGCCTGAATGCATTCACATCTGCCTAGGGTCAAACCTATTGGTTGGCTTGAGACTGGCCTGCCTGCGTGATCCAAGGCACCAAACTGGCGGTGGTGATGATGCGATCTTTTCTGGCCGACGGACGAGCGGCTAGAGCCGTTCTCTATGAAGAGCCCTTGCAAGCCGAGGGTGGATGACCAACGAGTTCTAGGCGGGAACTGTTCGCCATTCGCAATGACCTGACTGAGGTGGCACGACGCCCCGCGTGAGCATAGTGCACGCAAAACACTGTCCATCCTTTAGAAGCGGTGGGGGAACATTCGGGCCCATGCCCGGATGTAGCCGCGGCCCGTCTCCTAAGGCACCGATAGGGTGACCACCATGATCGACACGACCTATCCAAGGGGTACCGCTAGGTTTCGGGCCTGTTGGCGGAAAAGAGGGAAGGCCGATGATCTGCCCGAGCGCTTTATCGGGCGAACGCAGAGCGGTCTGAGAACAAAGCTGCATGCGGTTGCCGATGCGAAGGGCTGTCCTCTGAAGTTCGTCATGACCGCAGGCCAGGTCATTGATTACTCAAATGCCGCAGCCCTCCTGGGAAGTCTGCCAACTGTCGAATGGATGATCGCGGATCGGGGTACGGCGCCGACTGGTTCTGGGACGGGTTGAAAGACAGGGGGCTTCACACCTGCATCCCGGGTCGGAAGTCGCGCGGCAAAGCTGTCTGCTAGGAGAAGCGGCGTTATCGCCGCCGCAACCGCACCGAGATCATGTTCGGTCGGCTGAAAGACTGGCGCAGGGTCGCAACCCGCTATGGCAGGTGCGCAGGGTCCTTCTTGCCGCCGTCGCCCTCGCGGCCTCCGTTGTGTTCTGGCTGTGACAATCAATGAGTCTGGGGCCTACCTGACCCTCTAGACCGCGCGGAAACGGATGTTTTCAGATGAAAGGTCCGAAATGCTTTTCGCTCCCATCAGTCGCATATTACGGACCAATTCGGCGGTCATCAGTGTCATCGCACGATCGACACCCTTTTCTCCCGCGGCGGCCAATGCGAAGAGGTAGAAGCGCCCCAGTCCGACTGCCTTAGCGCCTAGCGACAAAGCCTTTAAGACGTGGCTGCCGCGCTGCACCCCACCGTCCATCATCACATCAACTCGATCGCCTACGGCCTGTACGATCTCGTCCAGCTGGTGAAAGGCGGTTCGCGATCCGTCAAGTTGGCGTCCGCCGTGGTTAGACAATACGATGCCTTGGCAGCCGATGTCGGCCGCCCGACGGGCATCCGCGACACTCATGATACCCTTAAGACAGAACGGCCCGCCCCATTCAGTCACCATAGATTCGACATCTTCCCAAGTCATCGACGGATCAAGCATTTCAGTGAAGTATCGCCCGATCGACAAACTACTACTGCCCAAGTCGATATGGGCGTCCAATTGAGGCAAGCGGAACCGTTCATGGGTCAGGTAGTTGACGGCCCAGCGCGGCTTGATCGCAAACTGCGCTAGGCCACCGAGGTTAAGCCGGAACGGAATTGAAAAGCCTGTGCGAAGGTCCCGCTCACGGTTGCCCCCGGTAATGCTGTCTACAGTTAGCATCATGACCTGAATGCCCGCTGCTTTCGCCGATTCCATCATGGCACGGTTCAACCCGCGGTCTTTGTGGAAGTAGAACTGATAAACTTGAGGCGTCCGGTGCTTTTGGGCCAGTTCATGCATTGAAACGGTTCCAAGAGACGAAACGCCAAACATCGTGCCATGCTTTTCTGCCGCCGCTGCAGTCGCCCGTTCCCCGTCATAATGGAACAGGCGCTGCAGTGCCGTGGGCGACAAGTAGACAGGGAGCGCCAGTCTCTGCCCCATGACCGTTACAGAAAGGTCTACATCTGCCACGCCGCGTAGGACGTTGGGTACGAGATCGCAGTGTTCGAATGCAGCCGTGTTTTGCTGCAGCGTGGTCTCATCATCTGCCCCGCCGTCGATGTAATTGAAGATTGGACCGGGCAGTCGCCGCTTCGCCAAGGACCGGAAGTCGTGATAGTTATGGCAGTCGTTTAGACGCATTCCCTGCTCCAGATGGGATTTCCAATTGTTTTTTTGTCTGTCGTGATCGTCATTCCGGGATTTTCCAGATGCGATGTGCGTTGGAAAACAGGATGTTCACGCGTTCTTCGTGAGAGACGCAGCTGAGCAGGGCATGCGTGGTTGCTAGCCATTGGTCCAACGAAGACTGCAAGGTGCAGACCGGACTATCCGAACCCCACACAATGCGCTTTGGTCCGAATGTTTCCAGCAAACGGTCAAGGTAGGGTTGCAAGGTAAGCAGCGTCCAATCTGACGGTCCGTAGGATGTGATGCCAGAAAGTTTGACATTTACGTTTGGTCGTTCAGCAAGTCGTGCAATTTGGATGGACCAATCGTCGATCTGGTCGTCCTTGATTGTAGGCACGCCACAATGATCCAGCACGAAGATGGTGTCGGGACAGGCGTCTGCCAGCTCCAAGGCGAGTGGCAACTGGCGTTGCAGCATGCAGATGTCGAAGGGGAGTCCGGCGTCTCCCAGTTTCCGAATGTTCAACCGGAACCTTGCATTTTGTGACACTTCGTCAGGCATGACATGGAGAACACGGCGGACCCCGCGGATGATGCGGCGGTCAGCGCGTTCAAGCCAGGGTTCGAAGCCGTCCGATTCTGGACGGGCGGCGCTGATCGCGCCGACGATCAGGCTGTCAGGCTGCGCCATGAGTTCGGCAATCCACGCTGTTTCACGGTCGATGTCCGCTTCGGCGACGTCCACTTCCATGTGCAGGACCTTAGTGATCCCGACACGCCGCGCCACTGCAGCGTAATCGTCATACCCCCAGTCACGATCAAGCGCAGGCAGGCCCGATAGCCATGGGTAGGACAGGTGCGACCGGTCGATCAGATGTAGATGCGTGTCGAAGATCATTCAGGCCCCCAAGATTTTGCTTATGATTGATGCTTTCACAAGTAAACGCCGCTTGACGTCGTCTTTCAACTGCATTTATACATGAAACATCGTTCCGAATATAAAACATCTAGCGGTGCGAGGTGCGGTCGTCGACCGACACGGCAACAGCCAGGGAGGAAATGCCATGAAGACATTTGCAGTCAGCAGCACGCTGGCACTCTTGACGGGGCTCGGCCTCGCCTCGACCGCCTTCGCGGAGGGCGAGTTCGCGGGCGTCACCATCGACGCCAAGCTGATCGGTGGACAACAATACGAGGCGCTCTACGCCCGGATCCCTGAATGGGAAGCCAAGACCGGCGCGAAGGTTAACATCGTTAGCCAGAAGAACCATTTCGAGCTGGACAAAGAATTCAAAGCCGACATCGCCTCTGGCTCGATCACCTGGTGCGTGGGGTCGAACCATTCCTCTTTCGCGCCGCAATATCCTGCGCTCTACGCCGACCTGACGCCGCTGGTTCCGGCCGACACGGTAGCGGGCTTTGTTCAGGCCAACATCGCCGCCGCCACGCTGGACGGCAAGCTGGTGATGCTGCCGCGCGCGCAGTTCGACGTGTCGGCGCTGTACTACCAGAAATCGCTGTATTCCGATCCGGCGAAGGCAGAAGCCTTCAAGGCCAAATACGGCTACGATCTTGCTGTGCCGGAGACATGGGACCAGTTCCGCGATCAGGCGATGTTCTTTGCCGATCCGCCGAATTTCTACGGCACGCAATACGCAGGCAAAGAAGAAGGGATCGCGGGGCGTTTCTACGAACTGGTGGTCGCCAACGGCGGGACCATGTTTAACGACGACTTCTCGCCCGCGTTCAATTCGGATGCCGGCAAGGCCGCGCTGCAGTGGTTCGTCGACCTCTACAAGGCTGGTGCCGTGCCGCCGGGCACGACCAATTATCTCTGGGACGATCTGGGCAATGGCTTTGCCTCGGGCACCATCGCGCTGAACCTTGACTGGCCGGGCTGGTCGGGCTTCTTCAACGATCCGGCGGCGTCGAAGGCGTCTGGCAATGTGGGCGTTGCCCCGGCGCCCAAGGGCTCTGCGGGGGTACGCACCGGCTGGTCGGGCTTCCACGGTTTCTCTGTCACCGAGGCCTGCGCCAACAAAGAAGCCGCCGCATCCCTGGTCGATTTCCTGACGAACGAGGACAGCCAGAAGCTCGAATCCTCGGCCGGTCCGCTGCCGACGCGCACTGCTGTCTGGGATCATGTGATCGCACAGGCCTCTGCCGATCCCTACAAGGCTGAGGTGCTGGCTGCCTTCCAGGAAACGGCCAAGACGGCATTCCCCGTGCCGAAGACGCCTTACTGGATCGAGGCAACGAACCTCATCTATCCCGAACTGCAGGCGGCCATCCTTGGCGACAAGACGGTGGACGAGGCCCTGCAGACCGCGTCCGACGCAGTTGACGGTCTGATGCGCGAGAACGGCGTCTACTGACGCCCTCCCCCCTTCTTGCGCAGGGAAGCGGCACTTCTCCCGGTGCCGCTTCTTTCCTTCCCGAAACGGATCATCCTATGTACCGATCGCGCATTCCGCCATGGCTGGCGCTGTTGACGCCTGCCTTCTTCGTCCTGCTTCTGGTGGTGGCGATCCCGCTTTTCCTTAGTCTCTATTCAAGCTTTACGGCATTTCAACTGACTAGGCCCGAGACGATCACGCGCTGGATCGGCACGTTCAACTACCAGAAGGCTGTGACCGATTGGAACTTCTGGAGCGCCTTCGGACGCACACTCCTGCTTGTAACCGTGGCACTGAACCTTGAGATGCTGCTCGGCCTCGGGCTTGCGCTCATGGTCGCGAAGGTGGTCCGCGGCCAACGTCTGCTTCGTACGCTGATGATGTTTCCCATGATGTTCTCGCCCATCCTCGTGGGATTCCAGTTCAAGTTCATCTTCAACGACAACGTGGGTCTGGTGAACAATGCCCTACAGTCGCTAGGGCTGGTCGACACCGCGATCCCGTGGCTGGTCGACGGACAGCTGGCCTTCATCGCGATTGTGACGGCCGAGATATGGACCTCGACCTCAGTCTTCGCAATCCTCATCCTGGCCGGTCTGTTCGCCATTCCGCAGGACCCGCTGGAGGCGGCGCGAGTCGATGGGTGCACGCCTTGGCAGACCTTCCGCTATGTGACGCTGCCGTTTCTCATGCCCTTCATCTACATCGCTATGGCGATCCGCTCGCTGGATATCGCGCGGGCTTATGACATCGTGCAAATCATGACGGCGGGTGGTCCAGCGCGTCGGACGGAGCTGCTTTGGACGCTGATCGGGCGTACGGGCTATGTCGATGCACGTATGGGCTACGCGAATGCGATGGGCTACATTTCCATCCTGCTTGCCATCGTCTTCACCATCTATTTCTTCCGCAAGCTGAACGCCGCGCGGAGTTCTCTGGGCATGGGGGACTGAGGCATGGACATCGGCGCGCAGCACCGCATCCGCCGTCGCCTTCTATCCGTCGGGCATTTGATCGGCCTTTTCTTGGCGATGAGCTTCATCTGCCTTCCCGGCTTCTGGGTGGTGCTTAACAGTTTCCGCCCGACGGTCGAGATCATGGCCAAGCCGCCAGTCTGGATCCCGACTGAACTGAACCTCGACCATTACCGCGCGATGTTCGGCGGCGCGGGCGATGGGGGCGTTCCTGTCCTGACCTACTTCCGCAATTCGCTGGTCATCTCGCTGACATCGACGGTCATCGCGATCCTGATCGGGATGGCGGGAGGCTATGCCTTCGCCCGCTACCGCTTTAGGGGCAAGGGCACGATCTTCGTCATGCTGATGGTGACGCGGGCTGTGCCCGGGGTGGCGCTGTCTTTGCCGCTCTTCATTCTCTATGGCCGGTTGGGGATCATCGACACGCATCTGGGAATGATCCTTGTGTATGTCGCGTTGAACGTGCCCTTCACGATCTGGCTCATCGACGGGTTCTTCCGGCAGGTGCCGAAGGAATTGGCCGAGGCGGCCGAGATCGACGGCTGCACACGCTGGCAGGCCTTCTGGAAGGTGGAGTTTCCTGTGGCACGGGCGGGCATCGCCAGTGCCGGCATCTTCGCCTTCCTCACGTCGTGGAACGAATATGCGCTGGCAAGCCAGCTTACGCGGTCGGTTGACTCCAAAACGATGCCCGTCGGGCTGATGGATTTTACTTCGCAATTCACGCTCAATTGGGGCGGCATGTGTGCGTTGGCGGTGCTGATGATCATCCCCGCTGCGGTGCTGACCTTCCTTGTGCAGAAACACCTCATCGCCGGCCTGACCTTCGGCGGCGTGAAAGGATAAATCATGGCTCAGGTCGTCCTGAAGGATGTCGTCAAGAAATACGGTGAGTTGCGGGTCGTACACGCGATCAACCTTGAAATCGCGCACGGAGAATTCGTCGTTCTGGTCGGGCCCTCGGGCTGCGGCAAGTCCACCACGCTGCGGATGGTGGCAGGACTCGAGGACATTTCGGGTGGCGAGGTTCGGATCGGAGACCGCGTCGTCAACGACCTGCCGCCGCGCGACCGCAACATCAGCATGGTGTTCCAGAACTACGCGCTTTACCCCCACATGACTGTGCGCGAGAACCTTGGCTTCTCGCTGCATATCGCCAAGCGGCCCAAAGCCGAGATCGACGCCGCTGTGGCGGAGGCTGCGGAGATTCTGTCGCTGACCCCGCTTTTGGACCGCAAGCCGGGGCAGCTTTCAGGCGGGCAGCGCCAACGCGTTGCCATGGGGCGCGCCATCGTGCGCCATCCCGACGTGTTCCTCTTTGATGAACCGCTGTCGAATTTGGATGCCAAGTTGCGCACCCAGATGCGGGTCGAGATCAAGCGACTGCACCAGAAGGTCGGCACCACGGTCGTCTATGTTACCCATGACCAGGTCGAGGCGATGACGCTTGCCGACCGTATCGTGATTATGCGGGATGGGCATATCGTGCAGGTGGGTACCCCGCTTGAGGTGTTCGAACGTCCCGTGAACTCCTTCGTTGCCACATTCATCGGCTCGCCCCCCATGAATCTGCTGCCCGGAGAGGTCCGGGGAGACGCGGTGCTTTTGGAAGACGGCAGCCGTTTGCCCGTACCGCCAGGGCAAAGCGTGCATGAGGGACAAAAGGTTCAATACGGCATCCGTGCCGACAATATCATGCCCGATGGCCACGCGTTGCCGCCCACACCGCATATGGCGCATGTCACCATGTCGGTCAGCCTGACCGAGCCCCTCGGGACCGAAACCCTGATCTTTGCGACGCTGGCCGGGACCGAGGTTCAGGCCAAGATGCTGAACCCCCGCCCGGTGACGAATGGCGAGACGCTGCGCTTCGGTATCGCGCTCGACCGTTGCCACCTTTTCGATGCCGCAAGCGGCAAGAGCCTGAGGGTCTGACATGGCACGCATCGAACGAGCAGAGGCCTTCCTTGTCGATCTGGTCCCCAAAGTGAAGCGGACCGATGCGATCCAGTCGTTCAAGTCGCAGGAGACGATCTTTGTCATCCTGAGTGATGCTGACGGCGCGCAGGGCAAGGGCTATTCCTACACCATCGGCGATGGCGGTCCGTCGGTCCTTGCACTGTTGCGCCATACGCTTCTGCCCGCGCTGATGGGGCGTGAGGCGGATATGATCGAGGCGATCTGGCGGGACCTGCTGTTCACTAGCCATGCCACGGCGGTGGGGCCAATCATGTCGTTGGCGCTGGCCGCGATCGACACGGCGCTGTGGGATCTGCGCGGCCACCGCACCGGTCTGCCGCTGCATGTACTTGCGGGCGGGGCAAAGTCGCGGGTGCCGATGTATTCGACCGAAGGCGGCTGGCTGCATCTGGAACCCACCGCACTGGTCGAGGATGCGCTGGCGATGCGGGCGGCCGGGTTCCTCGGTTCGAAGATCAAGATCGGCAAGCCCACTGTCGCAGGCGATGCCGCGCGGCTTGAGGCGGTACGCACGGCACTTGGCGCGGATTACGAGATCATGACTGATGCCAACCAGTCGATGACCCAACCCGAGGCAGCCCGCCGCCTGCCGCTGTTGGAGTCGCTGAACATCGGGTGGTTCGAGGAGCCTTTGCCCGCCGATGACATCGCAGGCCATGCCCGCCTTGCGCGCCAGTCGCGCGTGCCGATCGCGGTGGGCGAAAGCCTCTATTCCCCTGGTCAGTTCGCCGATTACATCGCCGCTGGTGCCTGCGGCATCGTACAGGCCGATGTGGCGCGGGTGGGCGGCATCACGCCGTGGCTAAAGGTCGCCCATATGGCCGAGGCGCATAATCTGGCGATCTGCCCCCATTTCCTGATGGAGATCCATGTCAGCCTTGTCTGCGCGGTCCCGAACGCGCCTTGGCTGGAATACATCCCTCAACTGGACGAGATCGCCGCCCCGATGGCGCGTGAGGGCGGTTTTGCCATCGCCCCCGCCGCGCCGGGGATTGGTATCGACTGGGACGAGGACGCTCTCAAGGCCCGCAGGGCAGTAGGCAGCCATTTCGAAGTGAGGTCCGCATGAAACGCTATGGCTCTGTCATTGGTCTGTCCGAGGAGGGTAAGTCCGAATACCGCAAGCTGCACGCCGCCGTCTGGCCCGGCGTGCTGGCCAAGATCGCTGCGTGCAACATCCGCAACTACACGATCTTCCTGAAAGAGCCGGAGAACCTGATGTTCTCCTATTTCGAATACCACGGCACTGATTACGACGCCGATATGGCGCGCATGGCGGCGGACCCCGAAACGCAGCGGTGGTGGGCGATCAACATGCCGCTGCAACGCCCGCTGGAGACGCGCAAGGACGGGGAATGGTGGGCCGGCATGACAGAGATATTCCATGTCGACTGACCTTCGCCAAGCACTGCCGCTGCCCGCGACTTCGCTACCAGTGGTGATCTTCGGGGCAGGGTCTATCGTGAAGGATGCCCATCTGCCTGCCTACCAGCGGCTTGGGTTCAAGGTAGCGGGCATCTTCGACCCCGATCAGCCAAAGGCCTTTGCACTTGCCGAGGCGTTCGGCACCGTCGCCTTTGCCGACATGGACCGTGCGACCGCATTTGGCACGGCGGCGGTCTATGACGTCGCCGTGCCGCCTGATGCGATCGCGATTATCCTCGCGGCCCTGCCCGAAGGGGCGGTCGTTATCATCCAGAAACCGATGGGGTCCGATCTTGCCGCGGCGGACGCGATCCTGAGTGTCGTCAAGGCGCGGCGGCTGAAGGCGGCGGTCAACTTCCAGCTCCGCTTCGCGCCTGCGCTTCTTGCGGTGAAGGATGCCATCGCGCAGGGGATGCTGGGTGATGTAGTGGATGTCGACGGGCTGCTGGCCGTGGATACGCCGTGGCACCTGTTCGCCTTTCTGGCCAAGCTGCCGAGAGTAGAGATCCTCCTGCATTCCATCCATTACCTCGACGCGATCCGCGATATCCTCGGCAATCCAGAGGGCGTGCATGCCCGCACGATGGGGCATCCGTCCTCGACCATCTCGAACACCCGCTCCGCGATGATCCTCGACTATGGCCGGCAGGTCCGATGCACTCTATCGATCAACCACAACCATAGCTTCGGCCGCAGGTTTCAAGCCTGCGAGTTCCGCATCTGCGGGACAAAGGGTGCTGCCTATCTGAAGCTTGGGGTGAACCTCGATTATCCGCGCGGCGAACCAGACGAGCTTTGGCTGCACACAGGCGGAGGGTGGCAGCAGGTGGCGCTGTCCGGTAACTGGTTCATCGAGGCTTTCCTCGGTCGCTTCACGCAGGTCATGCGCTATGCCGTGGGCGAGGATACCGCGCTTGAAGGAAGCGCCGAGGATGCTTGGCACACGATGGCGCTGGTCGAGGCCGCCTATGAAAGCGCTGCCAAACCCGCCCATTCGATCCGGAGCACCCCCGATGCTTGAACAGGTCAAATACTACGAGGATTACGCGCTGGGCGAGGGGCGCGAGACAGTGGGGCGCACCATCACCGAGACAGACTTTGTGGTCCATGCGGGCCATTCGGGTGATTTCTTTCCTCACCACATGGATGCCGAATTCTGCAAGACATTGCCCTTCGGCCAGCGCATCGCGCACGGGACCATGGTGTTCACCATCGGTGTCGGTTTGACGGCGACGGTGATCAATCCGGTCGCCTTCTCCTATGGCTATGACAGGATGCGTTTCGTCAAACCCGTCTTCATCGGCGACACGATCCGTTCACGGGTCGAAATCGTGGGGAAGGAGCTGATGGAGAAGCGCCCCGGTTATGGTCGCGTCACCGAAAGGCTGACCGTGACCAAACAGACGGGTGAAGTCGTGCTGGTAGCCGATCACATCTACATGGTGGAGTGCCGCCCGTGACCGACCGCGCGACAGGCCCATTCCTGCTGCTCCATCCGGATGACAACACGCTGGTTGCCCGTGCCAACGCCCCAGAAGGGACGGAGGTCGAAACGGAAGTCGGTCCCGTGCGCCTGACGCGGCCAATCCCGATGGCGCACAAGATCGCCCGCAGACCCATTGCCGCGGGCGCGACGGTGCTGAAATACGGTATGTCCATCGGGGTAGCGACGGCGGATATCGCTGCGGGCGCGCATGTGCATGTCCACAACATCCGGTCTGCATATACGGCCAGTGTGGTGTTGCAGGATGCCGATGGCCTTGGCAAAGGGGCCTGACATGATCAAGGGCTGGCTGCGCGCGGACGGGCGCAAAGGCATCCGCAACACCGTCATTGTGGCCTATCTGGTGGAATGTGCGCATTTCGTCGCGGCCGAGATTGTCGCGGAGTTCCGCGGGCGCGATGTCCAGCTGATCGGATTTCCGGGCTGCTTTCCGAACGAATATGCGGCGCGGATGATGGAACGGTTGTGCGCGCATCCGAACGTGGGGGCGGTGCTCTTCGTCTCGCTCGGCTGCGAAAGCTTCGACAAGGTTCGTGTGTCGGCGGCGGTCGAGGCATCGGGGCGTCCGGTCAGGACGCTGGTGATTCAGAAGGCGGGTGGCACAAGGGGCACCATCGCCGCCGGACGCGACTGGGTGGAAAGCGCGCTGTCCGAAATCGACACAGTCCCCCGTATTCCGATGACTGCTGCCGACCTTGTCATCGGCACTGTCTGCGGCGGGTCTGACGGTACCTCCGGCATATCGGGCAATCCGGCGGCGGGGCGGGCCTTCGATCTGCTCGTCGGCTCTGGTGCCGCCTGCATCTTCGAGGAAACGGGCGAGTTGATCGGCTGCGAAGAAATCATGGCCACCCGCGCCATCACGCCCGAACTGGGGCAGGCGCTGCGCGAAAGCGTGCGGAAGGCGGAACGCTATTACGCCACCCTCGGCTATGGCAGCTTTGCGGCCGGAAATGCGGCGGGGGGGCTTTCGACGATCGAGGAGAAGTCGCTCGGCGCCTATGTCAAATCCGGTGACAGCCCGATTTCCGGCCTCATCAAACCCGGTGACATCCCACCCCGCGGCGGGCTTTACCTGATGGACGTCGTCCCCGACGGCGACGTGCGCTTCGGCTTTCCCAACATCAGCGACAATGCCGAGATCGTCGAGATGATCGCCTCTGGCGCGCACATGACTCTGTTCGTCACGGGGCGCGGGTCGGTCGTGGGTTCGGCCATCTCGCCTGTCATCAAGATCTGCGCGAACCCCGATACTTATCGTGCGCTGGCCGACGACATGGATGTGAACGCTGGCGATATTATCGAAGGCCAGAGAAGCATCGACGAGGTGGGACGCGAGATCCGCGATTTGGTTCTGGCCGTCGCGGGGGGGCAGCGGACCAAGTCGGAAGAGCTGGGCCACCGCGAATTCATCCTGACCTACAAGAGTTTCGAGCCGATCGGCCCGGCCTGTCTGCCACGCATTGCCTGAAGGAAAGATCATGGAAAGACTGAAGGGAAAGACTGCACTGGTCACGGCCGCGGGGCAGGGCATCGGACGCGCGAGTGTCGAGCGCATGGCACGCGAAGGGGCGCGTGTCATTGCCACCGACGTCAACGAGGCGATGCTTGCCGAACTGGCGCAGGTGCCGGGGATGACGGCACGCCGTCTCGACGTGCTGGACGGGACTTCCATCGCCGCGCTTGCCGATGATGTGGGGCCAGTCGACATCCTCTTCAACTGCGCGGGCGTCGTCCATAACGGGACCGTGCTGGAGGCGTCAGAGGCGGACTGGGATTTTGCCTTCGACCTGAACGCAAAGGCGCAGTTCAGGATGATCCGCGCCTTCCTGCCCGGGATGCTGGCCAAGGGGGGCGGGTCGATCATCAACATGTCCTCGGTCGCGGGGCCGAAGAAGGGGCCCGTGAACCGGGCGGTCTATTCCGCGTCGAAAGCTGCCGTGGTTGGGCTGACGCGGGCTGTGGCGGCGGATTACGTGACCCGTGGCATCCGCTGCAATGCGATCTGCCCCGGGACGGTGGACAGCCCGTCGCTGCATGAACGCCTACGCGCCACGGGCGATTATGACGGCGCTCTGAAGGCCTTCATCGCGCGGCAGGCGATGGGCCGTCTGGGCCATGCCGACGAGATTGCGGCGCTGGTGTGCTACCTCGCTTCGGACGAGGCGGGGTTCACCACGGGAACTGAACATGTAATCGACGGCGGCTGGACCGCCTGAAGGAGGATACGATGAAACTGTGCCGCTATGGGGAACGCGGATCCGAAAAGCCGGGCATGATCGACGCCGAAGGGCGGTTGCGTGACCTGTCGGGCCATGTGACCGATATTGCGGGGCCCGTCCTCGCTGATCTGGATGCACTACGCGCCATCGATCCGGCCAGCCTGCCGCTGGTCGTGGGCAGCCGCCGCTTCGGCGCGGCCGTGGGCGGGGTGGGCAAGTTCATTTGCATCGGGCTGAACTATTCTGACCATGCCGCTGAAAGCGGGATGACGGTGCCCCCTGAACCGGTGATCTTTGCCAAATACA
Source organism: Pseudomonadota bacterium (assembly GCA_039798885.1). Taxonomy (GTDB): domain Bacteria; phylum Pseudomonadota; class Alphaproteobacteria; order Rhodobacterales; family Rhodobacteraceae; genus Paragemmobacter. The sequence continues at coordinate 8,125 of JBDKFE010000005.1, read as the reverse complement.
CCTCGGCCATCTGCGGACCTAATGATCCCATCATCATCCCGCGCGGATCAGAGAAGACCGACTGGGAGGTGGAGCTCGCCTTCGTCATCGGCAAGCCTGGCAAGTACATCGTCGAAGCCGACGCAATGGCGCATGTGGCGGGCTTCATGGTTTGTAATGACGTGTCCGAACGGGCGTACCAGACTGAACGGTCGGGGCAGTGGTCCAAAGGCAAGTCATCCGATAATTTCGGCCCAATCGGCCCCTGGCTGGTAACGCGGGACGAGGTGGCTGACCCCGCCAACCTGCACATGTGGCTGGATGTGAACGGCCAGCGCATGCAGGACGGGAGCACGGCGACCATGGTCTACAAGGTGCCGTTCCTGATTTCCTACCTGTCGCAGTTCTTCACCCTGCATCCGGGCGACGTGGTATCGACCGGCACGCCGCCGGGCGTGGGTCTAGGCATGAAGCCTCCGCGCTATCTGAAGGCAGGCGATGTCGTGGAACTGGGGATCGAGGGATTGGGCATACAGCGTCAGGTCTGCGTGGCCGACGGCTGAGACGGTCAAGAAAAATTAGGGGGCGCGGCGTGGTGCCGCGCTTCCCGTCAAGAGCTTGTGCCCCCCTTTGCAGCGGCCTTGGCAGACAGCCTGGCCTGCGCCTCATCCGCGAACAGGGACGGATCGCGGTAGAGGGCGGTCAGCAGGTGTTCGGCATAGAGGACCAACTCGCCCTCGCCCTTGTATACCGAATAGCTGACGCGCAGTTTGCCCATCTTTTCGTTGTGGACTTCCTTCGAAAGATTTTCGCGGATCGTGTAGATGGTGTCTCCGATGAAAACGGGCTTGATGAAGCGCAGCCGGTCATAGCCATAAGAAAAGGAATTCAGGCAATTCGTCGCCGCAAGGCCGAGGCCGAGCGAAAAGACGAATGCCCCCGCCACCAGCCTGCGGCCGAAGACGCCCTCTTCACGGGCGAAGGTCTCATCGCTGACATAGGGGTGGTGATCCATGACAAGGCTATTGAACATCATGGACTCGCCTTCGGCGATCGTGCGGCGGATGGAGCGGATCTTGTCGCCGATCTCGAAGTCTTCGAAATACCAGTCTTCTGAGTTCCAGACTGGTATAGTGGCGTGGTCCTCGGGTAGTCCTTTCAAGGCGCGGGCGTGAACGCCGATCTCGGCCATCGTGTTAGCTCCATCCTTTCGAAAGCATATCGTTCGCATCTCCGAGCTCAGGTGCAGCACGGTCAGATATGGGGCGCTTGCCGTCGAACTTGATGGGCAGGCGTGTCGTCTTCAGCCTAACATCGCCACGCTGAACGTCTTGCAGCATGTCCAGTGTGCTCATCATTCCGGTGGCTACCAGTTCGTGCCAGTCCATCACGGGAGCGGCCCAGATGTCGGCGGCAATGAATTCGCCCATCCAGTCTGTGGTGGGTCTGGTTGAGAGCATGCCTGCGAGGCCAGCTTTGATACGGTCGCGTTCTGCAAAAGGGTCAAGCGTGGCTGTCTGGGTGTCTAGTCCTGTCAGGCGTGCAAGTACATCAAGCTTGCCCATGGCGATGGCGATGTGCCCATCCGCCGTGCGATAGACGCCATAGGGGGCGGCCAGATAGGCATGCGCGGGGTTCTGGCCTGACCTCTGCGGCATGCGCCTGCCGTCGTTGAGCCATGTGGTCAAAAGTTCGAATTGCAGGTCCGCCAGTACCTCCATCAGCGAGGTTTCCACCAGACCGCCGATCCCGTGGCGTTCGCGCCGGAAGAGTAGCGCAAGGACGCCATGCGCCAGCGCGGCACCGGCCAGCACGTCGCCAATGGGCAGGCCCACGGCCACGGGACCATCATGCGCACTACCCGTCAGCCACATCATGCCCGATCTAGCCTGCGCCAGCAGGTCCTGACCGGGAAGGTCGACCCACGGGCCTTTGGTGCCATAGCCTGTTACTGACCCGTAGACGACTTTGGGGTTAAGGGCACGAACGGCCTCATAGCCGAAGCCGAGACGGTCCATCACGCCGGGGCGGAAGTTTTGCAGCACCACATCCGCGCCACGCACCAATTCGCGGATCGCGGCGCGGTCGGCTTCGGATTTCATGTCGATCTCGACCGACCGCTTGTTGCGGTTGATTGCATGGAAGATCGTGCTTTCGCCGCCGATGCGGGTATCGGTCAGGTAAAGCTGGCGCGACAGGTCGCCCACGCCCGCGCGTTCCACCTTGACCACATCCGCACCCATGTCTGCGAGTTTCAAGGCCGCGTAGGGACCGGCAAGGAACTGACTGAAGTCGAGGACACGCAATCCTTCGAGGGGCAGGGGGGGCATAGTCATTCGGGGAAGCTTTCCACAAACCGCTGATCAAGTGCATCTAGCGCTGCTTCGTGCTGGACGCGACCGGTGATCGCGTCGAGCAGGATATGGCTGCCTTCTTCCTGAAAGCCCATGTAGCCGAGGTGGCGCGGGCGTAGCCATGCAGCTTCGTGTGTCAGGCGGGTCTGGACATATGCATTTCCGACAGCTGCGTTAACCGTGTCATCGCCCCATGCGCGGGCGTTTCCGGGCTGCCCGTTGTGGCTTGCATAAAGCCCTCGCTGCACGTCGGCGGATGCCAGCCAGAGGGCAAAACGGGTGCAAAGTTCCGGATGCGCGGTCCTGGCCGAGATGGAGATGCCGGTGCCGCCAAGGGCGGAGCCGATGGGGCCCCCTGTGCCGAGTGCAGGCAAGTCATGGAAAGCGATGCAGTTTGTCCTGTAGCCCGCGCGGGCGTAGGGGGCGTACAGGTACGTCAGCGGAACAAGGCTATGCGTGCGGCTTTCCGAAAGCGCGTTAAGCGCGGCGATCGGGTCCATCGTCAGGCAAGCGGGGTCGACTAGATCGGCCAGGGCCTGAAGGGCCGCCAGAACGGCCAAGCCTGTCTTTCGATCGACGAGCGGACCTTTGGTCACGGCGCACGGATCGCCCAAATTGGCCGCCAGCGTGAAGAAACTCATCAACACATGTGGCGGACGAAGCGGCCAGAGGACCGCGCCATCACGTGCGGCTGCAATCACGTCGGCCCAGTTCGTGGCGGGCCGGTCCTGCAGGTCGGGACGAATGGCCTGAACTTGTGTCGCCACATCGATCGGCAGCGCCCATTGATAGCCGGCTAGGCGGTAGGACGCGAAACTCTTGCCCACGGTTTCGCCTTCGAGGCGCAGCAGGCTTTCGGCATCGGAATGACGGTCGATCGGAAGCAGGCAGTTCTCTGCAACCACCGACCCGACATGGGGGTGGTCGATGACCATGAGGTCGAAGTTTGCGGCCAGTTCGTCGACGGGCGTCGATTCAAAGCCCTGAAGCGATCGTTTTTCCCACTGGATTTGCACCCCGGGATGAAGTGTCGAAAAGACTTCCGCCGCGGCAACGACTGGATCGTATCCCCTTGGGTCCGACCATGTCATGCCTCTCAGGATGATGTCCGCGGTCATGCCAGTTCTCTCCTTCCTGCATGCCGTGCCTAGCAGGAAAAAGTTCATATGTAAAAGACAATTTTACCATTAAACCCATTTGATTTCAGATTTGAAGGCATGCTATCACTAGCAAAACGGAGGGTTGAGGCATGGCGACAAAAGATCAAGACGACGATGATCTTGTCGACGCTGGCGATGACAAGTATCGCGCCCCGGCGCTGTCGAAGGGTTTGGATATTCTTGAATACCTTGCGACCGAATACGAGGGGCGGACGCAGGCAGAGATTGCCAAGACGCTAGGACGCACGACTTCGGAAATCTTCCGGATGCTGATGGTGCTTCGCAAACGCGGCTATGTGCATCTGAACGAAGAGGACGACCGTTACAGTCTGACGACCAAACTGTTCGAGATTGCGCACCGGCATCCGCCGATCCGCCGCCTGACAAGCATTGCCGGTGAGATGATGCAAAAGCTGGCCAATCGGATCAACCAGTCTATGCACATGGCTATCTTGCATTCGGGAAAGGTTCTGGTCATCGCGCAGGTCGACTGCAGCGACAATAATATCACCGCTGTGCGTCTGGGCGCGCAGATTTCGCTTTACGACACCTCGTCTGGTCGGGTGCTTGCCGCTTGGATGGATGATGAGACGTTGGCAGGTCTTTTGGCCGAAGCGGGGGTGGGGACGGATGATCGGCAAGCGTCCTTTGTGCGCGACCTGCCTGCAGTGCGGAGGGCGGGCTATGCGCAGAACGATTCTTTCACCATCGCGGGCGTCACCAACATCGCGGCGCCCATTCGCGACCTGACCGGGCGGGTCGTTGCGGCAATTACCATTCCCTTCGTCCGCCGCCTGTCCGGAACGAACACGGTATCGATCGACGGAGCGCGGGAAGAGTTGCTTGCCATGGCAGTGTCGGTGTCGCAGCGACTCGGGGCCGGTGCGACCGGCGCAGACTAACCCTGCTGTCGGGTCGTCTCTCTGCGGACGATGACGGTCAGATCACTGAGGTCGTTAGGGCCAGAGTCCAATGATATTGAAATATCGGCATGAATAAGCAACAGGGATTAATCCAAGGGATGAGAGACTCTTTCCGAAAAGATGTCAGCGTAACGTGGTTTGCGGCGACTATTCCGTTTCGTAAGTCTTCCGTGAAGAACGAACATTTTTGCTTCCGCCACTTCAAGACTCGCCCGGACATCATCCGCCGAGCTGTGATGTTTTTCGTCCGGTTCTCACTAGTGCGGGATCGGGGTCAACTCCCCCCGGGGTCCTGTCAGAGAAACTTGGGTTGCTGCGGGGCAGGGTGGGTCACTAGCCTACTTGGATGACAAAACGCTCCCCTTCCGCTACGTCAAGACCAGCCCTGAGATCATCCGCTTGGCGTTGATGCTCTGCATCCGTTTTCCGCTAACTCTGCGTAACGTCGAAGACCTGCTTCATGATCGCGATATCCAGGTCAACTCCCCCCGGCTATCCGCCTCGGCTGTCGCGCATAGTACAGGTCGACCTGGCTTTGTTGCGCAAATGCCATGAAGGATTCACCTCGTGAATCCAACGTGGTAGCTGGTCTGCATGGGCAGACCGAAGCCCCCGACCTACCGCACCACGAACTGGCATGACTATAACGCGGCGCTGGCGAGGCGCGGATCGCTGGCGATCTGGTTCGATCCCGAGACGCAGTGGCAGGCCGCGCCGACCGGCAAGCGCGGCCGCCAGCCGGTGTTCACCGATGCCGCGATCCAGACCTGCCTGACGCTGAAGGCGCTCTTCGGGCTGCCACTGCGGCAAACGACAGGCATGCTGGCCAGCCTTCTGGAACTGGCCGGTCTGGACTGGGTAGTGCCGGACTTCAGCACCCTTTGCCGTCGCCAGAAGGGCCTGACTGTCCAAATCCCCTATCGCCCCAGTTCCGGCGCGCTGCATCTCCTGATCGACAGCACAGGCGTGAAAGCCGAAGGCGATGGTGAGTGGCTGGCCAAGAAACACGGGCCGTCCAAGCCACGAGACTGGCGCAAGGTTCACCTCGGGATCGATGCGGAGACGCTGGAAATCCGGGCGATCGAGGTAACCGGCAGCCGGGTTGGCGATGCACCCATGCTGCCTGACCTGCTGGACCAGATCCCGGACGACCAGCCTCTCGGTATCGTCACCGCGGATGGCGCCTACGATACCCGTGCCTGTCACGCCGCCATTGCGGCCCGTGGCGCGGCGGCGGTCATCCCGCCCCGCAAGAACGGCAAACCGTGGAAGGAACCCACCGCAGGGGCGGCGGTGCGCAACGAGGCGCTCCGCAGTTGCCGTCGCCTCGGTCGGGCGATCTGGAAACGCTGGACAGGATATCACCGACGAAGTCTGGCCGAGGCCAAGATGCGCTGCTTCAAGCTTCTGGGCGAGCGGGTCATGTCCCGCGACTTCGACCGCCAGGTCGCCGAGCTTCAGATCAGGGCCGCCATCCTCAACCGCTTCACCGCCCTCGGAACGCCCCTCACGCAGCGCACAGGATAGGTCTGTCCTGGGAAAGGGGAACTCTGGAACTCAGAGGATTTGCGCAACAAAGCCGTTCAACACCAATGCTCGCCAATGGTTTGGGATCGCCTGAAGCCGGTTCTTGGATGACGTTTGCGGAAAACGACATTCCTGACGCGAACCTACTGGACACAACTGTCCACTTGATCCAATGATGCCTACAACTTTGGGAGGCATCTATGAAAACGCAGTATCGGGCCCTGGTGATCGGTGGTGGGGTTGTAGGGGCTTCGGTCCTCTATCATTTGACAAAATTCGGCTGGTCCGATGTTGCGCTCATTGAACGGGCCGAGCTGACTGCAGGCTCTACATGGCACGCAGCGGCAGGCTTCCATGCCTTGAACGCTGACCCGAACATTGCGGCTCTCCAGGATTACACGATCCGCCTATACCCCGAGATCGAGGCCGAAAGCGGCCAGTCCTGCGGATTGCATATGACGGGCGGTGTGACCTTTGCTTCGGACCCCGACCGCTGGGAATGGCTGCAATCGGCCTGGGCCGTGTTTCAGGCCATCGGGATCGAAACATCGCGGCTGGTGACGCCGGACGAGATTGCGGCGATGAATCCACTCCTTGACATGACGGGCATCAAGGGGGGCCTGCACGACGTCGCGGAAGGCTATCTCGACCCAAATGGCACAACCCATGCCTATGCCAAGGCAGCCCAAAAACGTGGGGCGGATATCATCCTACGCAACCGCGTGCTGGCGATCACGCCGCGCGCCGCTGGCGGCTTTGATATCGACACCGAACAGGGCCGGATTTTTGCCGAGCATGTGGTGAATGCAGGCGGACTTTGGGCCAAGCAAGTGGGGCGGATGGTGGGCCTTGATCTGCCGGTGACGCCGATGGAGCATCACTACCTGATCACTGAAACCATCCCCGAAGTCGCGGCTCTGTCACAAGAACTTCCTGTAACGGTCGACCTCGACGGGTTCTCCTACGCGCGGCAAGAGGCGAAGGGCTATCTGCTGGGCGTCTATGAGCGCAACCCGCGCCATTGGCAGATGGAGGGCGCGCCGTGGGATTACGGGATGGAGCTGATCCCCGAAGATGTGGACCGTATCGCGCCCGAACTGGAAATTGCCTTTGCCCGCTATCCAGCGCTGGCCAAAACTGGGATCAAGCGTTGGATCAACGGTGCCTTTACCTTTACGCCTGACGGCAACCCTCTGGTCGGCCCGGTGGGCCCCCGCGGTTACTGGGTGGCTTGTGGCGTCATGGCTGGGTTTTCCCAGGGCGGCGGTGTAGGGAAGGCACTCGCAGAATGGATGATCCATGGCACAACCGAACAGGATGTCTATGGCATGGACGTGGCCCGCTATGGCGCATTCCATTCCAACCAGGAATACCTGCGCCAAACGACGGGGCAGTTCTATTCGCGCCGTTTCGTGATGACCTTCCCGAACGAGCAGCTGCCAGCCGCCCGTCCGCTGAAAACCGCGCCCGCCTATTCCGACATGACGGCCGCTGGCGCGCGCTGGGGGGTCAGCTGGGGGCTGGAGGTGCCGCTTTACTTTGCCCCTTCACCCGATTTCACTGAACCAGGCACGCTGAAACGCTCGGCCGCCTTCCCGATCATCCGGGATGAGGCTTTAGCGGTGCGCGATGCGGTGGGGCTTTTGGATATCTCGGGCTTCGCGCGATATGAGGTTACAGGTCCTGGGGCGACGGCTTGGCTTGACCGGCTCTTGGCCTGCAAGTTGCCCGCTCCGGGCCGGGCGCGGCTGGCCCCTATGCTGGCCGAGGATGGTCGTCTGAAGGGCGATCTCACAGTCTTCAACTGGGGCGACGGACGCTATTGGCTGATGGGCAGCTATTACCTGCGGTCGTTCCATTTGCGCTGGTTTGCCGACCATGCGGGCGAAAACGCTACATTGCGCGACATCTCGGACGACTGGATTGGCTTCTCGGTTCAGGGGCCAAAGTCCCGCGCGGTGATCGAACGGCTTGCGGGTCCCTTGATGCTTCCGATGATGGGCTGTGCCGAACTGGACCTCGGCCTAACCCGCGCCCGCGTCGCCCGCCTGTCGCTGTCGGGCGAACTGGCCTATGAAATCAACGTCCCCGCCGCTTTGCACGCCACCTTGCGCCGTCAACTGCTTGAGGCCGGTGAGGGGCTTGGTCTGCGCGAGATCGGCTTTGCCGCCATGCTGTCGCT
>JBDKFE010000004.1:0-79963 GCA_039798885.1 Pseudomonadota bacterium | reverse complement strand
ATCGGCCAAGGCGGGAAAGACCACGGCATCCAGACCCAGACCATCCATCCACTCTTCCAGATCGCGGCGGCGGGTTTCCTCTAGCCCCCGGAACCCTTCGGCCAGATGGGGGATGGTGCGGAAATCCGTCACGGGGTTGGCGGCGGCATAGGCGGGGTAGGTGCCGATGTCGTCGTCGAACCCGTCATAACGGTCGGGCAGCGCCCCTTTGGGCAGGGGGAAGATGCGCGCCCCATCCACCTGCGACAGACGGTTCAGGCGCGGGTCACCATTGGCGGCAAGGAAATCGTCCCAAGACCAGACCGACAGGTCCACGATCTCGCGCTTCAGATAGGCGGGCGAGACGAGTCCGCGCGTGCGGATCGTCGGCGCACCGGGGCGGTCGCCTTCGTAATTGGTGATGACGGGGAAGTCGGTGACGATGACGGTGGCCCCCGCCGCCTCCATCGCCCGCCGCGCCTGTTCCCAAAGCACGAGGATGGAGGGGCGCGTCACGATCCTTTGCCCGGTCGGCCCGCCGATGCCGGGGGTTTCGGCAGTGCCGGACAGGGGATCGGCGTTGATATACATCGCCGGAACGCCAATCCGCTTGCCCGTCAGCGATGCCCCCCGCGCCAAAGCGGGATAGGAGGGCGGGCGTATCTCGCTGGTCTTCGGAAGTGTCACCCAAGGCTGGCTGCGCCACAGATCGCCCCGCGTTTCGGGATCGTCGGCCACGATCACGTCCAGCAGGTCCAGCATGTCCGCCATGGTCCGGGTATGTGGCACCACCACATCCATCGTCGGCACCAAAGGCCAGTTCCCCCGGACCGAGATAACCCCCCGCGACGGCGTATAGGCGCACAGCCCATTGTTCGCCGCAGGCGCGCGGCCCGAGGACCACGTCTCTTCGCCCAGACCAAAGGCCGCGAAACTTGCCGCCGTCGCCGTGCCCGACCCATTGGAGGACCCCGAGGCATAGGCAGCGGTCAGGTAATCCCCGTTATAGGGGCTTTCCGCCCGCCCATAGACCCCGCGCTGCATCCCGCCATTGGCCATGGGCGGCATGTTGGTCAGACCGACCAGCACCGCCCCCGCCGCGCGCAGCCGCGCGATGGCAAAGGCGTCATCCGTGGCGATCAGATCGGCAAAGGCTGGGGAACCTGAGGCGACGGTCAGGCCCTTCACCTTGTAACTGTCCTTCGCCGTATAGGGGATGCCGTCCAGCGGCCCAAGGCTTTCGCCCCGCGCGCGCCGCAGGTCAGAGGCCAGCGCATCGGTGAACATAGACGGGTTCAGCACCGGCACGGCATTCAGCCTTGCCCCGTGGCGGTCATCCGCCGCGATGCGGTTCAGATAGGCGGCGGTCAGCGCGACCGAGGTGACGCGACCATCGTCCAGCGCGGCGCGCAGGTCGGCAAGGGTGGCTTCGACGATGTTCATGTCAAAGGCTTGGGCTGCTGTTGCGTGATGCAATGGACCCCACCACCCCGGTTGAACAACTCGCGCGCATCGACCGGGATGATCCGGCGGCCCGGATAGGCGGCGGCAAGGATGTCGGCGGCGCGGGCATCGGCCACGGGTTCGCCAAAGGCGCAGGCGATGACGGCCCCGTTAATGACAAGGTGGTTCACATAGGACCAGTCCACGAACCCATGCGCATCGGTCAGGGTGTCGGGGGCGGGCAGGTCGATCACGTCTAGCCTGCGGCCCTTGGCATCGGTGGCGGCGGCAAGGATCGCGCGGATGTCGCGCATCGTGGCATGGTCCGGGTGGCCGCTGTCCCGCTGCTGATGCACCAGCACCGTGCCGGGGCTGGGGAAGGTGGCCACGATGTCCACATGGCCACGCGTGCCAAATTCTTCGTAATCGCGCGCCAGCCCGCGCGGCAGCCAGAGGGCCTTTTCCGTGCCCAGCGTCCGCGCCATCTCTGCCTCGACCCGCGCGGCATCGGCGTTGGGATTGCGTTCCGCGCCAAGCTGGACAGTTTCGGTCAGCAGGATCGTCCCTTCGCCATCGACATGGATGCCGCCCCCTTCGTTCACCAGCAGGGACGACACGACCGGCACGTCCAGCAGCCCCGCGATAAAGGCCGCCAACCCCCGGTCATGCGTGGCCGAGGTCCAGTCGCCCCCGCCCCAGCCGTTAAAGATCCAGTCCACGGCGGCCAGCGACCCGTCGGCGGCATGAACGAAGGTGGGGCCGGAATCGCGCAGCCAGAAATCGTCGATCGTCCGTTCGATCAACGTGATCTGCCCCGAAATCATCCGCCGCGCCCGCCCCATCTCGGTCGGGTCCACGATCATCGACACCGGCTGATGGTCCGCGATGGCATGGGCCACGGCGGCCCAAGCGGCATAGCCTGCCTCACGCTCTGCCGTGGTTTCGCCCAAGGTGGCGCCTTCGCGGGGAAAGGCCATCCAGATACGATCCTGCGGCGCGGTTTCGGGGGGCATGGTATAGGTCATGGGCAAAGTCCATTCGGGCCGTTTTCGGCCATGTTAGAGCCAGTTTTTCCAGCGGAAGTAGAGATAGGCGATAGCCGAAGACGCCAGCATCGCGATCAGGGCGGACGGATAGCCGAAAGGCTGCGAAAGTTCGGGCATCCCGTCGAAGTTCATCCCGTAGATCGATGCGATCAGCGTGGGGGGAGAGAACAGCACCGCCACCACCGACACGATCCGCACGGTGGAGTTCTGCGCCAGATTGATCATCCCCAGCGTGGCGTCCGAGGCAAGCCCGACCCGTTGCGACAGGAAATCGGTATGCACCTCAAGCGAGTCGATGTCGCGCACAAGGTTGGCGACGATGCCCGCCATCCCTTCGTCCCCCGTCCGCTCGCGCGCTGTCTGGCCATAGAAGCCCAGCGCCCGCGACAGGGTCAGCAGCGCCAGCCGGATGTTGCCCAGCAGTTCCGCCTCGCGCCCGATATGGCGCAGCGCGACTTCCAGCCGTTTCTGGTTCTGCCCCCGTCTGCCCGGCGTATAGACCGTCCGCGACACCTGATCGAGCGACCGTCCCGAAGATTCCAGCAGGTCCGCCAACCGTCCCACGATCTCTTCGACCAGCGACAGGAAGACCGAATTCGCGCTGCCACAGCCGGGGCCGACCTTGTCGGCGCGGTTGGGGTATGTCTCGAACGGGCGCGAGGCGTGATGGCGCACGGTGATCAGCCGATGCTGCGACAGGATAAAGGTCACCGGCCCGGACACAGGCGCATTCGTCTCTGAATGGCCCGTCATCTGGATCGTCATGTAGTCGATGCCCGCTTCGCGATAAAGGCGGTTGGAAATCTCGATCTCTTCCATGTCATCCAGCGTCGGCACGTCCACGCCAAGCGCGGCGGTGGCAGCGGTCTCTTCGGCGGTGGGCGCCCAGAGGTCGATCCACACCGCATGCGCCAGACCCGCTTCGGGGGCGAGGCGGATAAGGCGTCCTTCGACTTCGCGATAGGCTGACAACATTGGCGTTCACCCGGATGCTACGGGCGCAAGGTAGGCGCGCAGGGCGGGGGGCGTAAAGGGTGCCTCAGACCGGACGCAGCATTTCGGCAAGGATCGCGTTCTGCCGCGCCGTGGCCCTAAGCAGGTCAGACAGGGGCATGTCGTCCTGCTTTACATATTCGATGAACATCTGGTTCAGGTTGTTAAAGACCACCTGCCCAACCGCATCCGCATCGATCCCGATCCGCGCATAGCCGCGTCGCTGCATCTCGCGGATCAGATCGCAGACCTGCCGCGCCAACTTGCCATCCAGCGCGGTGTAGCGGGCCGAAAACGGTGTACCCGGTGCCTCGATCGAAATCGCCATGGCGGTGCGCCACATCTCCTTGGACAGGTAGTAAAGCGAATGGTCGTAATAGGTGCCGATCAGCGTCCCCAAGGACTCGGCCACATCCGACGGCGGGTGGGCGACAACGGATTTGCCCGACTCCAGCACCTCTTCCACCTCCATCGACACGATGGCAAGCAGCAGGTCCCCCTTGTTGGCAAAGTAATTGTACAACGTCCCTGCCGAAACGTCGGCCGCTTGGGCGATGTCATCGATGCGGATCGCGCCATAGCCATGGTCGCGGAACAGACGCGACGCCGCCTCCAAGATCCGCCGCGACCTGTCGGCCTTCTGTCTCTCGCGCAGTCCCGTCATTGCAACCGTTCACAATTCGTCCGGTTTTTGACATTGACTTCAAAAATGAACGAACTCAATTCTTTTTGGAAAGCGGCGCCGCCAGAGCGCCCCGACCCCCGACATGGAGAGAAGAATGGCCCGTTCCCTTAGCCTGTCCCTGACCGCCCTTTCGCTGATCGCGGCGGTGTCGCCCACTTACGCGCAGGAATTGAACGCGCTGGTCTGGTGCGACCACACCGACCCCGCGCTGATCGAACCCTTCGAACAGAAATTTGGCGTCACCGTGAACCTGAAGGAATACGAAGGCACGGCGGCGGGTCTTGCGATCCTCGAACAGTCGCAGCCGGGTGACTGGGACGTGCTGGTGATCGACGCGGTGGATGTAAAGCGCGCGGTCGAGGGCGGCTTCATGGCAGAGCTTCCGGCGGATCAACTGCCGACCGCCGATTTCTTCCCCGAAGTTGTGATGGCCGAAAACAACACCGTGGATGGCAAAACCTATGCCGTGACGGAAAAGTTCGGATACAACACCATCTCCTACGACAAGACCAAGGTGGACCCCGCCGACATGCAGGACATGGCGGCGCTGACGTCCGGCAAATATGATGGGCGGATTGGCATCTACGACTATTACCTGCCCGTCCTCGGCCTTGTCGCGCTGGGTCAGGGGATCAACACGGCGGACATCACCGCCGAAAACCTGTCCAGCCTGAAAGACCCGCTTTTCAACCTGCGCGCGGCGTCCAAGCAGGTGGCGGATGTCGTCTCTGCCCAGACCGCGCTTGCGACCGGAGAGGTGGACATCGTCGTCGGTGGCGGCGAATGGCTGACGGCGGTGCTGGCGGCGGAAAACCCCAACCTCGACTGGACCATCCCAAAGCAGGGCGGTCTGCGCTGGGCGCAGTCCATCGGCGTCGTGGCAGGCTCCACCCAGCCGGACCTTGCGCTGGAATTCGTGAAATACATCGTCTCGCCCGAAGGGCAGGCGCGGCTGGCGACCTCGTCCTGCTATTGGGGGATGCCCGCCAACGCCAAGACCGGCGATGCCCTGTCGCCGGAACAGCGCGAGGTGCTGCGCTGGAATGAACAGCCCGAATTCCTGAAGCGGGCGCAGCTTTACCCCATTCCTGACGCGGCGCTCGACACCGCGATGCAGGACCTGTGGACTGAGATGCTGAACCAGTGACGTTGCAGTCGGCAGAGCGGCGGATGGGTTGGGGCCTTGTGGCCCCGGCCTTGCTGTGGACGGTGGCCTTCTTCGTCCTGCCCTTTGCCGCAATGGTCGCCCTGTCCTTCGCCCATATGGAGGGGCGCGAAGTGGTGCGGGGCTTTGACCCCGGGAACTACATCCGCATCTTCACAGACTGGACGATGGTGAAGGCGCTGCTGAACTCGGTAGAAATCACGCTGGTCGTCACTGTGATCTCGGTCCTCCTTGCCTATCCGCTGGCGGCCATCATCGCCTTTCGTGTTCCGGCCCGTTGGCAACGGTTGGCGCTGCTGCTGGCAGTGCTGCCCTTCTGGACCTCTTATGTCGTGCGGTCCTATTCATGGCTGCTGGTGCTGGGGCAGAACGGGGTGGTGAACAAGGCGCTCATGGGCCTTGGCGTCATCGCCGAACCGTTAGAGATCGCCTCGACCCGCAGCGCCACGGTCATCGGCTTCGTCCATTTCTTCGTGATGCTGCTGACGCTGACCATCTATGCCAACCTGATCCAGCTTTCCCCCAACTACGCCCGCGCGGCGGCAGACCTTGGCGCGGGGCGGTGGCAGGTGTTCCGCCATGTCATCCTGCCGCTGACGCTGCCGGGGGTGGTGACGGGGGCCTTCCTGACCTTTGTCCTGTGCATCGGGGATTACATCACGCCGCAGATATTGGGCGGGAACACCGAACTGACGCTGCCGCAACTGATCATGCTGCAACTGGGGCGCAGCGGGAACTTCCCGCTCGCCTCGGCGCTGTCGGTGGTGCTGATGGCGGTGGTGACGCTGGCCTATTTCGCTTCCAGCCGATGGCTGCGACTGGACAGGGTGTAGCGCGATGCGGGTGCTGTCTTGGGTCTATCTGGCGCTGGCCTATGCCTTTGTCTTCCTGCCCGTCGCGGTGCTGGTGGTGTTTTCGTTCCAAGATGGCCGCCTGCCCGTGCCGCCGTTCCAAGGCGTCTCGCTGGACTGGTACGCCAAGATCCTTGGCGATGACGACCTGATGGCGGCGCTGCTCAACTCCGCCCTCGTCGCGGTGGTGTCCTCGCTGGCGGCGCTGATCCTCGGCTTTCTTGCCGCCCATGCGCTGGCCCGTGTGCGGCTGCCGGGATCGGTGCTGATGCGGGGTGTGCTGATCGCGCCGATGACCGTCAGCTACCTGATCATTGCGCTGGGCCTCTTGACCCTGTTCAACCAAACCGGGATGCGCCTGTCGCTTTGGACGGCGGGGATTGGCCATGTCGTCATCAACCTGCCGCTCTGCTTTGCCATCACCTATGCCGCCATGGGCGACCACCAAAAGAACGCCGAACGCGCCGCCCGCGACCTTGGCGCGCCGGAATGGAAGGTGCTGCTCCTCGTTTCCGCCCCCATGCTGGCCGCCCCGCTCGCCGCCGCTTTCTTTTTGTCTGTCACCTTCAGCTGGGACGAATTCATCATCGCCTTCCTGCTGACCCGCTTTGATGTCACGCTGCCCGTGGAAATCTGGTCCATGCTGAAATCCGGCCTGTCGCCCGCCACCAATGCGGTGGGATCGCTTGTCTTCCTCGTCTCCGTCACGTTGGTCGTGCTGCTGGAGGTCTTTGTCTTCCGGAGGGCGAAATGACCGCCGGCGTCTCTATCCACAACGTGACCCAACGCTATGGCACCGCCCTCGCGCTGGATGGCGTCAGCCTTGAAATCGCGGCAGGCGAATTTGTCGTCCTGCTGGGCCCGTCAGGCTGCGGCAAGACCACGCTTCTGAACATCATCGGCGGCTTTGCTGAACCCACCTCTGGCACCGTCTTGATCGGCGGGCGCGACATGGCGGGCGTGGCCCCCAAGGACCGCCCCACCACCACCGTCTTTCAGGACTACGCCCTCTTTCCCCACATGACCTTGGCCGAAAACGTGGGCTTCGGCCTGCGGATGCGCGGCGTGGTGAAACCCGCGCGGGACGCCAAGGCCGAAGAGATGCTCTCCCTCGTCGGCCTTTCTGGCCGTGGCACCCGCCGCCCGCATGAACTTTCCGGCGGCCAGCGTCAGCGCGTCGCCCTTGCCCGCGCCTTGGCGGTAGAGCCGGACGTCCTGCTGCTGGACGAACCGCTCGGCGCGCTGGACCTGAAACTGCGCCGCGCCATGCAGGACGAGTTGAAGGCGATCCAGCGCCGCGTCGGCACCACCTTCGTCCACGTCACCCATGATCAGGAAGAGGCCATGGCCATCGCCGACCGCATCGTCGTCATGAACGGCGGCCGGATCGAAGATCAGGGACCGCCCCGTCAGGTCTACCTGCGGCCCAAGACTCTTTTCTCCGCAGGTTTCATGGGCGAGGTGAACCGCATCACCGTAACGGGCGGGCAATCGCCACTCGGCCCGCTGGCCGTGGCCGATGGCGTGCTGTGCCTGCGGCCCGAGGCGATCTCGGACCGTGGACCGCTCCGCCTCGGCCCTTGCCGGCTGGTAGAGACGACCTTCTTCGGCACCCATCTGCGCGCCACGGTCGAACCCGCCGCCGCGCCCGGTTTCCACCTGACGGTGCACCTGCCACAAGGGGCCGCACCCGCCATCGGCACGGTGCTGGACCTTGGCGCCGAAGATCATGTCGTCTTGCAGGAGGCGTGAATGGAACGAGCAGGACCGAATGACTGGTGGCGCGTGCGGCGGCTGGATGACGGCGTGACATGGATCGACGAGCCGAACCTGCACGACTTCTATCGCTGCAACGTCTGGCATGTGCGCGGGCGCGATGGCGACATGCTGGTGGATAGCGGGATGGGCGTGGTCAGCTTGCGCGAATGGGTGCCGCTGGTCACCGAACGCCCGTTGCAGGCAGTGGCGAGCCATACCCATTTCGACCATATCGGCTGCCATCACGAATTCGACTGCCGCCTCTGCCACGGGGCCGAGGCCGAGATGATGCGCAATCCCACCCGACTTGCGACCTTGGCCGATCCCTATGTGCAGGACGACATCTTCATCCGCATGCCCCCTGCCCCCTATGCCTCATCGACCTATCAGGTTCGCGCTGCTCCGGCGACGCGGCTGTTATGGGACGGGGATATCGTGGACCTTGGCGACCGGCAATTCGAGGTGGTCCATACCCCCGGCCATTCCCCCGGCGGCATCGCCCTGTGGGAGGCTGCGACGGGTATCCTTTTCGCTGGCGACCTTGTCTATGACGGGCCGCTGATCGAAGATGCCTACCACTCCAACGCCGCTGACTATCAGCGCAGCATGGAGCGGCTTTACGAACTTCCGGTGCGCGTGGTTCATGCGGGCCACTATCCAAGCTATGGGCGCGAAAGGCACCGCCAGATCATCGGCGACTGGCTGAAGGCAAAGGAAAAGGCATGAAGACGTTCAACCAACCCCTCGGCGGAAACGAAATGGCGCGCTTTGGCGGGCCTGCCACGATGATGCGCCTGCCTGCCGCGACCTCTCCCGAAGGGCTGGACGTGGCGTTCATCGGCATCCCGATGGACCATGGCACCTCCAACCGCTCTGGCACCCGCCTCGGTCCGCGCCAGATCCGCGATGAAAGCCGGATGCTGCGCCCCTACAACATGGCCACAGGTGCCGCACCCTTCGACCATCTGCAGGTGGCAGACCTTGGTGACGTCCCGATCAACACTTTCGACCTGAAAAAGACCGTGGACATCATCACCGACCATTACCGCAAGCTGCTGTCCCATGGCGTCATCCCCCTGACGCTGGGCGGGGACCACACGCTGACATGGCCCATCCTGCGCGCCATGAAGGACCGTCACGGCCCCGTCGCCCTGATCCATATCGACGCCCATGCCGACATCAACGAACACATGTTCGGCGAAACCGTCGCCCATGGCTGCCCCTTCCGCCGCGCGTGGGAGGATGGCTGCCTGATCAACGACCGCGTCTTCCAGATTGGCCTGCGCGGCACGGGCTATGCCGCCGACGATTTCGACTGGGCGCGCGGGCAGGGCTGGACAGTGGTGCAGGCCGAGGAATGCTGGGGCAAGTCGCTTGTCCGCCTGATGGAGATCGTGCGCGAAAAGGTGGGCGAGATGCCGGTCTACATCAGCTATGACATCGACAGCCTCGACCCCGCCTTCGCGCCGGGCACCGGCACGGTAGAACCCGGCGGCCTGTCCACTTGGCAGGCGCTGGAAATCATCCGCGGCTGCGCGGGTCTGAACATCGTCGGCGGCGATCTGGTTGAGGTTTCGCCCCCCTACGATCCCACGGGCAACACCGCGCTGATCGGGGCCAACATCCTTTATGAAATGCTCTGCGTCCTGCCCGGCGTGCCGCAGCACCCTTCGCGCTTTTCCGGTCTTACGTTCTGACGGGGCACCACCGCCCCCTCATTTTCCGTTCTTCAAATATCCTCGGGTGGGTCCGGGAGGGCGAAGCGCCTCCCGGGGGCTGGCCAAGGGCACGGCGCATGGATCACCGCGCCCCCTCTACCCGGTGGGACAGAGGGGGGAGAGGGGGGCAACCCCCGTCAGCTCTTCATCCCGTCCCAGAACCCCTTCACCTTGGAAAAGAAGCTCTGGCCTTCGGGGTTGTTCTCTTCGCTCAGCTTCTCGAACTCCATCAAAAGCTCGCGCTGCCGGGCGGTCAGGTTGACGGGCGTTTCCACCGCCAATTCCAGCACCATGTCGCCCGTGCCGCCGCCGCGCAGGGCGGGCATACCCTTGGCGCGCAGGCGCATCTGCTTGCCCGTCTGGGCACCGGCAGGCACCTTCACGCGAGACCGACCGCCGTCGATCGTCGGCACCTCCACCTCGCCGCCAAGGGCGGCGGCGGTGATGCTGATCGGCACGCGGCAGAACAGATGCACGCCGTCGCGCTGGAAGATCGGGTGATCCTTCACCTCGATGAAGATATACAGGTCCCCCGCAGGCCCGCCGCGCAGGCCCGCCTCGCCCTCGCCCGCCAGACGGATGCGCGTCCCGGTCTCTACCCCCGCCGGGATGTTGACGGACAGCGCGCGCTCCTTCTCCACCCGGCCAGAACCGGCGCAGGACCGGCAGGGGTTCTTGACGATCTGGCCCATGCCGTTGCAGGTGGGGCAGGTGCGCTCCACGGTGAAAAAGCCCTGCTGTGCCCGCACCTTGCCCATGCCCGAACAGGTGGGGCAAGTGACAGGTTCCGCACCGCCCTCGGCCCCCGTCCCGCGACAGGTGTCGCAAGCGATAGAGGTTGGGACATTGATCGTCTTCTGGACGCCCCTAAACGCCTCTTCCAGCGAGACGCGCAGGTTGTAGCGCAGGTCCGACCCGCGCTGTGCACGCGACCGGCCGCCACCGCCGCCGCCACGGCCCCCCATGAAATCGCCGAACAGGTCCTCGAACACGTCGGAAAACGCAGAGGCAAAATCCGCATTCCCGCCGCCGAACCCCTGCGCCCCGCCACCGCGCCCGCCGCCCATGCCACCCTCAAAGGCCGCATGTCCGAACCGGTCATAGGCCGCCTTTTTGTCAGCGTCCTTCAGCACCTCATAGGCTTCGTTGACTTCCTTGAACTGCGACTCGGCGTTCGGGTTGTCGGAATTGCGGTCGGGGTGAAGCTCCTTCGCCTTCTGGCGATAGGCCTTCTTCAATTCTTCCGCAGACGCGCCACGCGCGACACCTAGGACATCGTAGTAATCTCGTTTTGCCATTCGGGACAAAACCCCCTCTCAGAACCGGGTGGGGGCGGTCCGTTCCCGAACCGCCCCCTCTTCCGATTCACGCGGTGTCACTTCCGCTTGTTTTCGCCCAAATCCTCGAAGTCGGCATCGACGATGTCGTCATCCACCGGCCGCGGCCCGTCTTCGTCCTTGCCGTCGGCTTCGGACTGGCTGGCCTTGTAGATCGCCTCGCCCAGCTTCATCGCGGCTTCGGTCAGGTTCTGGATCGCACCCTTGATCTTGCCCGCATCCTCGCCCTTCAGCGCCTCTTCCAGCGGCTGCATGGCAAATTCGATGGCTTCGACCGTGGACGGATCGACCTTGTCCCCATGCTCTGACAGCGACTTCTTCGTCGAATGAAGCAGGCTTTCGCCTTGGTTCTTGGTCTCTACCAGTTCCTTGCGCGCGCGGTCCGCTTCGGCATTCGCCTCGGCGTCCTTGATCATCTTTTCGATGTCGTCGTCCGACAGACCGCCCGACGCCTGAATCGTGATCTGCTGCGACTTGCCGGTGCCCTTGTCCTTGGCCGAAACGGACACGATGCCGTTCGCATCGATGTCGAAGGTCACTTCGATCTGCGGCATCCCACGCGGGGCCGGGGGGATGTTCTCCAGATTGAACTGACCCAGCATCTTGTTGTCGGCGGCCATCTCGCGCTCGCCCTGGAACACCCGGATCGTCACGGCGTTCTGATTGTCCTCGGCGGTCGAGAAGATCTGGCTCTTCTTCGTCGGGATCGTCGTGTTGCGGTCGATCAGGCGGGTGAACACGCCACCCAGCGTCTCGATCCCCAGCGACAGCGGCGTCACGTCCAGCAGGACCACGTCCTTCACATCACCCTGCAAAACGCCCGCCTGAATCGCGGCACCGGCGGCCACGACTTCATCCGGGTTCACGCCCTTGTGGGGTTCCTTGCCGAAGAACTTCGTCACTTCTTCGATCACGCGGGGCATACGGGTCATGCCGCCGACCAGCACCACCTCGTCGATGTCCGACGTGGACAGACCTGCATCCTTCAGTGCGGCGGCGCAGGGCTTCATCGACTTCTTGATCAGGTCGTCGACAAGGCTTTCCAGCTTTGCCCGCGTCAGCTTCACCACAAGGTGCAGCGGCTGCCCGGTGGTCTTGTCCATCGAAATGAACGGCTGGTTGATCTCGGTCTGCTGCGACGACGATAGCTCGATCTTCGCCTTTTCCGCCGCTTCCTTCAGACGCTGCAGCGCCATCTTGTCCAGCGTCAGGTCGACGCCGTGTTCCTTTTTGAATTCGTCGGCCAGATAGGTGACGATCCGCATGTCGAAATCTTCGCCGCCAAGGAAGGTGTCGCCGTTGGTGGACTTCACCTCGAACAGGCCATCGTCGATTTCAAGGATCGTGATGTCGAAGGTGCCGCCGCCAAGGTCATAGACCGCGATCGTGCGGGTTTCCTTTTTGTCCAGACCATAGGCCAGTGCGGCGGCGGTCGGTTCGTTGATGATCCGCAGCACTTCCAGACCGGCGATCTTGCCCGCGTCCTTCGTGGCCTGACGCTGGGCGTCGTTGAAATAGGCGGGAACCGTGATGACGGCCTGCGTCACCGTCTCGCCCAGATAGGACTCGGCGGTTTCCTTCATCTTTTGCAGGATGAAGGCAGAGATTTGCGACGGCGAATACTTTTCGCCCCGCACTTCGACCCATGCGTCGCCGTTGCCGCCGTTGATCACCTTGTAGGGGATGTTCTTCTGGTCCTTCGTCACCGCCGGATCGTCATGACGGCGGCCGATCAGGCGCTTCACGGCAAAGACGGTGTTGGCGGCGTTGGTGACGGCCTGACGCTTGGCGGGTTGGCCGACCAGACGTTCGGTTTCGGTAAAGGCGACGATGGACGGCGTGGTGCGCGCGCCTTCGGAGTTTTCGATGATGCGGGGTTGCGACCCATCCATGATGGCAACGCAGGAGTTGGTCGTCCCGAGGTCAATCCCGATGACTTTGGCCATGATATGCTACCTCTTCTTTCGGCGATGTTGAGGGGTTGGACCCTTGCAAGGCATCCGGCCCCGATCCCAAGTGCATCCGGGGCAGGCGGCCCGCCCACATCCCGGCTTGGCGCTGTATATAAGGGGGGTGCCGGGGGGCTGCAAGCGGCCCACCGCGCTGAATCTACTGCAATGCGAAGGAATGGGCCGATGGTCGCACCGATCGAAATCAGGGGTTTTCGCTATTGGCCCGGCCTTCTGGACACCCCCGCGCAAGAGGCGCTGGTGGCCGACCTGCGCCGCGTGGTGGCCGCCGCGCCCCTTTACGCCCCCGTGACGCCCGGCGGCAAACCGATGAGCGTGCGGATGACCTCGGCCGGCAGGCTCGGCTGGATCACCGACCGCGCCGGATATCGCTACGAACCGCTCCACCCGAACGGCCAGCCTTGGCCGCCCATCCCACAGGCGGTGCTGACGCTTTGGCACGAACTGACGGGGCTGTCCCGCGCGCCGGACTGCTGCCTTGTGAACTTCTACGGCGAAGGCGCCAAGATGGGCCTGCATCAGGACCGCGACGAGGGCGACTTCTCCTTTCCCGTCCTGTCGATCTCGCTGGGGGACGAGGCGCTGTTCCGCATCGGCGGCACCGACCGCAAGGACCCGACCGAAAGCCTCTGGCTGCGGTCCGGCGATGTGATGCTGATGGGCGGCGCGGCCCGCCTTGCATGGCACGGGATCGACCGCCTGCGCTTTCGCTCTTCGCGCCTGTTGCCGGGGGGTGGGCGCATCAACCTGACGCTGCGCGCCGTCGAAGGGATCACTTCCCCATAGACCAGCTGACGCTGACGCGCTTGCCTGTGTAGTATTCGCCGATCAGGCCCAGCGTGACACAGGCCAGCATGATGTAGATGGGATAGTCCACCGTCGAATAGCGCGGGGCGTAGTTCAGGAAGATGTAGCCCCGCCCCTGATCGATCACATGGAACAGCGGGTTCCAGTCGAACAGCTTCAGGATGGCCGTCGGCATTGCATTCGCCACGAACATCTTGCCCGACGCGATCATGTTGATACGGCTATAGACCTGCGCGATGATCCCGACCACCCGCGGCTGCCACGGCAGCGCCGCCCGCAGCATCAGCCCGATCGACAGCCCCGTCGCCCAAGCGAGAAGCAGCATCCCCATCATCCCCACCGGCTCGTCTATGGTCAGGGGAGAGATGATGGCGTGGTAGATATAAAGGATCAGCCCCGCCGAGAATATCTGTATATACAGCGACCCGACCGCCGCCGCCCCGATGGCGATCAGCGTGTTCATCGGCGCATGCTTCATCATGGCCGAGGCCGGGCCGTCCGCCTTCATCACCGCGCTCAGGGTCTTTACATGGACCATGAACATGAAGATGCCTGACATCAGGAACAGCACGTAATCCCCACGGATTGCATTCCCGCGCGCACCGGCAAAGGTGAACATCAGGTAGAACCCGGCGATCATCAACGCGCTCTGGAAGATGTTGATGACGAGGCTCATCACCGCGCTTGTATGGGTCTTGCGGACGCTGTGGACGGCGCCATGGAACACCAGTTCCAGCATGTTCCACGCCGTGCGTGCCTTCGTCCGTCTGACTTCGGCCTTGAACCGCACGACTTCGCACCCCTTACAAACACCATACACGCAGGACGGCTTGCCGTTTGCCCGCCTGCGGATGATAAGGCGGCAAGCCCTTTTGTTCAACTGCGGCACGTTCCGCCGCGACCGAGGTTCCGCATGGATTTCGACCGCCTGATCCCCGTCATCCGCCGTCTGGCGCTCGAGGCGGGGGACCTGATCCTCGCCGTCTATGAAAGCCCGGACTTCGAGGTGAAGTCGAAATCCGATGCCTCCCCCGTGACGAAGGCGGACGAGGCGGCGGATGCCCACATTTCGGCCGGGCTGCGCGCGGCCTTCCCGGACACGGTGCTGATCACCGAAGAACAGGCCGACAGCCACGCCCTTTCGGCCCGTACCTTTCTGATCGTCGACCCGCTCGACGGGACCAAGGAATTCGTCCAGCGCCGCGGCGACTTCACCGTCAACATTGCCTATGTGCAGGACGGCCTGCCCCTGCGCGGCGTGGTCTATGCCCCCGC
The DNA here is from genome assembly GCA_039798885.1 of Pseudomonadota bacterium. Lineage (GTDB taxonomy): Bacteria > Pseudomonadota > Alphaproteobacteria > Rhodobacterales > Rhodobacteraceae > Paragemmobacter. The sequence goes on along the minus strand of JBDKFE010000004.1, from coordinate 64,936 downwards.
CAAGGCACGGCTCTTCTACACCCTGCCCGACGGCACGGCGGTCGAAGAGACGGGCCCCTTCGACAAGGCGGCCCCCGGCCCCGTGACGCGCATCCGCGTCTCTTCCCCCGACAACGCCGCGCTGATGGTGGTGGCGTCGAAATCCCACCGCGATCAGGCGACGGACGACTACATCAGCCGCTACGCCGTAAGGGATGCGAAAAGTGCGGGCTCCAGCCTGAAATTCTGCCTCGTCGCCACGGGCGAGGCGGACCTCTATCCCCGCATCGGCCGCACGATGGAATGGGACACGGCGGCGGGCGATGCCGTCCTGCGCGGCGCGGGCGGCCATGTGGTCCACTTCGACACGCATGACCCCCTGACCTATGGCAAACCCGGCTGGGACAACCCGCATTTCATCGCCCATGCCCCGGGGGTAGAGTTGAAGAAATGACCGTCCTCATCGCCATTCCCGCCCGCTACGCCTCGACCCGCTATCCCGGCAAGCCGCTGGTGGAACTCAACGGCCCCGATGGCCGCAAGACCCTTATCCGCCGCTCGTGGGAGGCGGCGATGGCCGTGCAGGGTGCTGACCGCGTGGTCGTCGCCACGGATGACGACCGCATCCGCGACCACGCCATAGCCTTTGGCGCTGAGGTGGTGATGACCTCCTCCGACTGCCAGAACGGCACCGAACGCTGTGCCGAGGTTGCCCAGAAACTCCCCGGTTTCGACATCGTCGTGAACCTTCAGGGCGACGCCCCCCTGACGCCTGCATGGTTCGTCGAGGACCTGATCGCAGGCCTCCGCGCCGATCCGGGGGCGGAAATTGCCACCCCCGTCCTGCGCTGCGAAGGCGCGATGCTGGCCAAGTTGCTGGACGATCGCCGCCATGGCCGCGTCGGCGGCACCACCGCTGTCTTCGGCGCGGGCGGGCGGGGCCTCTATTTTTCCAAGGAAGTCATCCCCTACACGGGCCGTATATACGGCGACGACGAGCCGACCCCCGTCTTCCACCACGTCGGCGTCTACGCCTATCGCCCCGCCGCGCTTGCCGCCTATCCCGGCTGGCAGGCGGGTCCGCTGGAAGGACTCGAAGGTCTGGAACAGCTCCGCTTCCTTGAAAACGGGCGCAATGTGCTGTGCGTCGAGGTCAGCGCCAAAGGGCGGCAGTTCTGGGAACTGAACAACCCCTCCGACGTTCCCGTGATCGAGTCGATGATGGCCGCCATGGCCTGAAACATTCGCGGATTGGCATCTTTCTGCCGCCGGGGATGCCTGTTCTGGCCCCCGGCCTTGGCGCGGACCTTGCTTCCGATCAAATCACGCGCTACCGCCTGCGTCATTCGTTCCTCCAAGAGGCGAACCCTGCTACTGTCGGCGCGGTATGACCGCCAGTCCAAGACGCAGCGCGGGTTTGAAAGGTCTTCCCGGCGTTCCGGGATCTGCATTTGGGTGCAAAAGATGAAAGTAAAGAAGGTCACGAAGGCCGTATTTCCGGTTGCTGGTCTGGGAACGCGCTTCCTTCCCGCCACAAAGTCGATCCCGAAAGAGATCATGACGTTGGTTGACCGCCCACTGATCCAATACGCCATCGACGAGGCGCGCGCGGCCGGGATCAAGGAATTCATCTTCGTCACGTCGCGCGGGAAATCCGCGCTCGAGGATTATTTCGACCACGCGCCGGAACTGGAAAGCTCGCTGCGCAAGGCAGGCAAGGATGACCTTTTGGAAATCCTCAAGGAAACCAACATGGATTCCGGCGCCATCGCCTACATCCGCCAGAACCGCCCGATGGGCCTTGGCCATGCCGTCTGGTGCGCGCGGCGGCTTATCGGCAACGAACCTTTCGCCGTTCTGCTGCCCGATGACGTGATCGCCGCCGAAAAGCCCTGTCTGCAGCAGATGGTCGAAGCCTATGAACAGACCGGCGGCAACATGGTCGCCGCGATGGAGGTGGAACCGGAAAAGACGAAATCCTACGGCATCCTCGACATCGGTGACGACATGGGTGCCATCGTCAAGGCAAAGGGCATGGTCGAAAAGCCCGCGCTGGGCACCGCGCCGTCGAACCTTGCCGTGATTGGCCGCTATATCCTTTCTCCGCAGGTGCTGACCAACCTGAACAAGGTGAAACAGGGCGCGGGCGGCGAAATCCAGTTGACCGATGCCATCGCGCAAGAGGTGGCGACAGGTGGCGTCTACGGCTACCGCTTCCGGGGCCAGCGCTACGACTGCGGGTCCAAGGCGGGCTTCCTTCAGGCGACCGTGGCCTTCGGCCTGTCGCGCCCCGACCTGCGCGACGAATTTTCGGCCTATCTGAACGACATGATCGCCCTGCAAAAGGCCGCGCAATAAGCGCTGCGCCGGGGGACGCGTGCAGTCGCCCGCCGACCTGTGGATGGCCTACCGCCTGCGCTGGAAACGGCGCAGGCTTCTGGCCCGTTCGGTGAAATCCCGCCACGCCCTGACCCCGCGCACGGACCGCACCGCCGCCATCCGGCCCAACGACATCCTCGCCTTTTCCTGCATCCGCAACGAATCCGTCCGCCTGCCGTGGTTCCTTGACCACCACCGCCGCCTTGGCGTGGCGCAGTTCCTGATCGTGGACAATGGCAGCGACGATGGATCGACCGACTACCTCGCCGCCCAGCCTGATGTGTCACTCTGGACGACCGATGCATCATACAAGGCCGCCCGCTTCGGGGTGGACTGGCTCACGTGGCTGCAGATGAAGCACGGGCACGGCCACTGGTGCCTGACGGTCGATGCGGACGAGTTGCTGATCTATCCCTATTGGGACACGCGCGACCTGCATGCGCTGACGCATTGGCTGGACGGGCAGGGGCGGCCTATTTTCGGTGCCATGATGCTGGACCTCTATCCGCAGGGCCCCGTCGGCGACCACCCCTACCGCGCAGGTCAGGACCCCCTAGAGGTCGTGCCGTGGTTCGATCCGTCGGGCTATGGCATCCGCATCCAGCAGCCGATGGGCAACCTGTGGATACAGGGTGGTCCGCGCGGGCGCCTGTTCTTTGGTGCCGAACCCCGCCGCGCCCCCACGCTGAACAAGGTGCCGCTGGTGAAATGGCACTGGCGCTATGCCTATGTGAACTCCACCCATTCCCTTCTGCCGCCGCGCCTGAACCGGATCTACACCACCGACGGGGCCGAGTCGCCCTCTGGCCTTCTCTTGCACACCAAGTTCCTGCACACCGTCGTCGAACGCGCCGCGATCGAAAAGCGGCGGGGCGAACACTTCTCTAACTCGGCCCAGTACGACCGCTATTACGATGCGCTTGCGGGAAACCCGGATTTCTGGACCCCCCGGTCGCGCCGCATCACGACATGGCGCGCGCTTGAGTCGATGGGTCTGATGTCCCGCGGCGGGTGGACCTAAAGCGGAACATTCTCAACAATTCTTGCCAGACACCGGGTATCCCCATCCAGCAATTGTTTACTTGGGTCATATCGGATACTAAATTGGTCAAAAGTCGTAGGAAAATGCCAATGGCATTACGCCGAAGACCAGAAGAACAAGGGCAAGTGTTTTATCGGTGGCACGGCTTTCGCAGGACTTGCGGCGGGTCGGGGGTTAGGGGCGGGCAAGGCAGTTGGGGATCGTCGGGGCATATCGGCTCAGACTGCGCCGCAGGCGGTTGCACCTGCGCGCATGGGTCAAGCGGCGTGAGTTGACGGCTATCGCCAACCGCACCGGGGCCATCCGTACCGACAGCATCCTCCTGCTCTCCACGCTGCGCAACGAACGCATCCGCCTGCCGTTCTTCCTGCGCTATTACCGCGATCTTGGCGTCAACCACTTCCTGATCGTGGACAACGATTCCGATGACGGGTCGCGCGAATACCTTCAGGATCAGCCGGATGTGTCGATCTGGACGACGACGGGCAGTTACAAGGCGTCGCGCTTCGGGATGGACTGGATCACCGCGCTGCAACGCAAATACTGCCACGGCCATTGGACGCTGGTGGTCGATCCGGACGAATTCTTCGTCTATCCCTTCTGCGAAACCCGGCCCATCCGCGCCCTGACCGACTGGCTGGAAAGTTCGGGGGTGCGGTCCTTCTCGGCCATGCTGCTCGACCTGTATCCCAAGGGCCCGATCGACGCGCAGCCCTACCGCGAAGGGCAGGACCCATTCCAGATCGCGCAATGGTTCGATGCGGCCAACTACTCGGTCAAGCGCAACCCCGGCGACGGCAACCTGTGGATTCAAGGTGGCCCCCGCGCCCGCGTGTTCTTTGCCGACCGGCCCAAGTCCGCGCCCGCGCTGAACAAGATCCCGCTGGTGAAATGGAACCGCGCCTATGCCTATGCCAGTTCCACCCACGCCCTTCTGCCGCGCGGCCTGAACCTCGTCTATGACGAATGGGGGGGCGAAAAAGCGTCGGGCTGTCTGCTGCATGCCAAGTTCCTCGACACCTTCGCCGCCAAGGCGGAAGAAGAACTCAAGCGCGGCCAGCACTACGCCAACAGCGTGGAATACAAGGCCTACCGCGACGGGATGAAGACCCATCCCGACCTTTGGTGCAAATGGTCCGAAAAATACATCAACTGGCGCCAGCTAGAGATTCTGGGATTGATGTCCAAGGGGAACTGGGCATGACGCAGGTGGTGAACGGTCCGCTCGGCTTTGTCATGCTGTGCCATGCGGCCTTTCACCGTGCGGCGGAAACGGCACGCCACTGGGCCGAACGCGGCTGTCCCGTCGTCATCCATGTCGACCGCCGCGTCGGCGCATGGAGCTACGAGAAGTTTCAGGCCGATCTCTCTGATCTTCCGAACGTTCGCTTCTCGGAACGCTTTGCCTGCGAATGGGGGACCTGGGGCATCGTCGCCGCCACACAGGCCGCGTCAGAGTTGATGCTGGACCAGTTTCCCACCGTCCGGCACGTCTACCTCGCCTCTGGGTCCTGCCTGCCGCTGCGCCCGGTGAAGGAATTGATCGCCTATCTGGACGAACGCCCGCGCACCGACTTCATCGAATCCGTCACGACCGAGGAAGTGGGTTGGACGATCGGCGGGTTGAACATGGAACGCTTCACCCTGCGCTTTCCGTTTTCGTGGCGCACGCAGCGCTGGCTGTTTGACCGCTACGTGAAACTGCAACGCGCCGTTGGCTTCCAGCGCACGATCCCCAACGGCATCGTCCCCCATCTGGGCAGCCAGTGGTGGTGCCTGACGCGGCAGACACTTTCGGCCATCCTGCAAGGCCCCGACCGCGCGCTTTACGACCGCTATTTCCGCCGCGTCTGGATCCCTGACGAAAGCTACTTCCAGACCCTTGTCCGCCAAGTCTCGGGCAATGTCGAAAGCCGCTCTCTCACGCTGTCGAAGTTCGATTTTCAGGGCAAGCCGCACATCTTCTATGACGACCACCTGCAACTCTTGCGCCGTTCTGACTGCTTTGTCGCGCGCAAGATCTGGCCCAACGCGACCAAGCTCTATTCCACCTTCCTGTCGGACGATGCCGAAGGTCAGGCGGGCGGCGAACCCAACCCCGGCAAAATCGACCGCCTCTTTTCCAAGGCCGTTGAACGCCGCGTGAAGGGGCGCCCCGGCCTGTACATGCAAAGCCGCTTCCCACAAGAAGATTGGGAAAATGGCCGCACCGCCGCGCCCTATTCCGTCTTCCAAGGCTTCGCCGACGTGTTCGAAAACTTCGAAGGCTGGCTCGGCAAGGTCACGGGCAACCGCGTCCACGGCCATCTTTTTGCGCCCGACCGCGTGGAATTCGCGGGCGGCGAGGCGGTCTTCAACGGCGCCATTCCCGATTCCGCCACGCTGCGCGACTACAACCCGCGCTCCTTCCTGACCAACCTGATCTGGGCCACGCGCGGCGAACGCCAGTGCTTCCAGTTCGGCCCCGCCGATGGGCAGGGCCTCAACTGGTTCATGGCGCTCGATTCCAACGCGCAGATTTCCGTCATCTCTGGCGCATGGGCGATCCCGCTCTTCAAATCCAACCGCAACTTCGCCGACATCCGCCGCGAAGCCGCCCGCCTGCAAAAGATCGAGATCGAGCATCTGGCCATCCTGCGCCATTCCAGTTCCAAGGCGCGCATCCGCATCTGGAACCTTGCCGAATTCATCGAAAACCCGATGGAACCGCTCCAGACCATCGTGGATGAGATCAGCCCCCGCTCGCTCCGCCGCCTGACCGAAGCGCCGCGCATGACCGACCTGACGGGGTTTGGCCAGTTCCTGCAGAACCTCCGCAATCAGGGGATGCAGCCCGTCCTGATGGGCGACTTCCCGGCCAGCGACGAACGCCCCAACGATGCCCGCCGCGGGCGCCCCTATCTGGTAAAGTAAACAGTGACCCGACCGTTCGACAGTTACGTGATGTTCGCCGAAATGCGGACCGGATCGAATTTCCTCGAAGCGAACCTGAACGCCCTCCCCGGCGTCACTTGCCATGGCGAGGCGTTCAACCCCGTCTTCATCGGCCGCAAGGACCAGACCGAATTCCTTGGCGTCACGCTGGCGCAGCGCGAACAGGATCCCGCCCTCCTCCTCCGCCGGATGCGCGAACGCACGCCCGGACTTTCGGGCTTTCGCTATTTCCACGACCACGACCCGCGCATCTTTGATCTGGTGATGGACGACCCGCGCTGCGCCAAGATCGTGCTGACCCGCAATCCGCTGGAAAGCTATGTCAGCCTGAAGATCGCGCAGGCCACCGGTCAATGGAAATTGACGAACCCCAAGAACCTGAAACAGGCCAAGGCCCGTTTCGACGCCGCCGATTTCATCGAACATCTGGATGACCTGCAGCAGTTCCAACTTCGCCTTCTGCGCGCCCTGCAATCGCGCGGCCAGACGGCCTTCTACATCGACTACGACGATATCCCCGATCTCGATGTCCTGAACGGACTCGCCGCCTTCCTCGGGGTCGACGGGCGGCTAGAGAAGGTGGATGACTCCCTCACCGTTCAGAACCCCGAACCGCTGGGCGACAAGGTGGCGAACCCCGCCCAGATGGAACTGGCGCTGGCAAAGCTTGACCGTTTCAACCTGTCGCGTACGCCGAACTTCGAACCCCGCCGCCCTGCGGCGATCCCCGGCTACGTGGCCTCTGCCGTTGCGCCGATGATCTTTTTGCCGGTCAAGGGCGCCCCGCAGCAACCGATCCTCGACTGGTTCACCGCCCTCGGCCCGGTCGAAGGTGACTTCACCCACAAGACCCTGCGCCAGTGGAAGCGCGCCCATCCCGGCCACCGCGCCTTTACCGTTCTGCGCCACCCGCTCGACCGCGCGCACCGCGCCTTTTGGGCGCTGGAACACGGCGCGCTGCTGCCCGAACAGCGCACCATCCTTGAACGCGTCCATCAGGTCGTGCTGCCGAAAAAGGGTGCGACGCTGGACCGTGCCACCCGCCACGCCTCCTTCCTTGCCTTTCTCCGTTTCCTCAAGCGCAACCTCTCTGGCCAGACCGGCTTTCGCACCGATGCCGCATGGGCCAGCCAGACGGCCATCCTGCAAGGCTTCGGCAACTTCCAACCGCCCGACCTGATCCTGCGCGAAGAAACGCTCGTCGAAGGTCTGGCCTTCGTCGCCGCTGAACTGGGCATCGCCGCGCCCCGCATCGTCGCAGACCCCGACGACTGCGACGCCGCCCTAGACGCCATCCGGGATGGAGAGTTGGAGGAAGCCGCCCGCGACGCCTATCAGCGCGACTACATGGGCTTTGGCTTCTTTGCGAAGCGTTAGGCTGCGGCCGTCGTCCGCGATTCGGTCAGGATCGCGTGCAGCTTTGCCGGGTCGCTGTTGGCCCGCAGTTTCGCCACCACGCCCTGATCCCGCATCGTCCGGCTGACCAGCGCCAGCGCCTTCAGGTGATCAACGCCCGAATCCTTGGGCGCGAAGAGGCCAAAGACCAGATCGACCGGCTGCCGATCCACGCTGTCGTAATCCAGCGGCTTTTCCAGCCGGATGAACACGCCACGAATGTCCCGCAGATCTTCAAGCCGCGCATGGGGCAGGGCGATGCCATGCCCCACGCCGGTCGGACCCAGCGATTCCCGTTCCTGCAGCCCGTCGATCGCGACGGCCCCGCTCATGCCATAGGCCTGCGCGGCAAGCTCCCCCAGTTCCTGGAAGAGCCGCTTTTTGCTGGTCAACTGCCCGACGACCCGCACGGCCCCCGGAATCAATAGCTTGGAAAGTTCCATCAGCTGCGTTCGTTCCTGTGCCGCGCCGGGGCAGGCGTCATTTGCTGTTGCGCGGATCGATCCAGCCGATGTTCCCGTCATCCCGACGGTACACGACATTCACGCCGCCATGTCCTTCATTCCGGAACACGAGCATTTTCTGACCCCCCAGTTCCAACTGCATCACCGCCTCGCCGACGGTGATCGAAGGGATCTTCGTCTCCATCTCGGCAATCACGATGGGCTGCGGAACGTCGGTGTGGTCGTCCTCCTCGGGCTCCTCGGTTGGCGCGAGGATATAGGCGGAGCCTTCACCGAATTCAACAGGGGCCGTCCGGGCGCTGTGATGGTTGCGGATGCGGCGCTTGTAGCGGCGCAATTGCTTGTCCATCTTCTCGCGGCAGGATTCGAAGGCCGCGTAGATTTCTGACGCATGACCCTTCGCCGTCGCCGTCAGCCCGGTAGACAGGTGGATCGTGGCTTCGCAGACGAATTCATGCGCCGCGCGCGAAAAGACGATGACCGCATCGGTCGGGCGCTGGGCGTATTTCTCTACCACCTCGCCAAGCTCGGCCTTCACATGCGTCTGGAGTGCCTCTCCGATGTCGATCTGCTTGCCACTGATCTGGTAACGCATGGTGCTTCCTCCGCGTGAATGCGATCCTTCCGCCCATCAGTTGGGCGGTCGGATCCTCTTGAAACTGACTTGGGTTCCGGTAGCGGCTCCCGCAAGGCGACCACCCGTCGAAAGGGCGGTGGCGGCAGAAGCGGACAGGGCGATTTGCACACGCATCACAGGCATTTGGCATCCGCCAACCCCGGCTTGTCAACAGAGTCGTGGGGATGGGGCGCGCCTCCGCCACAGCAGACCACCGCGCCTGCCCCGCAGGGCGGCAAAGGTCAGCCGATCCGGAAGTTCTGCCCCAGATAGACGCGGCGCACCGTCTCGTCGCGGACGACCTCGTCCGTCGTCCCGCTCATCAGCACCTTGCCGTCATGCAGGATATAGGCGCGGTCCACGATCTCTAGCGTCTCGCGCACGTTGTGGTCGGTGATCAGCACGCCGATCCCGCGCGATTTCAGGTCCTGCACCAGATGCCGGATCTCGCCCACGGCAATCGGGTCCACCCCGGCAAAGGGTTCATCCAGCAGCAGGTATTTCGGGTCCGCCGCCAGACAGCGCGCGATCTCCACCCGCCGCCGTTCGCCCCCCGAAAGCGCCAGCGCGGGCGCGCGGCGCAGATGGGTTATCGAAAACTCCGACAGCAATTCCTCCAGCCGCTCGCGCCGCTTGTGGCGGTCGGAATGGGTGATCTCCAGCACGGCAAGGATGTTGTCCTCTACCGACAGGCCCCGAAAGATCGAAACCTCTTGCGGCAGATAGCCGATCCCCAACCGCGCGCGGCGATACATGGGCAGCGTGGTCACGTCGCGCCCGTCGATCAGCACCTCGCCGCCTTCCGGCGTCACCAACCCCGCGATGGCGTAAAAGCAGGTCGTCTTGCCCGATCCGTTCGGACCCAGCAGCGCCACCACCTCGCCCCGGTTCAGATGCATGGACACGTCGCGGATCACCGGCCGACGCTTATAGCTTTTGCGCAAGGACCGGATCGCCAGCCCCGCCGATCCTTCGGTCACGGTCAGGTCCGGCCCCGCCTTCACGGATTGGCCTTGCCGGGGGTGAACACGGTCTGCACACGCCCGTCCATGGTGCCCGTCCCGGCATCAAGGTTGTAGACCAGCCGCCCGCCCGAAATCGTCGTGGACCCCTGCGTCAGCAGCACGTCGCCTGTCATCACCACCTCGCCTGACGCGATGGTATAGACGGCCTCATCGGCTTCGGCCGCATCGGTGGGGCTTGCGAACATCACCCGGCCAAAGAACAGGACCTTGTCGATCCCCTTCCCGTCCGGGGTGTATTCCACCCGCGCCTCGGCCGCCGCGATCGTCATGTCGCCCTGCACGACCTTCACATTGCCCGTGAACGTGGCCTGCCCTGTCCCCTGATCGACGGCAAGACTGTCTGCCGTCACCTCGACCGGAAGCGATGTGTCCTGCTGAAGGCTCGTCAGATTGATTGCCGTCTGCGCCGGTGCCGGTGCAGGGGTCAGGGCCAGCAGCGCCAAAAGCGTAAGTGCGCGCAAAGCCACAGACATCCTCTACCCCGGTTCAAATACGTTTCACCCTGCCGGTCGGTATACCAGCTTAACGCGTCCGTTGAAAACCAGAAGATAGCTCGTGCCGCCATCCCCGGCCGGACTCAGGCGCATCGAATCGGCGGTGATCCGCCCGACCGGCCCATCCACCCGCACCGGCGTTGGCGAACGCAGGTCCGTCCGGTCCAGCCGCGCCAAAAGCGTCTCTGTCTCGACCCGGTATCCGATGGAGTTCGTCACCACCACATTGCCCCGGAACGTCATCTCGGTTCCGTCCAGCGCCATCTCGGCCCCGTCGGCATCAAGGTCGGTCACGGCCCCGTCCGGCGTGGACAGTCGCGCCGCCACGTCCTTCGCCGTCTGCCCCCGCGCGCCTTCGACCGCCGGGCGCGTTTCCGCAGCGCTCACCTCCAGCGCCGCCCCGTCCTTGGTCGTGCCCGCATAGGTCGGCGCGGTCATGCGCGGCTCTTTCAGCCGCGCCTCCACATCCACCTCGGCATAGGGGATCGCGTCCTCGGGGTTGATCCGGTTGGAAATCAGGAACAGCGTGGACAACAGCGCCAGCGCCGCCAGCGGCAGCACGACCTTCAGCCACGCCACCAGCCGCGACCAGCCATCCAGCGCGGCCCGCCGCGCCATCAGGCGATTCCGGCGCGCAGGCAGTCGTGGATGTGCAGGACGCCCGCAACGCTGCGGCTTCCGTCCGGGTCCACGACAAAGAGGCAGGTGATCTTCTTTTCGTTCATGATCCTGACCGCCGTCTCGGCCAGCGCCGCAGGCCCGATGGTGCGCGGCGCCGCCGTCATCACATCCCCCGCCGACAGGTCCAACAGCCCGTCCATGTGCCGCCGCAGATCGCCGTCGGTGATGATGCCCTGAAGGTATCCGTCCCCGTCCGTCACGCCAACCACACCAAACCCCTTGGCCGACATGATCAGCAAGGCCTCGCCCATCGGGGCGTCATGGTTGATCAGCGGCGCATCGGCATGCATCAGGTCGCGCACCTTGGCCAGCCGCGCCCCCAACTTGCCGCCGGGATGAAAGATGCGGAACTGATCCGGCGTAAAGTCCCGATGCTCCATCAGCGCGATGGCCAACGCATCGCCCAGTGCCAGCGTCATGGTGGTCGACGTTGTGGGAACGATCCCCGTCTCGCAGGCTTCTGGCGCGGGTGGCAGCACCAACGCCACATCTGCCTCGCGCAGCAGGGTCGACTCGGCCCGCCCCGCCACCCCGATCAGCGGTATGTCGAAGCGCCGCGTATGGGCGATGATGTCTGCCAGTTCCGGCGTTTCGCCCGAATTGGAAAGCACCAGCGCCACGTCGCCCTTCATCACCATGCCCAGATCGCCGTGGCTCGCCTCGGCCGGATGCACGAATTGCGCGGGCGTGCCGGTCGATGCCAGCGTCGCCGCGATCTTGCGCGCCACATGCCCCGACTTGCCCATCCCCGACACGATCACCCGGCCTTCCGCCTTTAGGATCATCTCCACCGCAGCGGTAAAGGCCCCGTCAAGGCTGTCGGCCAGCATCCCCAGCGCCTCTGCCTCGCGCCGGATGACGCGCTGCGCGGTGGTCAGGAAATCAGTGGTGGAAGAGGTCATTGGGTTCTTCCCATCCCAGCAGGTCCAATTCCGCCCGCGTGGGCAGGAAATCAAAGCACCGCTGCGCCAGTTCCAGCCGCCCCTCGCGGATCAGCCGCGCCTCCAGCGCGTCTTTCAGCGCGTGCAGGTACAGCACATCCGACGCCGCATATTCCTTCTGCGCGTCCGTCAGAACCTCGGACCCCCAGTCGCTCGTCTGCTGCTGCTTGGACACGTCCACGCCCACCAGTTCGATCAGCAGGTATTTCAGCCCATGCCTATCGGTGAAGGTGCGGATCAGCTTTGACGCGATCTTGGTGCACCACACAGGCGCGGTCGTCACCCCAAAGGCATTCTTCAGCGCCGCGATGTCGAACCGCCCGAAATGGAACAGCTTCAGCGTGGCGGGGTCCGTCAGCAACCGCTGCAGATTCGGCGCGGATGTCTGCCCCCGCGCGATCTGCACCAGATGCGCGTCGCCATTCCCGTCCGACAACTGCACAAGGCACAGCCTGTCCCGCCGCGGGTCCAGCCCCATCGTTTCCGTGTCGATGGCGACAACCGGGCCAAGCCGCAGCCCATCGGGCAGGTCGTTCTGATGCAGGAAGATGGCCAAGGCAGGCGGTCCTTTCGGCAGGGGATGCGGGTGGATTAGCGGCGCACCGCGCAGGGGTCAACGGAAACGGGGCCGGAAACGCCAAAGGGCGCAGGTTTCCCCGCGCCCCTTCGGCCAGATCGACATGGTGCCCAGAAGAGGACTCGAACCTCCACGCCTTGCGGCGCTGGTACCTGAAACCAGTGCGTCTACCAATTCCGCCATCTGGGCCCAAGTCGATGGAGGGCGATGTAAAGAAGGCCAAAGACAGTGTCAACGGTCGCCACGAAGATTCTTCCGACAGGCCAATGCCCCTGCGGCGCAGCGGATGCTTGGCCTTCGCGGCGCAACGGTGTAATCACCACCCCAACAAAGACTTGGGGAACCGGACATGAGCAAACTCGTCACCATCTACGGCGGTTCGGGCTTCGTCGGCCGCTACATCGCGCGCCGCATGGCCAAGGAAGGCTGGCGCGTCCGCGTCGCCGTCCGCCGCCCGAATGACGCGCTCTTCGTGAAACCCTATGGCGTGGTTGGACAGGTCGAACCCGTCCTTTGCAACATCCGCGACGATGCCAGCGTCCGCGCGGTGATGAAGGGCGCGGATGCGGTGGTGAACTGCGTCGGCATCCTCAACCGCTCGGGCAAGAACACCTTCGACTCCGTGCAGGCCGACGGCGCCGCCCGCATCGCCCGCATCGCGGCCGAAGAAGGCGTGGCGACCCTCGTCCACCTTTCGGCCATCGGCGCGGATGAAAACAGCCCCTCCCTCTATCAACAGACCAAGGCAGCGGGCGAAAAGGCGATCCTTGCCGCCTTCCCGCAGGCCGTGATCCTGCGCCCCTCCATCATCTTCGGGAACGAGGACGGCTTCTTCAACCGCTTCGCCGCCATGGCCCGCTTTGCCCCCGTCCTGCCCGTCGTGGGCGCGAACACCCGCTTCCAGCCCGTCTATGTCGATGACGTGGCCCAAGCGGCGGTCAAGGGCATCACCGGACAGGCCGCCCCCGGCATCTACGAACTCGGCGGCCCCGATACCGAAACCTTCCGCGACCTGATGCGCCAGATGCTGACGGTCATCCACCGCCGCCGCCTGATCCTGAACGTCCCCTTCTTTGCCGCCTCTGTCATGGGCGGGGCTTTCGACCTGCTTCAGGCCGTCACGCTGGGCCTATTCCAGAACGGCATGATCACCCGCGATCAGGTCCGCAACCTGAAAGCCGACAACGTCGTCTCCCCCGGCGCGCGCACCCTTGCCGATCTTGGCATCACGCCCACCGCGATGGGCGCGGTGCTGCCGGAATACCTGTGGCGCTACCGCCCCTCGGGCCAATACGCCGCCATCAAGGACTCGGCCAAGAACCTGCGGAAGGCCTGACATGCGCGCCGCACTCGCCCTGATCCTGCTGGGCGGTGCGGCCCAGGCCCAGACCGCCGACTTCACCGCGCTGCCCGAACGCGCCCCCGGCACGGATGTGATCTGGACCGATGTGGAACCCATCTTCCTCAAGGTCTGCGCCAAGTGCCATTCCGACAATTCCAAGGTCGGCGGCCCGCCCGAAGGTCTGCGCCTTGACACCTACGAACACGCCCTCGCCGCCGATGAACGCGTCGCCGTCGTCCCCGGAAATCCCGAAATGTCCGAAGTCTGGCGCCGCATCACCGGCCTTTCCGACCCGCGCATGCCCTTCGACGGCCCCCCATGGCTGCCCGATGATGACATCCGCCTGATCCGCGACTGGATCGCCCAAGGCGCGCGCAGCGCCGACGGCACCCCCGCCCCCATGCCCGTCGGCGAACGCGTCCGCCTGCGCGGAAAGATCACGGGCGAGAATGAGATCGACGGTGCCCGCTTCATCGTCACCGGCGAAACCCGCGTCGACGGTGTCCCCAGCATCGGCAGCACAGCCGAAATGCGCGGCGAGGTGCAGCCCGACGGCACCGTCCTTGCCACCCGCTATCGCGGACGCTGACGCATGGAAAACACCCTCATCGCCGCTGTCCTTGGCCTGATCGAAGGCCTGACGGAGTTCATCCCCGTCTCCTCCACCGGCCACCTGCTGCTGGCGGGCCACTTCCTCGGCTTTGACAGCCCCGGTCGCACGTTCGAGGTGGTGATCCAACTCGGCGCGGTGCTGGCCATCCTGACGGTCTATGCCGCAAAGCTCTGGCAGGTCGCCTCCACCATCCAGACCGACCCGACCTCTGCGCGCTTCGTCACCTCGGTTCTGCTGGCCTTCTTTCCGGCCGCCATCATCGGCGTGCTGGCGCATGACTTCATCAAGGCGGTTCTGTTCGAAACGCCCATCCTCATCGCCATCATGCTCATCCTCGGCGGCCTTGTGCTGCTGGTGATCGACCGCATCGCGCCCGAACCTTTGCACGAAGACGCGATGCAGCTTCCCTTCCGCAAAGCCGTCGCCATCGGCGTCATCCAATGCCTCGCCATGATCCCCGGCGTCAGCCGCTCTGGCGCGACCATCGTCGGCGCGCGGATGATGGGCGTGGGCAAACGCGCCTCGGCCGAGTTTTCCTTCTTCCTCTCCATGCCCACCATGGCCGGGGCCTTCACCTACGATCTGTGGAAAAGCCGCCACATCCTCGACTTCTCGGCCCTGACCGACATCGCCGTGGGCTTCATCCTTGCCTTCATCTCGGCGGTGCTGGTGGTCCGCTGGACGCTGGATTTCGTCTCGCGCAATGGCTTCGCCATCTTCGGCTGGTGGCGAATCATCGTCGGTTCCGCCGCCCTCCTCCTGCTTTCTCTGGGCTTCTAAGGCACATCGGAAACTATACTGACCTAAATTTCCCGGAATCTGGCAATATTTTTGACCCATCGCGTTCAAATCGCCGTAAAAGGTCAACTATACTGACTTTTCATCTGCCGCATGCCAATATATCAAGGCGCACCCGAGAACACCCGGCAGGAAGGGCGCCCTTATGGCAAAGAACCGTATGCTCCAATTCGTCACCGTCGCGAAGGAGATGCCCGAAAAGCGCCCGGCGGACCTGCGCGCGCAGGATTTCCACGAAATCTACCGCGAATACGCCGCCGAAAAGGCCGCCGAACAGGCAGGCCGCTGCAGCCAATGCGGCGTGCCCTACTGCCAGTCGCATTGCCCGCTGCACAACAACATCCCCGACTGGCTGCGCCTGACCGCCGAAGGCCGCCTGCAAGAGGCTTATGAGATCAGCCAAGCCACCAACACCTTCCCGGAAATCTGCGGCCGCATCTGCCCGCAGGACCGCCTGTGCGAAGGCAACTGCGTGATCGAACAATCCGGCCACGGCACCGTCACCATCGGCTCGGTCGAAAAGTACATTACCGACACCGCATGGGAAAACGGCTGGGTCCAGCCGATCCGCCCCCATGCCGAACGCACCGAATCCGTGGGCATCATCGGCGCGGGCCCCGGTGGCCTTGCTGCCGCCGACGCGCTGCGCCGCAAAGGCGTGCAGGTCACCGTCTATGACCGCTACGACCGCGCGGGCGGCCTGCTGACCTACGGCATCCCGGGGTTCAAGCTGGAAAAGCCCGTCGTCATGCAGCGCATCGACCAACTGGCCCAGGCGGGGGTGCAATTCGTCCCCAACTGCAACGTCGGCGAAACCATCAGCTTCGACGCCATCCGTGGCCAGCATGATGCCGTCCTCATCGCCACGGGCGTGTACAAGGCCCGCGACATCCAAGCCCCCGGCGTTGGGGCCAAGGGCATCGTCAAGGCGCTGGACTACCTCACCGCCTCCAACCGCAAAAGCTTTGGCGACGAGGTAGAGGAATTCGACAACGGCGACCTGAACGCGATGGGTAAACGCGTCGTCGTCATCGGCGGCGGCGATACCGCCATGGACTGCGTCCGCACCGCCATCCGCCAAGGCGCGACCAGCGTGAAATGCCTTTACCGCCGCGACCGCGCCAACATGCCCGGCTCCCAGCGCGAAGTGCAAAACGCCGAAGAAGAGGGCGTCGATTTCGTCTGGCTGACCGCCCCCAAGGGCTTCACCGGGACCGACCGCGTCGAAGGCGTCATGGTCCAGCGCATGCGCCTTGGTGCGCCCGATGCCACGGGCCGCCAGTCGCCCGAACTGATCGAAGGCGCGGATTACATCGAACCCGCCGACCTCGTCATTCAGGCGCTGGGGTTCGAGCCTGAGGAAATCCCCACCCTCTGGGGTGTGCCGGAACTGGCCGTCACCCGCTGGGGCACGATCAAGGCCGACTTCCTCACCCACGCCACCAGCCTGCCGGGCGTCTATGCCGCAGGCGACATCGTGCGCGGCGCGTCGCTCGTGGTCTGGGCCATCCGCGACGGGCGCGAAGCGGCGGATGCCATCCTCGCCTATCTTGCCCAACCCGCGCAGGTCGCGGCGGAGTAACCAGCCATGTCCCCCGCAGGCCAAGGCATGTCGGACCAAGAGGCAGGGGCCCCCGCGCCCCGCGCCCCGCGTCTTGACATCCCGCTCCTGCGCAAGGACCGCCGCCTCTGGGTCTGGTGGCACCGGGGTCAAAGCCGCCGCCTCGTCGTCGTCTTTTCCTCTGTCGGCCATGGCCCCGACACGCCGCCCCTGCTTGAATTCGCGCGCAGCGCAACGGCGGACGGGCAGGACAACGCCCTCTTCATCGCCGACCCACAGCGCAGCTGGCTCAACGCCCCGCGCATCGTGGAAGAGATCGTCGAAGCCATCGACGCCGCCCGGGACGAGGTGCAGGCCGACGACACCGTCGCCATGGGCTATTCGATGGGCGGTTTCGCCGCGCTGGTCATCAGCGGTTTCACCCCCCTGTCGGCCACGCTTGCCTTCTCGCCCCAGATGTCCATCGACCCGGCGCTGGTGCCCGACGAAGGCCGCTGGAAGAAGTACCGCGACCGCATCCCCTCAGTAACCATCCGTCAGGCCACCGACCACATGGCCCCCGCCACGCAGCACACCATCATCATGGGGGCCGCGCGGCTGGAAAAGCCGCAACTGCGCCTCTTGCCGCAGGCCGCCAACACCGACATCCACCTGCTGCGCCGCACGGGACACGACACCGCCACCCGGATCAAACAGGCGGGCATCCTGTCCGACGTCATCGCCCACGCCTTCGCGCGCCGCCGTGCCGATCTGGCCGCGCTTCTGACGTCCCGCCTGAACGCCCGCAGCCACGGAGCAGCCGCATGACCCGCGCCGTCCTCTTCTGCCTTGCCGCCCTGATCGCCACCCCGGTGATGGCAGGCAGCTTCACGCCCCCCGAAGGCTGCGAAACCTTCCTCACCGTGCAGGCCAACGGCTGCCGCGTGTCGAACCATTACATCTGTCAGGCCGATGCCCCGGGCGACCAGTGGCGTACCGATTTCGATCAGGAAGGCCCCTTCTTCACCTCCCGCGTCGATTACGAGGCGCAGTGGGTCGAAAGCTACGAACTCGACCCCCCGGTCCGCCAGACGCTGGACCCCAACCCCTCTGATCCCGCCTCTTTCTCAGAGCTTCTGGCGACGGGCCGCGATACCTATATCTTCGGCCTGTCGGACGACACCGGTGAACGCACCCGTGTGCGCGGGTCCGACACGTTGACGGGCCGCACCGTGGTGATCGACGGCATCTCGCTGCAGGAAACCGCCTTCAACTTCACCGAGACGGACCTGAACGGCAAAGTCCTGCGCAGCTCGCGCGGCAACGAATACATCAGCGCCGAATGGCGGCTGTTCTTTTCTGGCCCGTCCGAATGGGATGGCGGCGACGGGACATACGTGCCGATCGACGGCAGCCCGATGCAATTCATCTTTCCCGGCGAACCCGGTTTCGCCAGCACCCAACCGCTGTTCGACTGCGACGCTGTGATGTCGTCGCTGCCGTTCCCGCCCAAGTCGTAAGGAGACCTTTGCCATGACCATCTATGACGACGCCTGGGTGAAGGCCGAAGAAGCCAAGCGCCAGTGGCTGCATGATAACGGGCTCTACAAGCTGGATGACGAACACTCGTCCTGCGGCGTGGGCCTTGTCGTGTCCATCTCGGGCAAACCCTCCCGCAAGGTCGTGGAAAACGGCATCAACGCGCTCAAGGCCGTCTGGCACCGTGGCGCGGTGGACGCCGATGGCAAGACGGGCGACGGCGCGGGGATCCATGTGCAGATCCCGGTCAAGTTCTTCTACGACGTGATCCGCCGCACGGGCCACGAACCCGACCTGAACAAGCTGGTCGCCGTGGGTCAGGTCTTCCTGCCCCGCACCGACTTTGGCGCGCAGGAACGCTGCCGGACCATCGTGGAAACCGAAGTCCTGCGGATGGGCCATTACATCTATGGCTGGCGCCACGTCCCGGTGAACACCGAAGTGTTGGGCGACAAGGCCAACGCGACCCGGCCCGAAATCGAACAGATCCTGATCCGCAACGAAAAGAACATCGATCAGGAACAGTTTGAACGCGAACTCTACATCATCCGCCGCCGCATCGAAAAAGCGGCGATTGCGGCGCAGATTCAGGGGCTCTATCTCTGCTCGCTGTCGTGCCGGTCGATCATCTACAAGGGCATGATGCTGGCCGAACAGGTCGCCGTCTTCTACCCCGACCTGATGGATGACCGCTTCGAATCCTCTTTCGCGATCTACCACCAGCGCTATTCCACCAACACCTTCCCGCAATGGTGGCTGGCCCAGCCCTTCCGCATGCTCGCCCATAACGGCGAGATCAACACGCTGAAAGGCAACGTGAACTGGATGCGCAGCCACGAGATTCGCATGGCCTCCAGCGCCTTCGGGGACGCGGCTGAGGACATCAAGCCGATCATCCCCTCGGGCACCTCCGACTCCGGCGCGCTGGACGCCGTGTTCGAAGTCCTCGTCCGCTCTGGCCGCAACGCGCCGATGGCCAAGACGATGCTGGTGCCCGAAGCGTGGTCCAAGACCACGACCGATATGCCGCAGGCCTGGGCGGACATGTACGCCTATTGCAACTCTGTCATGGAACCGTGGGACGGCCCCGCCGCCCTTGCCATGACCGATGGCCGCTGGGTCTGCGGCGGGCTGGATCGCAACGGCCTGCGCCCGATGCGCTATGTCATCACTGGCGACGGCCTGCTGATCGCCGGGTCCGAGGCGGGCATGGTCCCCGTCGACGAAACCACCATCCGTGAAAAAGGCGCGCTTGGCCCCGGCCAGATGATCGCCGTCGACATGGCCGAAGGCCGCCTCTACCACGACGCCGAAATGAAGGACAAACTGGCCTCCAGCCAGCCCTATGGCGAATGGATCGAAAAGATCGTCGATCTCAACAGCCTTCTCCGCGACGTCCCCGAACAGCCGCTCTTCGCGGGTGCCGACCTCCGCCGCCGCCAGATCGCGGCGGGCTACACGGTCGAGGAACTGGAACAAATCCTCGCCCCCATGGCCGAAGACGGCAAGGAAATGGTCGCCTCCATGGGTGACGACACCCCGGCGGCGGTCCTGTCCAAGGTCTACCGCCCGCTGTCGCACTTCTTCCGCCAGAACTTCAGTCAGGTGACGAACCCGCCCATCGACAGCTTGCGCGAAGGGCGCGTCATGTCGCTGAAGACCCGCTTCGGCAACCTGCGGAACGTTCTGGACGAAAACAGCAGCCAGACCGAAATCCTCGTTCTGGAAAGCCCCTTCATCGCCAATGCCGAGTTTGACGTGATGGTCAAACAATTTGGCGATCAGGTCGCCTTCATCGACTGCACCTTCCCCGTATCGCCCGGTCTCGACGATCTGCGCCAAGGGCTAGAGCGTATCCGCGCCGAGGCCGAGGATGCCGTCCGCTCCGGCGCGGGCCATATCGTGCTGACGGATCAGCATCAGGGGCCGGACCGCGTGCCCATGCCCATGATCCTTGCCACCTCTGCCGTGCATTCATGGCTGACGCGCAAGGGCCTGCGGACCTTCTGCTCGGTCAACGTCCGCTCGGCCGAATGCATCGACCCGCATTACTTCGCCGTCCTCATCGGCTGCGGCGCGACCACCGTGAACGCCTACCTCGCGCAAGATTCCATCGCCGACCGCATCTCGCGCGGCCTGCTCGACGGCACCCTCACCGATGCGATGCGCCGCTACCGCGACGCCATCGACGCCGGCCTGCTGAAGATCATGTCCAAGATGGGCATCTCGGTCATCTCCTCCTATCGCGGCGGCCTCAACTTCGAAGCGGTCGGCCTTTCGCGCGCCATGGTCGCCGAATACTTCCCCGGCATGCAGTCCCGCATCTCTGGCATCGGCCTCACCGGCATCGAACAAAAGCTGGAAGAGGTCCACGCCAAGGGTTGGCTCGGCGGGGCCGATGTCCTGCCCATCGGTGGCTTCTACAAGGCCCGCCGTTCCGGCGAAAAGCACGCATGGGAAGCGCAGACGATGCACATGCTGCAATCCGCCTGCGACCGCGCCAGCTATGACCTGTGGAAGCAATACTCCGCAGCCATGCGCGCCAACCCGCCCATCCACATCCGCGACCTGCTGGACATCAAACCGCTGGGCAAACCCGTGCCTATCGAGGAAGTGGAATCCATCACCTCGATCCGCAAGCGCTTTGTCACCCCCGGCATGTCGCTGGGTGCCCTTAGCCCCGAGGCGCACAAGACCCTCAACGTCGCCATGAACCGCATCGGCGCGAAATCCGACAGCGGCGAAGGCGGCGAAGACCCGGCCCACTTCACCCCGGAACCCAACGGCGACAACCCGTCGGCCAAGATCAAGCAGGTGGCCTCTGGCCGCTTCGGCGTCACCGCCGAATACCTGAACGCCTGCGAAGAGCTGGAAATCAAGGTCGCCCAAGGCGCCAAGCCCGGCGAAGGCGGTCAGCTTCCGGGGATGAAGGTCACCGCCCTCATCGCCCGCCTGCGCCACTCCACCCCCGGCGTGACGCTGATCTCGCCGCCGCCGCATCACGACATCTACTCGATCGAAGACCTCGCCCAACTGATCTACGACCTCAAGCAGATCAACCCCCGCGCCAAGGTCACGGTCAAGCTGGTCTCCGCCTCTGGCGTGGGCACCATCGCGGCGGGCGTGGCCAAGGCCAAGGCCGACGTCATCCTCATCTCCGGCCACAACGGCGGCACCGGGGCCAGCCCCGCCACCTCCATCAAATACGCGGGCCTGCCGTGGGAAATGGGCCTGACCGAGGCGCATCAGGTCCTCGCCATGAACAACCTGCGCGAACGCGTGACGCTCCGCACCGATGGCGGCCTGCGGACCGGGCGCGACATCGTCATGGCCGCCATGATGGGGGCCGAGGAATACGGCATCGGCACCGCCGCCCTGATCGCCATGGGCTGCATCATGGTCCGTCAGTGCCAATCCAACACCTGCCCCGTCGGCGTCTGCACGCAGAATGAATCCCTGCGCCAGAAGTTCACGGGGTCGGCGGACAAGGTGGTGAACCTCATCACCTTCTACGCCCAGGAAGTGCGGGAAATCCTCGCCTCCATCGGCGCGCGCTCCATCGACGAAATCATCGGCCGCGCCGACCTTCTGACGCAGGTCAGCCGGGGCCATGCGGCGCTCGACGACCTCGACCTCAACCCGCTGCTCATCACGGTGGATGGCGCGTCCAAGATCACCTACGACCGGTCCAAACCCCGCAACGCGGTGCCGGACACGCTGGACGCCGAAATCATCAAGGACGGCCACCGCTTCTTTGAAGACGGCGAAAAGATGCAGCTTTCCTATGCCGTGCGGAACACGCTCCGCACCATCGGAACGCGCGCCTCGTCGCACATCGTCAAGAAGTTCGGGATGAAGAACAGCCTTCAACCCGACCACCTGACCGTGAAACTCAGCGGTTCCTGCGGCCAGTCGCTGGGCGCCTTCTCGGTGCGCGGCCTCAAGATCGAAGTGCAGGGCGACGCCAACGACTATGTGGGCAAGGGCCTGTCCGGCGGCACGATCACCGTGCGCCCGCTGATGTCCTCGCCCCTCAAGGCCGAGGATAACACGATCATCGGCAACACCGTCCTTTACGGTGCGACCGACGGCTTCCTCTTCGCCTCTGGCCGCGCGGGCGAACGCTTCGCGGTGCGGAACTCCGGCGCGAAGGTGGTGGTCGAAGGCTGCGGCTCCAACGGCTGCGAATACATGACCGGCGGCGTCGCGGTGATCCTTGGCCGGATCGGCGCGAACTTCGGCGCGGGCATGACGGGCGGCATGGCCTATGTCTACGATCCCGACGGGGCGGCCGAGGATTTCATGAACCTCGAATCGATCCTGACCTGCGGCATCGGCCATCCCCATTGGGAGGCGCAACTGCGCGGCCTGATCGAACGCCACCACGCCGAAACCGGCTCTCGCATCGCCGAACGCATCCTCTCGAACTGGGAGGCCGAGAAGCGCAACTTCCTTCAGGTCTGCCCGAAAGAGATGCTGCCCCACCTTGCCCATCCCCTCTCGGACGAGGCGGCAAAGGTTCCGGCAGAATGACAAAAACGAAGGCCCCCGCGAAACCGGGGGCCTTTCTCTTTCACCCCTCTCGCAGGGTCGCCGGAATGTCGCGCGACGTATGCAGGACACGCAGGATCAGGACGTCCTCCGCCTCTTCCAGATAAAAGACCAGATAGGGAAATCCCTTCAATGGCCAGGCACGAAGGGTCGAAATGCCAGTCGCGTCCCGGAACCGTGGTGTCCCGCTCGCCGGTTGCGCGCGGATATGATCGACCGTCGCACGGAATGCAGCCACGAAACGCAGCGCGACCGTCTTTCCCGCCACCTCAGCATAGGCAAGGGCGATCGCCCGCACCTCGTTCTGCGGATCGATCCTTGGCAAGACCGTCACCGATGATCGGTGATGCCCCGGTCGAGATCGTCGAAGTAACGAACATCGAACTCGGAAACCGGAACAGGCAGCCCCGCCAACAAGGCGGCACGCAAATCGCTTCCATCCTTGGCGCGCTGCAAAAGGAACGCGGCATACTCCTCGGGCGACGCGAAACCCTGCGCCTCGGCTTCCGCCTTGGCCCAGCCCATCAGGTCCTTGGAAACGGTGACATGAAGATGCGACATCCCCCAATCCTATCCCAACTCGCCCCCTCCGCCAACTCTGCCCTGACCCGCCCCTTCATCTCGGCCCAAATACCCATCTTCCTCACCACCCGCGCGCCCTTTCCCGTCAGCGCGCGCCCCCTCTCCCCCACAGGGGCAGAGGGCAGGGCAGAGGGGGCAAAGTCTGAACGCAGTGTCCGTTGCGTGCTGACAGTTTGCGGCACAGTTTCCGGCACAGGAAACGGACAGCCCGGACAGCCCCTTTTCACCCTCGGGCCACGCCCCGCCTTGACCCCGCCACCCCGCCCGTGGCTATGTTCGCCGCCATGACCGACAGCCCGGAAAAGCCCGCACGCAAGCCGCGCAAGACAACCGAAAAGCCAGCGCCCCCCCCCGAGGCGCGGCCCCTCCGCGCGCGCATCCTGCGCTGGGCCGCCCGCATCGCCGGGGGCATCGCGGCGCTTTACGCCGTCCTCATCCTGCTCTTCTCCTTCCTTCCGCCCCCCATCAACTTTTACCAATTGGGCGAAACCTTCCGCCTTGGCGGAATCGAAAAGGACTGGGTCCCGATGGAAGACATCGCCCCCGTGATGGCCCGCTCCGCCGTCGCGGCCGAGGATGCAAACTTCTGTCTTCATTGGGGTTTCGACATGGCCGCCATCCGCGAAGCGGTGGCCGAAGGGTCCAACCGTGGGGCCTCGACGATCAGTCAGCAGATGGTCAAGAACGTCTTCCTCTGGCATGGCCGCAACTGGGCCCGCAAGGCGATGGAGGCCGCGATGACCCCGGTGGTGGAAACCCTCTGGTCCAAGCGGCGCATCCTTGAAGTCTATCTCAACGTCGCCGAATTCGGTGAAGGCGTCTTCGGCGTGCAGGCCGCCGCCCAGCACCATTTCGGCGTCGACGCCAAAGACCTGACGCCCACGCAGGCCGCCCGCCTCGCCGCCGTCCTGCCAGACCCGCAGGAACGCTCTGCCTCCAACCCCTCCAGCTTCGTCCGATCCCGCACCCGCGCCATCATGTCCGGTGCCGAAACCATCGCCGCCGACGGTCGCGCGGCGTGTTTTCAGGAATGATTGTTGAATTCCCCGCCCCGACGGGGCAAGACACGAAGAACCCTTAACGCGACCCTCCGGGATGCATTTCCACGATGATCCGCCTCTATCACTTTCCCCTCTCTCCGTTCTGCCGCAAGGTCCGTCTGACCCTTGCCGAGAAGCGGCTTGAGGTAGAGCTGGTCGAAGAACGCTACTGGGAACCTTCGCCCGATTTCCTGCGCCGCAACCCGGCGGGCAAGGTGCCTGTGCTGCGGTGGGACACCCGCGTGATGTCGGAAAGCCAGGCGATCTGCGAATACCTCGAAGAGGCCATCCCCACCCCGCAACTGATGCCCCGCGACCCAGAGCAGCGCTACGAAGTCCGCCGCCTATGTGCCTGGTTCGACGACAAATTCCATGACGAGGTGACGTCAAAGCTGCTGTACGAGCGGGTGAACAAAAAGGTGATGGGGCAGGGCTATCCCGACAGCAAGAACGTCAAGTTCGGCGCGACCCGGATCAAGTACCACCTCGACTATATGGCGTGGCTGCTGGACCAGCGCCGCTGGCTGGCGGGCGATCTGATGACGCTGGCCGATTTCACCGCCGCCGCGCATCTTTCCTGCCTCGACTACATCTCGGACGTGGACTGGAACCGCTCTGCCGCGGTCAAGGACTGGTACGCCAAGGTCAAATCCCGCCCCAGCTTCCGCACCCTGCTGGCCGATCAGGTGCCGGGCTTCCCGCCGCCGCAGCATTACGCGGACCTCGATTTCTGACCTGCCCGCCGCACGATTTTTCTGCGAAAAATCAGGCGGGGGCGCTTCGCCCCCCGCACCCCCAGAGGGTATTTTGGCCGAGATGAACAGCGCAGGTCTAAAGGATCGTCTAATCGCGCAGGCGCAGGCCGAAGGCTTTGCCGCCCTTGGTATCTGCGCGCCCGATGCGACGCCCGATACCGTGCCACGCCTGATGCAGTTCCTTGCCGATGGTCGCCATGGCCAGATGGCATGGATGGCCGACCGCAGTGACTGGCGCGGCTCTGCCACGGCCCTCTGGCCCGAGGCGCGGTCCGTCATCATGCTTGCCGAACCCTACACGCCTGAGTCCGACCCTCTGGAGATCCTCGCCCACCCTGACCGTGCCGCGATCTCGGTCTATGCACAGGGGAAGGACTACCATGACCTCGTCAAGCGCCGCCTGAAACGGCTGGGCCGCTGGCTGCTGGATCAGGCGGGGCAGGGCGAGGCGATCAAGGTCTTTGTCGACACCGCCCCCGTGATGGAAAAGCCACTGGCACAGGCAGCGGGCCTTGGCTGGCAGGGCAAGCATACGAACCTGTTGTCCCGCGACCTTGGCAACTGGTTCTTCCTTGGCGCGATCTTCACCACGCTCGACCTACCGAAGGACGTGGCAGAGGTCAGCCACTGCGGTACCTGTACCGCCTGCCTTGACATCTGCCCCACCCGCGCCTTCCCCGCGCCCTACCAGTTGGACGCGCGGCGCTGCATCTCTTACCTCACGATCGAACACAAAGGCCCGGTGGACCCCGACCTGCGCCCCCTTATGGGGAACCGCATCTATGGCTGCGACGATTGCCTTGCCGTCTGCCCGTGGAACAAGTTCGCCAAGGCCGCGACCGAGATTGGCTATCAGCCCCGCGTCGGTGCGCCAGAGCTTGTGGAACTGGCCGCCCTTGACGACGCCGCCTTCCGCGCGCGTTTCGCGGGCAGCCCGATCAAGCGCATTGGACGCGACCGCTTTGTCCGCAACGTCCTTTACGCCATCGGCAATTCTGGCCTGCCCGCCCTGTGCCCGGTCGCGGAACGCCTGCGATCCGACCCCGATCCCGCTGTGGCCGATGCCGCCGCTTGGGCGGTCCGCCGCCTGTGCTGACCTTTCCGTCGGCGTTTCCCCGCAATGCTATGCATTCGGCGGTTTGGGACGCAGACGATTCCCTGTTATCTTTCCTGTCCACGATCATCGGAGGAATGACATGTCCAAGCACCTTGCCGACAAGCGCGCGCCGTCCACCGGCAGCCGCGTGCAGCAGTTCCTGCGCCTGTCCCGCACCAAGCGCGAGACGTGGCATCGTCCGCATACGGCCTCGGGGTCGTCGCGTCTGATCCAGTTCCTGCGTATTGCACGGGGCCGGATGGCCTGATCCAGGGATGCAACCGCGTCCTGCGGTGCCGTATCCAAAACCATAGCCAAGCGCGGCCACGTCACCTGCCCGTGCTGGCATGAGGCCAAGGGCACCTTCGCGGCGGAAACCGCCCTTTATTGATCCCCACAAAGCAGAACGCCCGGACCATCGGTCCGGGCGTTCCGATTTCTGACAGACGGCAGGTTCAGGCCCGGACCATCCGCTCGTATTCGGTGGCGATGCGCTTGGTCAGATCGCCCACTTCGAAGTTGTAATCCCCAATCTGTCCGACCGGGGTCACCTCTGCCGCTGTCCCCGTCAGGAAGCACTGCTGGAACCCTTCCAGTTCGGACGCTTCGATCCGACGCTCGTGCACTTTGATCTGCATGTCCTTCAGCATCCCGATGACCGTCTGCCGCGTGATCCCGTTCAGGATCGCATCCGGGATTGGCGTGTGCACTTCCCCGTCCTTGACGAAGAAGATGTTCGCCCCCGTCGCCTCGGCCACATAGCCGCGATAGTCGAACATCATGGCGTCAGAACAGCCCTTCGCTTCGGCCGCGTGCTTGGACATTGTGCAGATCATGTAAAGACCCGCCGCCTTGGCCGCATGGGGGATCGTCTCGGGTGACGGGCGCTTCCACTTCGCGATGTCCAGCTTCGCGCCCTTGAACTTTGCGTCGCCATAGTAGTTGCCCCAGGTCCAGGCCGCGACCGCCAGACGGATCGGGTTGCGCTTCGACGCGACGCCCATATCCTCGCCCGCGCCGCGCCACGCGATGGCGCGCACATAGGCATCGGTCAGGTTGTTGGCCTTCAGAACCGCTTCCTTGGCCGCGTTGATCTCGTCCACGCTAAAGGGCAGGGGCATATCCAAAAGCTCGCCGGACTTCCGCAGACGCTCCGAATGCTCGGTCGATTTGAAGATCTTGCCGTTGTAGCACCGCTCGCCCTCGAACACGGCGCTGGCATAGTGCAGGGCATGGGTCAGGATGTGGACATTCGCACCGCGCCATTCCACCAGCTTGCCATCCATCCAGATGAACCCGTCGCGATCGTCGTAACCAGCCATGTCCCACTCCCAAGGGCGAAATTGCCGAATATTGCGCCGCTTAGGTCCGCATCGGACATAAAGTTGCGCAAATGCGGGGTTGAGCTAACAGTTGTGTCTTGGAAAGTCAACAAGGCTGACGTAAATTCCGGGTCAGATCGAGGGAGGCATCCGATGGCCGAAGGCAACACGGGCGGCGAAAGCCTTCTGTTCCTGACCGACGAACAACTCCGCAAGGGGATCGAGGCGATGTTCTTCGCCTATCGCGGCTTTACCGCCGATCCCGACCGCATCCTTGAAACCATGGACTATGGCCGCGCCCATCACCGCGCGGTCCATTTCATCCACCGCTCTCCCGGGACCACCGTTTCCAACCTGCTCACCATCCTTGGCGTCACAAAGCAAAGCCTGAACCGCGTCCTCCGCAGCCTCATCGACGACGGCTTGGTCGACGCCCGCGTCGGCAAATCCGACAAGCGTGAACGCAACCTCTACCTCACGCCAAAGGGGCAGGACCTGGAACGCCAACTGTCCGACGCGCAGCGGGCGCGGATGCGCGCCGCCTACCGCGCGGCGGGCCCCGCCGCCGTCCAAGGCTTCCGCACCGTGCTCGAGGCGATGATGGACCCTGACATGCGCAGGCAGTATCAATCCCTGCGCGAGGGGGAGAAATGACCGAACCGCAGGCGCACCTCTTGGTCGTCGATGACGATGAACGCATCCGGGGTCTTCTGCAGAAGTTCCTGATGCGCAACGGCTATCTTGTCAGTACCGCCCGCGACGCCGCACAGGCCCGCCGCCTTCTGGCGGGGCTGGAATTCGACATGATCGTTCTCGACGTGATGATGCCGGGCGAGGATGGGATCACCCTGACGCGCGAGCTTCGGTCAAAGCTCCACGTCCCGATCCTGCTGCTCACCGCGCGGGGCGAAACCCAGAACCGCATCGAAGGACTCGAGGCAGGGGCCGACGACTACCTCGTCAAACCCTTCGAACCCAAGGAACTGCTGCTGCGCATCAATGCCATCCTGCGCCGCGTCCCGCAGGCCCAGCCGACGGTGCAGGTGCCCAAGGTTCTGCACCTTGGCCCGGTGCGCTATGACATGGAACGCGGCGAACTGTGGCGTGGCAACGATCCCGTCCGCCTGACGGCCACCGAATCCGCCCTCATGCGCCTCTTCGCGGCCCAACCCGGCCAGCCGATCCCGCGTGAACGTCTGGTGGGCGACCTTGGCCGTGGCGCCGAGGACGGCGCGCAGGCCCGCGCGGTGGACGTCCAGATCACCCGCCTGCGCCGCAAGATCGAGGATGACCCCCGCCAGCCCCGCTATCTTCAGACGGTGCGCGGCGAAGGCTACATGCTTCAGCCGGATTAACCTGCCCGACGCATGGAATTGGCCGCATTTATCCTTTGACCCCTGCCACGCCTCGGCTAGTGTCCCGTTGCCCTTCAAGGGCGCGTAGTGTGTGGAGTGAATGATGAAAACGTTTTTGGCGGCTGCCCTTGCAGCCATGGTTCTTGCAGGTCCTGCTCTGGCAGAGGAGGAGTTGCAGGATTACGCCGAAGCGGGCGGCTGGTCCATCGCCATCGACCCGTCCCTGAACAACGGCTGCCTGATGTATGGCGAGTTCGAGGATAACTCGGTCGTTCGCATCGGCATCGATATGACCACGGGTTTCGGCTACATCCTGTCGGCCAATCCCGCGTGGGGCGACATCGTGGAAGGCCAGTCTTACCCGGTGACGATTGCGCTCGATGACCAGACCTTCGAAGGCGAAGCGGTGGGCTACCCCATTGATGGCCTTCCCGGCGCGAATGTGGATTTCGACAATCCCGACTTCCTCGCCATGCTGGTCGCCGCGCAGAGCTTGACGCTGTCCCATGACGGGACAGAGGTGATGTCTCTCGACATCAGCGGGTCCGCCGATGCGGTGAAGACCCTGATCGAATGCCAAGACAAGCAGAACGCCGCTTCTGCGGGCTGACCCTTTCGGCGGCCCTTTCCGACGCTATGATCCCCCGGCGACCAGCCGGGGGATGACCATGACGACCCAAGTCTATACGCATGACGACTTTGCGGGCCACGTCACGCCCCCCGGGCATCCGGAATGCGTGGACCGCCTGCAAGCCGTGGACCGCGCCCTTTCGGGCCTTGCCGTCGAACGGCACGAAGCCCCGATCGCCGACGATGCCGAAATCCTCCGCTGCCACCCCGCAGCCTACCTTGCCAAGGTCCGCCGCGCCGTTCCCACCGAAGGCTGGGTCGCCCTTGATGGCGATACGATCCTCTCCCCCGGGTCCCTGACCGCAGCGCTGCGGGCCGTTGGCGGCATCACCGCCGCCGTGGATGCCGTCATGGCAGGACAGGCCCAGAACGCCTTTGTCGCCGCCCGCCCGCCGGGCCACCACGCCGAAACCGCCACCGCCATGGGCTTCTGCCTCTTTGGCACCGTCGCCATCGCCGCCAAACGCCTGCTGGACCATCACGGCCTTTCCCGCGTGGCCATCGTGGATTTCGACGTCCACCACGGCAACGGCACGCAAGACCTATTGTGGGACGAGCCGCGCATCCTCTTTGCCTCCACCCACCAGATGCCGCTCTACCCGGGCACCGGCAGCCCCTCGGAAGGCGGGGCACATCACAACATCCTCAACCACCCCCTCCGCGCAGGGACCGGCAGCGCGGCCATGCGTGCCGCCTACGAAAACCACATCCTGCCCGCCCTCGACGCCTACGCCCCCCAATTCCTGCTGATCTCCGCAGGCTTCGACGCGCATCAGGACGACCCCCTCGCCTCGCTCGACTGGCAGACTGCCGATTACGCATGGCTCACCCGCCGCCTCTGTGACATCGCCGATCGCCACGCGCATGGCCGCATCGTCTCGACACTCGAAGGCGGATATGATCTTCCTGCGCTTCAGGCCTCGGTGGCCGCGCATGTTGGCGTGTTGGAGGAACGTGGCAGATGACCGCAAAACCCGTATCCGAAATGACCTTCGAAGAGGCGATGGCCGCCCTTGAACAGGTCGTCAACCAACTGGAACGCGGCGAAGTCGCGCTTGAGGAATCGATCGCCCTCTACGAACGCGGCGCAGCGCTCAAGGCGCATTGCGCCTCAAAGCTGAAGGCGGCGGAAGAGAAGGTCGAACTCATCCGCGCACAGGAAGGCCGCGCCACCGGCACCACCCCGGCGGAGGGGATGTGACTTTCACCGAAACCCTGACCCGCGACGCCGCCGCCATCGAAGCGCGGCTGATGCAGGCGCTGGACTCCCGCGCCGACCAACCCGTCATCCACGCCATGCGCTATGCCCTGCGCGGCGGCAAACGCCTGCGCGGCTTCCTCGTGCTGGAAGGCGCGCGGATGCACGGCCTGACCGATGCCCAAGCCATCAGCGCCGCCGCCGCTGTCGAATCCCTGCACGCCTATTCCCTCGTCCATGATGACATGCCCTGCATGGATGACGACGACCTGCGCCGGGGCCAACCCACCATCCATGTGAAATGGGACGAGGCGACGGCTGTGCTGGCAGGCGACGCGCTGCAAACCCTTGCCTTTGAACTCCTCACCGACCCCGCGCTGGGCGAAGGCGACACCCGCATCGCCCTTGTCGCGGGTCTGGCCAAGGCCTCTGGTGCCGAAGGCATGGTCCTTGGCCAAGCGCTGGACATCGCCGCCGAAACCGCCACCGCCCCCCTGACGCTGGACCAGATCACCGAACTTCAGGCCGGCAAGACCGGCGCCCTGATCCGCTGGTCGGCAGAGGCAGGCGCAGTCCTCGCCAAGGCCGACCCCAAGCCGCTTTCGAACTACGCCACCGCGCTGGGCCTTGCCTTCCAGATTTGGGACGATGTGCTGGATGTCGAAGGCGACGTCTCGAAAACCGGCAAGCGCCTGCACAAGGACGCCGACGCGGGCAAGGCCACCTTCGTCTCGCTCCTTGGCCTTGATGCGGCAAAGGCGCGCGCCCGGGCTTTGATTTCCGAAGCGGAAAGCCATCTTTCCCCCTATGGCGACCGGGCCGCGAACTTGATCGCCTGCGCCCGCTTCGTTATCAGCCGCGACACCTGACGCCCCACGCCCCCCATAGCCCCTACCGGAGGGCAGCCATGACCGACCGCCCCAAGACCCCGCTCCTTGATCGCATCACCGCGCCCTCCGACATGAAGGCGCTGTCGGATCGCGAGTTGCGCCAGCTTGCCGACGAACTGCGCGCAGAAACCATCAGCGCCGTCTCCGTCACCGGGGGCCATCTTGGCGCGGGCCTTGGCGTGGTCGAACTGACCGTCGCCCTTCACGCCGTCTTCGACACGCCGCGTGACAAGCTGATCTGGGACGTCGGCCACCAGTGCTATCCGCACAAAATCCTGACGGGCCGCCGCGACCGCATCCGCACCCTGCGGACCGAAGGCGGCCTTTCCGGCTTCACCAAGCGCAGCGAATCCCCCTACGATCCCTTCGGCGCGGCGCATAGCTCCACCTCCATCTCTGCCGCCTTGGGTTTCGCCGCCGCGCGCGACCTTGGCGGCGATCCGGGCGACGCCATCGCGGTGATCGGCGACGGCTCCATGTCCGCTGGCATGGCGTTCGAGGCGATGAACAACGCGGGCCACCTGAAAACCCGCCTCTTCGTCATCCTCAACGACAACGAAATGTCCATCGCGCCCCCGGTCGGCGCGCTGTCCTCTTACCTGTCGCGCCTCTATGCGGGCGCGCCGTTCCAAGACTTCAAGGCCGCCGCCAAAAGCGCCGTCAGCCTGCTGCCCGAACCCTTCCAAGAAGGCGCACGCCGCGCCAAGGAAATGCTCAAAGGCATGGCCGTCGGTGGCACCTTGTTCGAGGAACTGGGCTTCAACTACATCGGCCCCATCGACGGCCACGACCTAGACCAGCTTCTTCCCGTCCTGCGTACCGTCCGCGCCCGCGCCACGGGGCCGACCTTGATCCACGTCCTGACGAAAAAGGGCAAAGGCTACGCCCCGGCCGAAGCCGCGCGCGACAAGGGCCACGCGACCGGACGCTTCGACGTCCTGACCGGCGTGCAGGCCAAGGCGCAGTCGAACGCCCCCGCCTATACCAAGGTCTTCGCCCAAGGCCTGATTGCCGAAGCGGAACGCGACGAAAAGATCGTCGCCGTCACTGCCGCCATGCCCGATGGCACGGGCCTGAACCTTTTCGCCGACCGCTTCCCGCGCCGCTGCTTTGATGTGGGCATCGCCGAACAGCACGCCGTCACCTTTTCGGCGGGCCTTGCCGCAGGCGGGATGCGCCCCTTCTGCGCGATCTATTCCACCTTCCTGCAACGCGGCTACGATCAGGTCGTCCATGACGTCGCCATCCAGCGCCTGCCCGTCCGTTTCGCCATCGACCGGGCGGGGCTTGTCGGGGCTGATGGCGCCACCCATGCAGGCAGCTTTGACGTGGCCTTCCTCGCCAACCTGCCCGGCATCGTGGTCATGGCCGCCGCTGACGAGGCCGACCTGATGCACATGGTCGCCACCGCCGCCGCCCATGACGAAGGCCCCATCGCCTTTCGCTACCCCCGTGGCGAAGGCGTCGGCTGCGACCTGCCCGCCCGTGGCACAGCCCTGACCATCGGCAAGGGCCGCACCATTCGCGAAGGCGGCCGCGCCGTCCTCCTTTCCTTCGGGACCCGCCTGTCCGAGGTGCTGAAGGCCGCCGAATCCCTTGCCCAGCGCGGCCTTGCCCCCACCGTCATCGACGCCCGCTTCGCCAAACCGCTGGACCGCGACCTGATCCTTCACGCCGCCCGCCACCACGAGGCGCTGATCACGGTGGAGGAAGGCGCCATCGGCGGCTTCGGCTCTCACGTCGCGCAACTGCTGGCCGACGAAGGCATCTTCGACACCGGCCTGAAGTTCCGCAGCATGGTCCTGCCCGACATCTTCATCGATCAAGCCAGTCCCGAACGGATGTATCAGGTCGCCGGAATGGACGCCGCCCAGATCGAGGCGAAGGTGCTTTCCACCCTTGGCGTGGCGGTGGTTCCCCGCCGCGCCTGACCCTTCACAATCGGCAAAAGGCCGTTACTCTGCCCCGACCAACCGTCGGAGTAACGAGTAAATGCGCCTTGCCTGCCTTGCCCTTCTGGCCGCCCCTTTCCCCGCCCTTGCCGAACCCCGGATCGCAGCCGTCGATGACGCCGTGGCCGATGTCATCGGCACCGAAACCCCCGGCCTTGCCGTCCTCGTGACCCGTGAAGGTCAGGTGATCCACATGGCAGGCTACGGCCTTGCCGACATCGACAGCGAAACCCCCGTCACGCCCGATTCGATCTTCGACCTCGCCTCGGTTTCGAAACAGATGACGGCGATGGCTGCCCATCTCCAGATGATCGACGGCCTGCACACGCCGGAAACCGCCGTGGGCGACCTTCTGCCCGCCTTCGCAGATGACCTGAACGCTGACCGCCCGATTGTCGTGCTGGACCTGATCCACCACCTGTCGGGCCTGACGGATTACCTGTCCGGCGACCTTGACTACGGGGCCGACACGACGAATGCGGATGTGGTGGACTGGCTTGCCGCCGCCGAAAGGGACGCCGACCCCGGGACGCAGTTTTCCTATTCCAACAGCGGTTACCTGACCCTCGGCACGCTGGTCGCGGTGGCCGAAGGGGCACCTTCCCTTGCCGATGTGCTGGAAACCCGCCTCTGGGGACCGCTGGGGATGACCGATACCAACCTCATCCTTCCGGTGGACGAGGCGGCCGCCGTCTCGGGCTATGACGGTACAGAGGGCCGGTTCACCGAAGTCAGCGACCCCAACATCTCGGAAGGCGACGGCAACGTCTTCTCCTCCATAGCCGACCTCGCGAAATACGAGGCATGGCTGGAGGAGAACGGCATGCTCCCCGACTTCCGCCCCGTCTTCCGCAACGGCAGCACCGATGACGGCACGCCCATCGATGATGACGGCGCGGGCTATGGCTATGGCTGGTTTCTGGCCGAGATGGACGGTGCCGACTACGCCTACCATTCCGGCAGCTGGACGGGCACCTCCACCTATTACCAGCGCAACCTGACCACTGGCATCAGCGTGATCCTTCTGGCGAATGGCGAATCCATCGACCTTGATGTCCTCGCCCTCGATGTGGAAGCGGCGGCCGATTAGGCCGCCGCCTTTCATTTCGCCAGTTTCTCAAGCTTTTCTTCGATGATGGCCAGCCGCGCCATGACCTGTTCGTGCTGGTCCACCTCGAACTTCTTCATGTCCGCCTCGGCGACTTCCTGCATCGAGTTGACGATCAGACCGACCAGCAGGTTCATCACCGCAAAGGACGTGGCAAAGATGAACGGGATGAAGAACAGCCACGCATAGGGATGGATCTCCATCACCGGACGCACCACGCCATCCGCCCATCCTTCCATCGTCATGACCTGAAACAGCGTCAGCGCCGATCCCGCCAGATCGCCAAAGCGGTCGGGGAATTCTTCGCCGTAAAGCTGCGTTGCCATCACGGCGGCGATGTAGAACAGGATGCCCATCAGCAGGAACACCGACGCCATCCCCGGCAGCGCCTTCAGCAGGCCCTCGACCACGCGCCGCAGGCTGGGCGCGATGGACACGACGCGCAGCACCCGCAGCACCCGCAGGCCCCGCAACACCGACAGCCCCTGCGAATCCGGCAGCAGCGCGATCCCGATGATGATCATGTCGAAGATGTTCCACCCGGACCGGAAGAACCGCAGCCCATAGGTGAAAAGCTTCACCAGCAGTTCCACGACAAAGATCACCAGACAGATCTTGTCCAGCAGATGCACCGCTCCGCCCGCATGGGTCATGATGGTGTCGGACGTTTCCATCCCCATCAGGATGGCATTGAACAGGATCACGCCAAGGATCAGGTTGTTGAACTTCGTGCTTTCCAGCACATCGGCAAGTCGTTCGCGCAGGGTCATTCGGATTACTCGTTATCGGGCAGGTTACGTTTCGACCTGCCAGATACCGCCCCTGCCCCCCAAAAGGCAACGCCCGGCCACAGGGGCCGGGCGCATATCGTCGACTTTTCGATTCAGGCAGAAATCACTCTGCAGGCTTCGCCACTTCGCCCTTGCCGTCCTTCGTCTTCCACAGCGAGAAGACGACGCCCGCGCCAAGGATCGCGAAGGTGATGCCCAGCGACCAGCTCGGCGGGAACTTCTCCCAGCCCATCAGGTCGGCGATAAAGATCTTCGACCCGATGAACACCAGCAGCAGCGACAGCGCATACTTCAGATAGGCGAAGCGGTGCAGGATCGCGGCCAGCGCAAAGTACAGCGCCCGCAGGCCAAGGATGGCAAAGATGTTCGACGTATAGACGATGTAGGGGTCCGTCGTGATCGTGAACACCGCAGGCACCGAGTCCACGGCGAAGACAAGGTCCGCGATCTCGATCAGGATCAGCGCGATGAACAAGGGCGTCGCATAGCGCACCATCTTGCCGCCCGCGTCCGGCTTCTGCACGAAGAAGTTGTTGCCATGCAGTTCATCCGTCACGCGGAAACGGCGCTTGATGAACTTCAGCACCGCGTTGTCTGCGATGTTATGCTCCTTGTCGCCCACGAACATCATCTTGATGCCCGTAAAGATCAGGAACACCGCAAAGACATACAGAACCCAGCTATAGGACGCGACGATCGTCGCCCCCAGCCCGATCATGATGCCCCGCAGCACGATCACGCCAAGGATACCCCAGAACAGCACCCGGTGCTGATAGGCCCGCGGCACCGCAAAGAAGGTGAAGATCAGCGCGATGACGAACACGTTGTCCATCGCCAGCGTCTTTTCCACCACGAAAGCCGTCAGGTAATGCGCCGTCGGCTCCCACCCCATCTGCCAATAGACAAAGCCGGAAAAGCCAAGGCCCAAGGCGATGTACATGGCCGAAAGCTTCAGGCTTTCGCCCACCCCGATCTCATGGTCGCCGTCCTTGTGCAGGACACCAAGGTCGAACGCCAGCAGCGCCACGACCAGCACGATGAAAAGCAGCCACATCCACATGGGCTTGCCCAGAAACAGTAGGAAGAGAAATTCCATTCCCCGTTGTCCTCTCTCGAACACGTTCCAAACGCCGGGAGGTCAGCGGAATACATCCGGGCATGACATCGAGGCGCACTCGATGCGGTCCGACATGGCGCTTCCGCGTCAGAGGGGCCCGGCCCGCAGCACCATAGATGGGCTCGGTCACCCCGGATTCAAGTCTCTGCACCGCAGAATTTTCACGCACCCGTGACCGGTACGTGATCCTCTCCAGCCAGCAGCGCGGCCAGTCCCTCGCGGTAGGTGGGATACAGCAGCCGCACGCCAAGCTCGTCCTTGATGCGGTCGTTCCGCACGCGCTTGCTCTCGGCATAGAAACTGCGCGCCATCGGCGTCATCTCGGCCTCGTCATAGGGAATGGCAGGTGGCAGCGGCAGGCCCAGCAACTCTGCCGCGTGGCCGATCACATCCTCTGGCGGTGCAGGATCGTCGTCGCAGACATTGTAGACCGCACCGGGCCGGGGCTGCGCGATCGACGCCTCTAGCACCTGCGCGATGTCCTCCACATGAATGCGGCTGAACACCTGCCCCGGCTTGATGATCCGCCGCGCGGTCCCATCGCGCACCTTTTCGAACGGTCCACGCCCGGGGCCATAGATCCCCGCCAGCCGAAAGATGTGCAGGGGCAGCCCCAGCGCCGCCCATCCCGCCTCTGCCTCCACCCGCGCCCGCCCCCGCGCTGTCGCAGGGGTCAGCGCCGTGTCCTCATCCACCCAACCGCCCGCGTGATCACCATAGACGGCGGTCGTGGACAGATACCCCACCCATTCAGGCCGTGCCGCCCGCAACTCTGCCCCATGCGCGGCAAGGATCGGGTCCCCCCCGCCCTCTGGCGCAACCGATGCCAGCACATGCGTCGCCCGCGCCAAGGCCGGGACCAGCGATCCGGGCAGCACCAATGGCTCCACCCCCACCGCCAGCATCCGGTCGGCCTTGGCCGGATTGCGCGTCGTGCCGATCACCTGCCAGCCCTTCGCCAGCAGACGCCGCGCCAGAGCTTCGGCCGAATAGCCATGACCTATGGAAAGAAGCGTGTTCATGCGCCCGACTATCCCCCGCCCGCCCGGCCCCCGCAAGCCGTCGCAAAGCCTTCACTTGCCCTTGCCCACCGCTTTCGGATTAGATGCCGGATCAAATCGAAGTCCTAGAAAGCAAGACATGAACGACGAAGCCCTTCCGATCCTGACACCCGACCCCGCCCCGTCCGAGGCCTTCACCGACCCCGCCGCCGCCGTCGCCCGTTTGGAAGAACTCTACTTCACCGCCACCGGCTTTCTCTTGCAGCACTTCACCGCCGCCGTCACGGGCCACAGGCCGCAGGCCCGCATCCGCGCCTTCTACCCCGAAATCCGCCTGACCACGACAAGCCACGTCAAGACCGACTCCCGCCTGTCCTTTGGCCATGTTGCGGGGCCGGGCACCTATTCCACCACCGTCACCCGCCCCGACCTCTTTCGCAACTACCTGACCCAGCAGCTAGAGCTTCTGATCCGCAACCACGGCCAGCCCATCGTCATCGGCCCCTCCGACACGCCGATCCCGGTGCATTTCGCCGTCGCCGGAAACCCCAAGGTCTCTGTCCCGCAAGAAGGTGTGCTGGAATTCTCGCTGCGCGACATCTTCGACGTGCCGGACCTCGCCACCACCAATGATGACATCGTCAACGGCACCCGGCAGGTCCACCCCGACGGGTCGCGCCCGCTTGCCCCCTTCACGGCGCAGCGCGTGGACTATTCGCTCGCCCGTCTGTCACATTACACCGCGACGGATGCCGCGCATTTCCAGAACCACGTCCTCTTCACGAACTACCAATTCTACGTCGACGAATTCGAAGCCTATGCCCGTCACGTCCTTGCTGACCCGCACTCTGGCTATACGGAATTCGTCGCCCCCGGAAATGTGGTCCTGACCACCGCTGACGGCCAACTGGCCCAGATCGCCAAGATGCCCCAGATGCCCAGCTACCACCTAAAGCGCGCGGACGGGAACGGGATCACGCTGGTCAATATCGGCGTCGGCCCCTCCAACGCGAAAACCGCCACCGACCATATCGCCGTCCTGCGCCCCCATGCCTGGCTCATGGTGGGCCACTGCGCGGGCCTCAGAAATTCGCAGTCCCTCGGCGACTTCGTCCTCGCCCACGCCTACTTGCGCGAAGACCATGTGCTGGACGACGACCTTCCCGTCTGGGTCCCCATCCCCGCATTGGCCGAGATTCAGATCGCCCTCGAAGACGCCGTGGAAGAAGTCACCCAACTCGAAGGCTACGAACTCAAGCGCATCATGCGGACCGGAACCGTCGCCACCATCGACAACCGCAACTGGGAACTGCGCGATCAGTCCGGCCCGGTCCAACGCCTGTCGCAATCCCGCGCCATCGCGCTGGATATGGAATCCGCCACCATTGCGGCCAACGGCTTCCGCTTCCGCGTCCCCTACGGCACGCTTCTATGCGTTTCCGACAAACCCCTGCACGGAGAGTTGAAACTTCCGGGCATGGCGTCGGAATTCTACAAGACACAGGTCGCCCGCCACCTGCAGATTGGCGTACGCGCCATGGAACGCCTGCGCGAGATGCCGGTGGAACGCATCCACAGCCGGAAGCTCCGCAGTTTCGACGAAACCGCCTTCCTCTAGGTGCGAACGCAGTGTAAGGCCATCCAAAGCAGGTCAATCGTTTAGAATTGGCTTGATTTGTTCGGCAAAACAGATTTTAGCGACACAAGTCGCTTCAGGACAGGGTAAGTCCCGCGCCAAGTCGGGACCCGCAAACGAAGGAACATGACATGTCGAAACCGATGACCAAGACCCAGCTCGTCGCCGCTCTCGCAGAAACGATGGGGTCCGACAAGAAGACGGCTTCGGCCGCTCTCGATGCCATCGCCGCCGTCGTGGCGCGCGAAGTGGCCGCTGGCGGCGCCGTGACGCTGCCGGGTCTGGGCAAGGTCGTCTGCCGCGCCCGCCCCGAGCGTCAGGTGCGCAACCCCGCCACCGGCGAAACCGTGACCAAGCCCGCTGACAAGCAGGTGAAGTTCTCGATCGCCAAGGCGCTCAAGGATTCCGTGAACGCCTGATCGCAGGCCGCCGCCGAAATCAGGGGCCGCCCCGCGAAAGGGCGGCCCTTTTCCATGGAAAGACCCGATGGACCTGCGCGCAATAGGAATGGGGCTGATCTTCGCCCTGATGTGGTCCTCGGCCTTTGCGACCGCCCGCATCATCGTGGCCGATGCCGCCCCGCTGGCCGTACTGGCACTTCGCTTCCTGATCTCGGGCTTCATCGCCATCGCTGCCGCCATGGCCCTCGGCGCCGCCCGCCTTCCCGCGCGTGACCAGTGGCGGTCCATCCTGATCTTTGGCCTGCTGCAGAACGCGGCCTATCTCGGCCTCAACTTCGTCGCCATGCAATGGGTCGAGGCGTCCTTGGCCGTCATCATCGCCGCCTCCATGCCGCTGATGGTCGCCGCCCTGTCATGGGCACTGCGCGGCGAAGGCCTGCCCCCCCTTGGCCTTGCGGGCCTGATCGCGGGCTTCGCCGGAACTGCCCTCATCATGGGCACCCGCCTCTCCACCGGGGCAGACCCGCTGGGCACCGTGCTTTGCATCCTTGGCGCGCTGGGCCTTGCCATCGCCACCCTGACCCTCCGCTCCGCCTCTGGGGCGCAGGGCGGCTTCGGCCCGCTTCTCATGGTCGTGGGCCTGCAGATGCTGGCAGGCTCCGTTGCGCTGGGCGTGATCGCCGCGCTCTTTGAACCCTTCCGGCTGACGCCCACGCTCCCGCTCGCGCTGGCCTTCGCCTATCAGATCGCCATCCCCGGCCTTGCTGCCACGCTGCTGTGGTTTGCCCTCGTCCGCCGCATCGGCCCCACCCGCGCCGCGACCTTCCACTTCCTCAACCCCGCCTTCGGCACGGCCATCGCGGCGGTCCTGCTGAACGAAACCCTGCGCCTGACCGATATCCTCGGGGCGGCCGTCGTCGCCGCCGGCATCCTCGCCGTGCAACTGTCGCGCAAATCGGCCTGATCAGCCGATCCGCCCCCGCACACCGCCCGTCTGCCCACGATCCAAGAGCAGATGATCCAGCAGCACACAGGCCATCATCGCCTCACCCACGGGCACGGCACGGATGCCCACACAGGGGTCATGCCGCCCCTTGGTGATCAGGTCGATCTCCTCGCCCGTCACGGTCACCGTCTGGCGCGGCGTCAGGATCGACGAGGTGGGCTTCACCGCGAACCGGCACACCACCGGCTGCCCCGTCGAAATCCCCCCCAGAATCCCACCCGCATGGTTCGACAGGAACTCCGGCCCCTCCGCCCCCATGCGGATCTCATCCGCATTCTCCACCCCGGTCAGCGCGGCCGAGGCCATGCCGTCCCCGATCTCGACCCCCTTCACTGCGTTGATGGACATCATCGCCGAAGCCAGATCACTGTCCAGCTTGCCATACAAAGGCGCGCCCAGCCCCGCGGGAACCCCCTCCGCCACAACCTCGATCACTGCGCCGACCGAATTGTGCGACAGCCGCAACTCATCCAGATAGACCGCCCATTCCGCGGCAGCGATGGCATCCGGGCACCAGAACGGATTGCGCTCCACCTCCGCCGGATCGACGCGTCCCCGGTCAATCCCCTTCACGCCCATCTGCACCATATAGCCGGTGATCCGCAGCCCCGGTACCAGCCGCGCCAGCACCGCCCGCGCCACGGCCCCCGCCGCCACCCGCGCCGCCGTCTCGCGCGCGCTGGACCGCCCGCCGCCGCGATAATCCCGCACCCCGTATTTCTGATGATAGGTGATGTCCGCATGGCCGGGCCGGAAGGCCTGCGCGATCTCGCCGTAATCCTTCGACCGCTGGTCCGTGTTCTCGATCATCAACTGGATCGGCGTCCCGGTCGTCACCCCCTCGAACACACCCGACAGGATACGCACCTCATCGGGTTCCTTGCGCTGCGTGGTGAACTTGTTCTGCCCCGGCTTGCGCTTGTCCATCCACGGCTGGATATCCGCTTCCGTCAGCGCCACCCCCGGCGGCACCCCATCCACGGTGCAGCCCAAGGCCGGACCATGGCTCTCGCCCCATGTGGTCACGCGGAAGATATGGCCGAAGGTGTTGAAGGACATGACGCAGGCTCCCTGATCCGGTCCCGTCCATAGGCCAAAGCAGGGCAGGGCGCAAAGGGGTTTGGCGCTCCGCCCCATCACCCGACCCCGCCGCAGGACTGGACACGGCGGTGTTGGCAAAGCCGAACCGATGCCAACCCTCCCACCGCGTTGACCCATGACCGCTCCAACCCGGCACCTCATCGCCAACAGCCGTCACCTCACTAACCCTAACGCCCCCCCGCCTTCATCTCGGCCCAAATACCCCACGGGGGTCCGGGGGTGTGAAACCCCCGGTCCCCGGCCAAAGCCACGCACCAACATCCCCCTTGCACCTGCCACCCCAACCCTTATGTTTCCCCCCTACCTCGGGGTGCCTGTGAGAACAGGCTGAGATGCGAAAGCGGACCCGTTGAACCTGAACCGGATCATACCGGCGGAGGGAAGGTGCATGGAAATCTCCATCTCCGACCACCCGTCGCACATGGAGAGAACTGATGAAGACTTCGATCCTTGCGCTGGGCCTTGCCATTGTTGCCATCCCCGCGATGGCGCAGGACAAACCCGTGCTCACCGTCCTGACCTATGACAGCTTCACCGCCGAATGGGGCCCCGGCCCCGCCGTGGAAAAGGCGTTCGAGGAAACTTGCGCCTGCGACCTGCAATTCGTGGCCGCCGGTGACGGCGCGGCGCTCCTCTCCCGCATCCAGATGGAAGGCGCGGCCTCTGATGCCGACATCGTCCTCGGCCTTGACACCAACCTCACCGCCGCCGCCACGGCAACGGGCCTCTTCGCCCCCCATGGCCAGACATGGACAAATACCCTTCCCGTGGCCTTCGACGACCCCAGCTTCGTCCCCTTCGACTGGGGCTGGTTCGCCTTCGTCCATGACAAGGCGAAACTCCCCACCCCGCCCAAATCCTTCGAGGATCTCGCCGCCTCGGACGTCAAGATCATCATCCAAGACCCCCGCTCCTCCACCCCCGGCCTCGGCCTGCTGATGTGGGTCAAGGCCGCCTATGGTGACCGCGCCGCCGAAATCTGGCAGGGCCTTGCCGATAACATCGTCACCGTCACTCCCGGCTGGTCCGAAGCCTACGGGCTGTTCTTGGAAGGAGAGGCCGACATGGTCCTCTCCTACACCACCTCCCCCGCCTACCACCTGATCGCGGAAAGCGACGACACAAAGGCCGCCGCCCCCTTCACCGAAGGCCATTACCTGCAGGTGGAAGTCGCAGGCAAACTGGCGGCGACCGACCAGCCCGAACTGGCCGACGCCTTCCTTGCCTTCATCGGCTCGGATGCCTTCCAGTCCGTCATCCCCACGACCAACTGGATGTACCCCGCCGTCACCCCGGCGGCAGGCCTGCCCGCAGGCTTTGAAACCCTGATCCAGCCGCAGACCTCCCTCCTCCTTTCCGCCACGGACGCCCAATCCGCCCGCGATGCGGCCCTCGCCGAATGGCAAGCCGCGCTCGCCCGCTGACACCCGCTTGGGGGGCGGCGCTCGCCGCCGCCCTCCTCGGGGCCATGACGCTCGGCACGGTCGCTGCCGTGGCGCTTCATGCGGGCACGGCGCGCCCCGGCCCGGCCGACTGGTCCGCCCTCCGCTTCACCCTGCTGCAGGCGGGCCTTTCCGCCCTTCTCTCCACCGCGCTGGCCATCCCCGTCGCCCGCGCCCTTGCCCGCCGCCGCTTCCCCGGTCGGGCGCTGCTCATCACCCTGATGGGCGCGCCCTTCCTCTTGCCCGTCATCGTCGCCATCCTCGGCCTCCTCGCCATCTTTGGCCGCAGCGGCACGCTCAACGACATCCTCACCGCCCTTCACCTTCCCCCCATCTCTCCCTACGGCCTGCATGGCGTCCTTCTCGCCCATGTCTTCCTGAACCTCCCCCTTGCCACCCGGATGCTGCTCCAAGGCTGGCAATCCATCCCGTCCGAGCGCTTCCGCCTCGCCCGCTCCCTCGCCCTCACCCCCGCCGCCTGCTTCCAGCATCTAGAGGCACCCATGCTCCGCGCCACCCTGCCGGGCGCGTTCCTGACCATCTTCACCCTCTGCCTCGCCAGTTTCGCCACGGCCCTCACCCTTGGCGGCGGCCCCGCCGCCACCACGGTCGAGCTTGCCATCTATCAGGCGCTGCGCTTTGACTTCGCCCCCGACCGCGCCGCCACGCTGGCCCTGATCCAATTCGCTCTGACCACCGCCGCCCTCCTCGCCGGTTGGGCGCTGATCCGCGACACGGGCTTCGGCGCGGGCCTTGGCCGCCCCCCCGAACTCCCGGCCCCCAAAGGCTGGCGCAAGGCCACGGACGCCACCGCCATCACCCTCGCCGCCGCCTTCCTCCTTCTTCCCCTCGCCGCGCTGATCGCCCGCGGCCTTCCCGGCCTGACCGACCTGC
Source organism: Pseudomonadota bacterium (assembly GCA_039798885.1). Taxonomy (GTDB): domain Bacteria; phylum Pseudomonadota; class Alphaproteobacteria; order Rhodobacterales; family Rhodobacteraceae; genus Paragemmobacter. Next base: position 20,709 of record JBDKFE010000004.1, on the reverse strand, counting down.
CCCAAGGCCTGATCGGCGCCACCGCCCGCTCCCTTGCCATCGCGCTGGCCTCCACCGCCCTCACCACCACCGCCGCGCTGACCCTCGCGCTGGCAACCGCCCGCCGCGCTCCCGCGCATCGCCTCTTTGACGCCGCTGCCACCTTCCCCCTCGCGGCCTCCTCCCTTGTCATCGGCACGGGCCTCTTTCTGACCCTGCGCCCCTTCGCGCAACCCTCCGACCTTGCCATCCCCGTCACCATCGCCACCAACGCCACCCTCGCGCTGCCCTATGCCTACCGCCTGCTCGCCCCACAGGCCCGCGCCCTGCACGCCGACTATGCCAAACTCACCGCCTCCCTTGCCCTGACCCCCGCCGCCAAACTCCGCCTCATCACGCTCCCACAGCTTGCAAGACCGCTCGGCTTCGGCGCGGGCATCACGGCGGCGCTGTCGATGGGAGACCTCGGCGTCATCACCCTTTTCGCGGGCCAGACCAACGCCACCCTCCCGCTCTATATCCACAGCCTGATGGGCAGCTACCGGATGGAACAGGCGGCCGCCGCCTCCCTCCTCCTCCTTGCGCTCTCCTTCGCCCTCTTTGCCCTCTTTGACGGGATCGGTCGCCGCCATGCTCCAGCTTGACCACCTCACCCTCGCCACCGACGGCTTCCGCCTCACGGCCAACCTCACCGTCCCCACCGGGGCGCGCACGGCCATCATCGGCCCCTCCGGCGCGGGCAAATCCACGCTCCTCAACGCCATCGCAGGCTTCCTTGAACCCCAATCCGGCAGGATCCTCTGGAACGGTCAGGACATCACCGACACCGACCCCGGACAGCGCCCCGCCACGATCCTGTTCCAGGACCAGAACCTCTTTCCCCACCTGACCATCGAACGGAACCTTGCCCTCGGCCTCGCCCCGGACGGCAGCCTCACCCCCGCCATCCGCGCCAAAGTGGCAAAGGCGCTCCACCGCACCGGCCTTGACGGACTCGCCCAACGCAAACCCGCCGAACTCTCCGGCGGTCAGCAGGGCAGGGCGGCCCTTGCCCGCGCCCTGCTGCGCGCCCGCCCGCTCCTCCTCCTTGATGAACCCTTCGCCGCCCTCGGCCCCGCGCTGAAGCAAGAGATGCTGGCCCTCGTCGCCGAAGTCGCCACGGAAACCGGGGCCACCGTCCTGATGGTCACCCACGACCCGCAGGACGCCCGCAGCTTCGCCCCCCTCACACTCCTCGTGGCCGAAGGCAAGGCACACCCCCCGCAGGACACGGCAAAGCTTTTTGCCAACCCCCCGCAGGCACTGGCGGATTACCTCGGCAGGTAACGCACCGCCCAAAGGACCGACGCAGCCCGTAGGTCGGGCACAACGGCGGCGCTGCAGACCCCGCTCACCGCGCGCGCGGCGAGGGGCGCGCATGTGCCAGACGTGGTTTCCACCACCCCCCCAAAACGAAAAACCCCGCCACAAGGGCGGGGCTCTCCATTCTCAATCAGACCGAAGATCAGGCGGTCTTCTTGCCCTTCACGCCAGCCCAGATCCGCTTGTTCGTCAGATACAGCAACGACGCGAGGATGATCAGGAAGAACACAGCCTTGAACCCCGATTCCTTGCGGTCCATCAGCTTCGGCTCGGCGGTCCACAGCAGGAAGGACGCCACGTCCTCCGACATCTGGCTCATCGTCGCCGGGGTGCCGTCGGCATAGGTCACCTGATCATCCGCCAGCGGCGGCGGCATCGCGATCCAGCTACCCGGCACGGTCGAAACGCCATGCTCGTCCTTGCAGCTGTCCGGAACGCCACCATTCCCGAACGAGGTGTTGTAGTAGAACCCATCAATCCCATCCGGGGCGCATTCCGGGTTTTCCTCGTAATGCATCAGGATAGAGTAGATGTATTCCGGCCCGCCCATCCCGTTGAACAACTGGCTCATCCCCGACCCATAAGGGCCCGAGAAGCCGGCACGCGCCTTCGCCATCAGCGACAGGTCCGGCGCGCCTTCCATCCCCGAAACCGGGAAGTGGTCGGTCGGCTTGCCCTCACGGTCTTCGCCCGTTTCCGCGTCAGTCACGGTGAACTGCGTGGCATAGGCGCGGACCTGATCCTCGGGCAGCTCGGGGCCACCCTCGTCGGCCAGCGTGCGGATCGGGACATATTTCAGCCCGTGGCAGGCCGAGCAGACCTCGGTATAGACCTGCAGCCCGCGCTGAAGCTGGAACTGGTCGAACTTCCCAAAGGGGCCTTCATGTGCAAAGGCCACATCGGTGATTTCCTTGTGCCCGCCAGCGGCAAGCGCCATCCCCGAAGTCAGCGCCAGCGCCGCCGCGGTTCCGAGTGCGATTTTCCTGAACATCTTGGTCAGTCCCTTTCTCACTCGGCCGGATGGGCTTTGGAGCCGTAGTGGGCATTGAAGTCATCCTCGATCGTCGCCGGCTGCGGCAGCGGCTTTTCGATCACGCCAAGCAGCGGCAGGATGACAAGGAAGTAGGCGAACCAGTAGGCCGCCGCGATCAGCGAGATGGTCGCATAGGGCTCTTCCGCCGGCATCGCGCCGACCCACATCAGAACGATGAAGTCGACCACCAGCAGCGCGAACCACCACTTGAACATCGGACGATAGCGCCCCGACCGCACGGACGACGTGTCCAGCCACGGCGCCAGCGCCATGACCGCAATCGCCCCGAACATCGCCAGCACGCCAAAGAACTTGGCATCGACGATCCCGAAGGTGATCCACTCGGCCGCGATCACCACCCAGACATCGGCGGTGAAGGCACGCAGGATGGCGTAGAAGGGCAGGAAGTACCATTCCGGCACGATATGCGCGGGCGTCGCCAGCGGGTTCGCCTCGATATAGTTGTCGGGGTGGCCCAGATAGTTCGGCATGAAGCCCACGATGGCGAAGAACACCGCAAGGATGATCGCCAGCGCGAACAGGTCCTTGATCACGTAATAGGGCCAGAACGGAACCGTATCCTTCGCGGCTTCCTCTTTCGACCCGCGCCGCACTTCCACACCCGTCGGGTTGTTGTTGCCCGTGGTGTGGAACGCCCAGATGTGAACCGCGACAAGACCCGCGATCACGAAGGGCAGCAGATAATGCAACGAGAAGAAGCGGTTCAGCGTGGCGTTGTCCACCGCAGGCCCGCCCAGCAGCCAAGTCTGGATGCTCGGCCCGATGCCGGGGATGGCGCCAAAGAGGCCGGTGATCACGGTCGCGCCCCAGAAGGACATCTGACCCCACGGCAGCACATAGCCCATGAAGGCCGTGCCCATCATCAGCAGATAGATCAGCATGCCCACGATCCACGTGATCTCGCGCGGGGCCTTGTAGGACCCGTAGTAGAGGCCGCGGAAGATGTGCAGATAGACCGCCACGAAGAACAGCGACGCGCCGTTCTGGTGCAGGTAGCGGATCATGTAGCCGCCGTTCACGTTGCGCATGATGTGTTCGACCGACGCGAAGGCGTGGTCCACATGCGGCGTGTAATGCATCACAAGGATGATCCCCGTGACAATCTGCAGCGCAAGGCAGAAGGTCAGGATGATGCCCCAGATCCACATCCAGTTCAGGTTCTTGGGCGTGGGGATCATGATCGTGTCATACAAAAGCCCCGCGATCGGCAGGCGCTTGTGCAGCCACTTCTCGCCAGAGCTCTTGGGCTCGTAATGGTCGTGCGGAATTCCGGCCATCTTTTCTGTTCCTTACCCGAGCTTGATCGTGGTTTCGTCTTCGAACACGGCAACCGGCACCGGCAGGTTGCGCGGCGCGGGCCCTTTGCGGATGCGGCCGGCGGTGTCGTAGTGCGACCCGTGGCACGGGCAGAACCAGCCGCCGAATTCCCCGGCACCATCGCCCAGCGGCACACAGCCGAGGTGGGTGCAAACGCCCATCATCACCAGCCACTCGCCCGCCTCGTCCAGCGTGCGGTTCGCGTCGGACGCATCGGCGCCCGGCTTGTTGGCATTCTCGGCCACCGGATCGACCAGATCGGTCAGCGCCACGGCACGGCCTGCCTCGATCTCTTCGGGGGTGCGACGGCGGATGAAGACCGGCTTGCCCAGCCACTTCACCGTCAGCTGCGTGCCGGGTTCAACCGCCGACACGTCGACAAAGATCGACGACAGCGCCTGAACGTCCGCAGAAGGGTTCATCTGGTTGACGAGCGGCCAGACAGCGGCGCCCGTGGCAACCGCGCCGGCCCCTGCCGTAGCGTAGTACAGGAAATCCCGCCGGGTACCTGCGTTTTCGTCAGCGTGGGACACGAGATCTTCTCCCTTTCACAGGCGCGGGGGGCTCCCGCGACCCATATATCGATGGGGCCGCAGTCACCCGCAGCCTTGCCGGGCGGCTTTTAGACAAGGCGCGTCGGATCGTCCAGCGGACAAACGGGCGCAGACCAGCCCAAAGCCTTCGGAATTTCGCGCCCTGTGGCATAGCGGGCGCGCAGTCACGGCTATCAGGATGGTCCGGCCCCTCCGCCGCTCAAGCCCCTGCGACAAGTCGTAGCGCAAAGCCCGTGAAAAGGACCCCCGCCGCCGCCTGCAACACCCATCCTGCGCGCAGATAGAACCTCAGCGCGGGCGCAGTGGAAAAGAGAATCATGTAGATGCCGTGAATCGAAAAGGACAAAAGGCACGCGCCCGCGCAAAGCAGCGCCACATCCCCCGCCCGCGCCTCGGCCACCGGGAACATCCCCAGCACCGCCAGCCAACTGGTCAACGCCTTGGGATTGACCGCCACCACCGCCATCGCCCGCCGGAACCCCGTGGCGAAGCCCGCGCCCGTCTGCCCCTCTGGCACCGCCATCGCCCTTGCGCGCCAACCGTGCCACGCCGCCCGCAGATACCGCGCCGCAAACAGCAGCAGCAGCGCCACCGCCGCCCCGGTCAGCACCCCCTGCGCCGCAGGCATCACCCGCAGCGCCGCGCCCACGCCCAGCAGCATGCCCAGACACCAGACCCCGATCCCCAGCCCAACGCCGCAGGCCGATCCCAGCCCCGCCCGCCGCCCCGACCCCATCGCCAGCGCCACGGTGTTCAACACATTCGGTCCCGGTGACGCGATATTGGCCGCCAGAAACAGCCAGACCGGAACAAAGGCCGAAAGCGGCAGCACCCTCTCAGACCGGAACCGTCGCCATCATCGAAGGCCGCGCCGCAAAACCCGCATACCACGCCGCCAACCGGGGCCGCCCGTTCCGCCATCCCCGCGCATCATGCCGGAAATCCAGATAGCCCAGCGCACAGCCCACCGCGATCTGCCCCGCCTCCAGCGGCCCCTCCAGATGGTCCATCCACCGCGTCTCTAGCACGTCCAGCGCGCGGTCCACCTTGGCCCACTGGCCCTCCACCCACGGCGCATAGCGCAACGCCTCGGGCCGGATCCGCACCTCGTAGATCATCAGCAGCGCCGCATCCAGGATGCCATCCCCCGTCGCCTCTACCGTCAGCGTGTCCCAATGCCGCGCGCCCTTGGGGTAAAGCCCCGCCCCCGCCCCGCCATTGGCCCGCGCATCCAGATAGCGACAGATCACCCGGCTGTCATAAAGCGCAGGCCCATCCGGCCGCTCCAGCGCGGGCACCTTGCCCAGCGGGTTGGCCTCCAGCGGCGCGGTCCCCGGATCGACCGGATTGCCCGAGGCGCTGACCAGCTCCACCTCCGCGAACTGCCCCGTCTCATGCAACAGGACGGTGACTTTCCGGACGTAAGGCGAGGTGGGCGAGTAATAAAGGCGCATCGTGGGGTTCTCCGAGTTTAGACTGCGACCCTAGGCCCGCTACCCGCGCCCTGCAACGCCTCCGACGGGACCAAGCATTCCAAAACGAAACCCCGCCCCGGTCTTGCACCGGGGCCTCTGCCTCCCCCAGAACCAGAGGCCGCGGGTCACACCCGAACCCCAATCACTGCCAACCACCCCGCGCAACGGTGGGTTCAGCCCCGTGGCCCAAAGCCACGGGGCGCGCACGTCCCGCCCCACCGGGACGTGCGCCCTAGGCGCCCGCCCCGGCGTGACGCGCGCGCCCCTAACGGCGAAGGGTCGAAACGCCCCACCGGGGCCTTTCGACCCTCCTTGCGCTCAAGCCTTCGGATAAGCCGTAAAGTGGGCTTTCACCCCACCGCCCGCATCAACCGCGCCATGTCCGCCGCCATCCCCCCCTGCGCCTCCAGCGCCGCGATCACCCCGGCCCGCGCTTCCGGCGTCTTGTTCTGGTTCAGCTTCCACGTCCCCTGAACCTCGGTCACCTCCAGCCGGAAAGGCAGGATGCCCCGCATCATCCGCTCCATCACGCCTTCGCCCATCTTGTCCTTGGTCCAAGGCCGCTTGCCCGCGATCCGCCCCTCGAACTCTGCCGACAGTGCATCCACCTGCGGCTCCAACTCCGCCCCCTCCATCGGCGACAGCACGCCGCGCAGATGCACCACCACGTAGTTCCACGTCGGCACCTGATCCGGCACCCCATACCAATCGGGCGAGATATAGGCATCCGGCCCCTGCACCGCCAAAAGCGCAGGCGCGGGCAACCCCGCCCGCGCAATGGCATTGGACCGCGCCAGATGCACCTCCACCACCCGCGCCCCCGCCATCACGAAAGGTACATGCGCCGCAATCGGCCCATCCGCCCCGTTGACGCACAGCATCCCGAACCCCCTCGCCCCGGCAAAGCGCAGGTTGTCGTCCTCCGGTGTTCCCCAGAACGCGGGATTGGGATGCATGGCCTGACCCTCCAACCGATTCGCACAAATTAGGTAAACGTGAACGCACAGCCCTAAGCGTGCTGACAGTTTGCGGTACACATTCCGGCACAGGATACGGCACAGCCGTTTCGGCCCCTAGGTCCAGATTAAACCAGCGTTCCCGGCCACTTGGCCCGCGCCAAAACAAAAGGCCGCCCACTGGGCGGCCCTGTCCTCCGGTTTCCCGGAAAAGATCAGCCCTGACGGGCCTTGTACCGCTTCTGCGTCTTGTTGATCACATAGACGCGGCCCTTGCGGCGCACGACCTGGCAATCGCGATGACGCGTCTTGAGCGAGCGGAGCGAGTTCGCAACCTTCATCGTTCATCTCCCATTCGCGGCGCGCAGCGCCTTGAAATCCTTTATGTTTTCCTTGCGGAAAACGGCGAAATGGTGGGCGGTACTGGGATCGAACCAGTGGCCACTACGATGTCAACGTAGTGCTCTACCGCTGAGCTAACCGCCCACGCTCCTTCACTTTTCCGCCCGGTATCAAAGAAAATGACGCGGGCGGGTCCGCGTCGGTCGTCGGGTCTATAAAAGGAGTCGCACTGGGGTTCAAGGGGTTTTGGCATCTGAAAAAAGACGTCTATATCTGACACATGCACAGCACCGCCTTCACCCTCCACCTGCCCGACACCCGCACCACCCCCGTGGTCTTCTCCTCCCCCCATTCCGGGGCGGACTACCCCGAAGCCTTTGTTTCACAAAGCCTTCTGGACCGCCACACGATCCGCTCCTCGGAAGACGCCTTCGTCGACAGCCTCTTTTCCGCCGCCCCCTTGCACGGCGCGCCCCTGCTCGCCGCCCGCATCCCGCGCGCCTATCTCGACCTCAACCGCGCCGCCGACGAACTCGACCCCGCGGTGATCGAAGGCATCGACCGCGCCCCCCACAACCCCCGCGTCTCCTCTGGCCTTGGCGTCATCCCCCGCGTCGTGGCGGGTGGCCGCGCCATCTATCGCGGCAAACTCCCAAGGGCCGAGGCCGAACACCGCATCCGCAACGTCTGGCACCCCTACCATTCCACGCTGAAAAGCCTTGTGGATGAAAGCCTTGCGCAATTTGGTCAAGCCATCCTGATCGACTGCCACTCCATGCCGCACGAGGCGATCGAAGCCCATTCCCGCCCCGGCCACCCCCGCCCGGATGTGGTGCTGGGCGACCGCTTCGGCGCCGCCGCCGCCCGCGACGTGGTGGACCGCATCGAATCCGCCTTCGCCGCCGCTGGCCTTCGCACCGCCCGCAACGCCCCCTTTGCCGGGGCCTATATCGCGCAAGCCTACGGTCGCCCCTCGCGCAATCAGCATGTGGTGCAGATCGAGGTGGACCGCGCCCTCTACATGAATGAAGCCCGCATCGAACCCCGCGCGGATTTCCATGAATTCCAACGCCTTATGACCCGCATCATCGCCGAGATCACAGCCCCGCAGGTAGGCAGCCTTCCCCTCGCGGCGGAATGACTAGCGCAGCGCGCGCCCCTTGATGATGGCATCCTGACCGAACCGCGCCCGGATCGCGTCCGCCGCCCGCTCCGCCTTCGCCCGCTTGCCGGCCTCCGGGTCCAACAGGTCGCCCGACCGATCCGCCTGATCCTCGCCCACCAGATCCGCGATCCCCACCCCGATCAAACGGAACGGCCCCGCCGTCCCCGCATGGTCGAACAACTCGCGCGCCGCGCGATAGATACGATCGGCAATCTGCGTCGCATCCCCCAGCGCATGCCGCCGCGTAACCGTCTGAAAATCCACGCGTTTCAGCTTTAGCACAACGGTCCGCCCCGCCAGCCCCTTGGCCTTCGCCCGATCTGCCACCTGCTCTGCCAACCGCCAGATATGCCCGTCAAGGATATCGGCATCCCCCGTATCCTCGTTGAACGTCGTCTCCTTGCTGATCGACTTCGGCCTCTCGTCCCGGCTCACCCGCCGCTGATCCTGCCCCCGCGCCAGATGGAACAGCCGCTCTCCCATGCTGCCAAACCGCGCCACCAGATCGACCCGATCCCAGCGCAAAAGGTCCGCGATGGTCCGTATCCCCGCCGCCTCCAGCGCCCCTTGCGTGGCTGTCCCCACCCCCCAGATGATCCGCACCGGCTTGGGCGTCAGGAACCCTTGCGTCTCGGTCCGGCCCACCACCGAAAACCCCTTTGGTTTGTCGAGATCGCTCGCAATCTTCGCCAGAAACTTGTTGTGGCTCAACCCGATGGACCCCGTCAGCCCCAACTCCACCTCCATCCGCCGCACCAGCCGCGCCAGCATCACCGCAGGCGGCGCACCATGCAGGCGGGCGGTCCCCGACAGGTCCATGAAGGCCTCATCCAGCGACAGGGGTTCGATGTCGGGCGTCAACTCCTCCATCATCGCCCGGATTTTCCGGCTTTCGGCCACATAGACCGACATGCGCGGCTTCACGACCACCGCTTCGGGGCACAGCTTCAGCGCCTGAAACATCGGCATGGCCGACCGCACGCCCGAGATTCGCGCGATATAACAGCAGGTTGAAACAACCCCCCGCGTCCCGCCGCCCACGATCACGGGCTTCGTCGCAAGTTCGGGATTGTCGCGCTTTTCAACGCTCGCATAAAAGGCGTCGCAGTCCATATGCGCGATGGACAGGTCAAACAGCTCTGGATGGGCCAGCACACGCGGGCTGCGGCAGACGGGGCAGCGCGTCCCGGCATCAAAGGTCGTCAGGCAATCGCGGCACAGGGCGGGCATGACGCTATCCTACCAACAGCGCCCCTGTTCGGGCACCCCCCTTTGATTCTTGCACCGCGGCACCCACATGCCGCATCCTGCGCGCAATTTCGGTAACGGAGTGTCCTTATGATCGAACCCATTCTTGGCGGGAACGCCGTCTTCCTCGCCATCGCCGCCTTCATCATCCTCTGCATTTTCCTTGGCGTCCGCATCGTGCCGCAGTCCGAAAAGCATGTGGTCGAACGCTTTGGCCGCCTGCGCGCCGTGCTTGGCCCGGGGATCAACTTCGTCGTCCCCTTCCTTGACCGCGTGCCGCACAAGATTTCCATTCTGGAACGCCAGCTTCCAAACGCCTCGCAGGACGCCATCACCGCCGACAACGTGCTGGTAAAGGTGGAAACCTCTGTGTTCTACCGCATCACCGAACCGGAAAAGACCGTTTACCGCATCCGCGACGTCGATGCCGCCATCGCCACCACCGTCGCCGGGATCGTCCGGTCGGAAATCGGGAAACTGGAACTGGACCAAGTCCAATCCGGCCGCGCGCAACTGATCGAACGGGTCCGCGAACAGGTCCGCATGATGGTCGATGACTGGGGGGTAGAGGTCACGCGCGCCGAAATCCTTGACGTGAACCTCGACGATGCGACCCGCGCCGCCATGCTGCAACAACTCAACGCCGAACGCGCCCGCCGCGCGCAAGTGATGGAAGCCGAAGGGAAAAAGCGCGCCGTCGAACTCGCCGCCGATGCCGATCTCTACGCCGCCGAACAGGCCGCAAAGGCCAAGCGCATCACGGCAGATGCCGAGGCTTATGCGACGGGCGTGATCGCCGGGGCCATCACCGCCAACGGGCTTGAGGCCGCGCAATACCAGATCGCCATGAAGCAGGTGGAAGCCCTAGCCCAAGTCGCCGTGGGCGAAGGCAAGCAGACGATCCTGCTGCCCGCCAACGCGCTCGAAGCCTTCTCTGACGCGTTCAAACTGGTGCGGGGGAAGGGCTGATGTGGTGGTCCATCTGGTGGGTCTGGGTCGTCGCAGGCTTCCTGATCGGCGGGCTAGAGATCCTCGCGCCCGGCTACATCTTCCTTGGCTTCGCCATTGGCGCGGTGACGACGGGGGTGTTGCTCGGCCTTGGCATCCTGTCGGGCGGGCCTGCCTTCCTGCTCCTGACCTTTGCGCTGTGTTCGCTTATCGCATGGTTCGCCCTGCGCCGGACGATGGGCGTCAGGGCGGGTCAGGTGAAGGTCTGGGACAAGGATATCAATGATAACTGACGCAGGCTTCGTCGGGGCCAAGGCCGCGCTCTTTTGCGGCAATACGATCCTGACCTGCCTGCGCGACACCCACCCCGGCCTGCCTTGGCCGGGGATGTGGGACCTGCCGGGGGGCGGGCGGGAAGGGGACGAGTCCCCTGAAACCTGCCTCCTCCGCGAACTGCACGAGGAATTGGGTCTGCATCTTCTACCCACCCGCCTGAAATGGCGGATCACCCTTCCCTCGATGACCGACCCGTCACGCCCCTCGCACTTCTTCGTTGCAAGCGTCACCCGGGCCGAGGTCGCGTCGATCCGCTTCGGCCACGAAGGGCAGGGCTGGGCGCTGATGCCCACCGATCATTTCCTGAACCATTCCCACGCGATACCGGAAATGCAGCGCCGCGTGGGACTTGCCCTTAGCGCCGGGGCAATTCCGCGATGACAGCCCGCGCTGCCGCTGCCGGATCGGTGGCCTGCCAGATGGGCCGCCCCACCACGATATGATCCGCCCCGTCCGCGATCGCCTGATGCGGCGTCGCGATCCGCTTTTGATCCCCCGCCGAAGCCCCCGCAGGCCGCACCCCCGGCGTCACGATCAACCGCCCCTGCGCCTGCGGCAGCGCCCGGATCATCGCGGCCTCTTGCGGAGAGGCGATCACCCCATCCGCCCCCGCCTCCAAAGCCCGCGCCGCCCGCTCCAGCGTGATATCATGGATATCGCCCGCCTTGATCAAGTTCGCATCCAAATCCGCCCGGTCCAGCGAGGTCAGCACCGTCACCGCCAGAATCTTCAGCCCCGTCCCCGATTTCCCCTCTGCCGCCGCCCGCACCACCTGCGGGTCGCCATGCACCGTCAGAAAGTCCAGATCATAGCGCGCGATCCCCCGCACCGCCGCCTCGATCGTCGCGCCGATGTCGAAAAGCTTCATGTCCAGAAAGACGCGCTTGCCCATCTCTCCTTTCAGCTCGTTGGCCAGCGCCAGCCCGCCCCCGGTCAGCATGCCCAGCCCGATCTTGTAAAAGGACGCCGCGTCCCCGATGCGGCTGACAAGGTCCAAGCCCTGCACCACGTTCGGCACATCCAGCGCCACGATCAGACGGTCATCCGACATCCGCACACCCCCAAGGAAAGCCAGCGCCAGATGATCCCCACAGGCGGGGCTGTCAAGCCGCGCGAAGCCCGCTAATGTCGCCGCAAAGGGCAGGGAAAGCGCAATGATCCTGTGTTTCGACATCGGCGGCAGCCGGATCAAGGCCGCCACCTCTACCGCAGGCAGGCTCACGCCATTGGGCGACACGCCCACGCCCACCCATGATTTCACGGCCTTCATCGCCGCCATCGCCCGCTTTGCCGAAGGCATCACCCCCAAGGCCATCGCCATCTCCATCGCCGGGGTCGTGGACCCCGATACGCAGAAACTCCGCGTCGCCAACATCCCCTGCGCCGATCACCGCCGCCTTGGCCCCGAACTGGAACAGGCGCTCGGCCTGCCTGTCCTGATCCTGAACGATGCCGACTGCTTCGCCATGGCCGAAACGGCCCAAGGCGCGGGGCAGGGGCATCGCAACGTCTTTGGCGTGATCCTTGGCACCGGGGTCGGCGGTGGCCTTGTGATCGATGGCAAACTGGTCAGCGGCCCCGGGGGCTTTGCCGGGGAATGGGGCCACGGGCCGGTGGCCAAGACACAGGTCGAAGGCGTCACCCTGCCCGAATTCCCCTGCGGCTGCGGCCTGACGGGCTGCATCGATGCCGTCTGCTCGGCCCGCGGGATGGAAAAGCTGCACCTTAGCCTGCACGGCCTGACCGCCACGTCGGAATCCATCCTGACCGACTGGCAATCCGGCAGGGCGCAGGCGACGCAAACCGTCAACGTCTGGCGCGCCATCCTTGCCCCGCCGCTGGCCATGATCCTGAACACCGTCGGCGCGTCCATCGTTCCGGTTGGTGGGGGGCTGTCCAACGTCCCCGCCCTTATCGCGCATTTGGACGAAGCCGTCCGCGCCATGATCCTGCGGCACACCGACCGACCCCTTGTCGTCCCCGCCCTCTGCACCATCGAACCCGGCCTGATCGGGGCCGCCGCCGCCGCCGAGGTGGCCTTTGCCTGACATCCTACTGGAAGTCTGCGTCGAGGATGCCAACGGCCTGCAAGCCGCAATCAACGGTGGGGCAGGGCGCATAGAACTCTGCTCTGCCCTCGGGCTTGGCGGCCTCACCCCATCGCCCGGCCTGATGGCCGAAGCCGCGCGCAGCCCCATCCCCGTCATGGCCATGATCCGCCCCCGCGCGGGCGGCTTCGTCTGGTCCACCGAAGACCTGCGCCAGATGAAGGCCGACATCGCCGCCGCCCGCACCGCCGGGCTTGCCGGGGTCGTCCTCGGGGCCTCGCGCCCGGATGGCCGACTGGATGAATGGATGCTCGCCACCCTGCTGCAAGAGGCCGGGGGGATGGACACCACCCTTCACCGCTGCTTTGACCTGACGCCCGACAAGTCGCAGGCGCTGGAAACCGCCATCCACCTTGGCTTCCGCCGCATCCTCACCTCCGGCGGTGCCCCCTCAGCGCCCGAAGGGGCCGACACCCTCCAATCCCTGTTCCAACAGGCCGCCAACCGCATCACCCTCATGCCCGGCGCGGGCATCCGGCCCGAAACCCTGCCTTCCCTGCGCCATCTACCCTTGCGCGAAATCCACGCCTCCTGTTCCATGCCGGAACCAGAGGCACCCGCCATCGCCGCCATGGGCTTCGGCCCGCCCGAACGGCGCGCCACCTCGGAACCCGCAGTGCGCGCGCTGATCGCCGCATTGGCCCATATGTGAGTGAGGAAGAACGTGCAGATCACCGTCACCTATGACCGCCCCGACGAAGGCCCCCGCTCCGGCCCCGTGCAGGTCGGCTGGTTCCTCGCCTCCGACAAGGGCGCGGTGCTTTATGATCCGCCCGAACGGCTGGTGTCGCGTCAGGTCAGCCGCGTGCATGCAAAAAGCGCCAGCCGCTGCCCGGCAGTGATCCAGATGGAAAGCCGCTACTTCGTCATCAAATGCCCCTTCGACCTGCACATAGGCTTTTCCCGCGACGACAAGGGCAAGGCCGTGCTGGTCAACCGCGCCGGAACCGCGTCCCCCATCCGCTCTAACAAGCTGAACGAGGTGCTGACGCTGGTGTCCGAGGTCGAATGGCGCTACCCCGACCGCCCCACGGTCCAGTTGCACCTGCCCTATACCTTTATCGCTGACGAACCCGTCTGGATGACGCAGGTCGGCACCTTCGCCCATTACCGCAAGGACCCGCTGCCCGGCACGATCTTTGGCGGGCGGTTCCAACTGAACCTCTGGCCGCGCCCGATCATGTGGGCCTTCGAATGGCACGACCCGGAAAAGGACATCGTCCTGAGACGGGGCGAGCCGCTCTTCTACTGCCAGTTCGAACACGAAGGCCCCGACCGCCCCGTCCAGATGGTCGAAGCCGACAAGACCCCCGAACTGACCGCCTATATGGAACAGATTTCCGGCGTGGTGAATTACGTCAACCAGACCTTCAGCCTGATGAAGGACGCCGAACGCCTGCGCCCGAAGAAATTGCTGAAGGCGAAAGAGCGGTGAAATCCCACCTGTCCATCTGGGACATGGCCGAAGACCGCGCCCGCACCCTTTTGACGGTAGACGGACGGATCGAAGCGCCGAACTGGGACCCGGCGGGTGATACGCTTTTGGTGAATGGCAGCGGTCGCCTTTTCCGCGTGCCCCTCGCCGCGCCGGAACTCGTCCCCGTGGATACGGGCTTTGCTGACCGCTGCAACAACGACCACGGCATAAGCCCCGACGGACGGACCATCGTCCTGTCGCACCATCGCGGCACCGGGTCCGAAATCTTCCTCATGCCCGCCACGGGCGGCACCCCCCGCCTCGTCAGCCCCGCCGCACCCAGTTGGTGGCATGGCTGGTCGCCCGACGGCAGGACACTCGCCTATGTCGCGGCGCGGGGCGGCAGTCGGGTGATCGACGTCTATACCCTCTCCGTCGAAGGGGGCGAAGAAACGCGGCTCACCTTTGGCGAAGGCCATTCCGACGGGCCGGATTACAGCCATGACGGCAAGCTGATCTACTGGAACTGCGACCGCGACGGCCACGCCCAGATTTGGGTGATGAACGCCGACGGCAGCGATCAGCGCAAACTTTTCGCCGATGACCACGTCAACTGGTTCCCCCACCCCTCGCCCTGCGGCAAACACCTGCTTTACCTCGCCTATCCGCCGGGAACCGAAGGCCACCCGCCCGACCTGCCTGTCGCGCTGGTCCTGTGCAAACCCGATGGCAGCGACCGTCGCCGCATCCTTGAATTCACGGGCGGGCAGGGGACGATGAACGTCCCGAACTGGGCGCCAGACGGCCACGCCTTCGCCTTCGTCCGATACACGCCCTAAAGAAAGGGGCTGCCGCCCCCGCCGCCCGTTCCGGGCGGCTCCCCCGCGGGTATTTGGGCCGAGATGAAATGGCCTGAGAAAAGTTGACGCATTCAGGCTTTGCAATCTTGCAGCAGTGCGCGACCCGTCCCATCTTTCCATAAAGGCCGGAGCGGACGTGCCTTTTCAGGGCGTTCGCGGATCGGTGCTATGAAAAGGAGATATGCCGATGAACCTTGAAAAGTTCACGGAACGCTCGCGCGGGTTCCTTCAGGCCGCGCAGACCATCGCGATGCGCGAAAGCCACCAGCGGCTTGCACCCGAACACCTGCTCAAGGCGATCATGGATGACGAACAGGGGTTGGCCTCCAACCTCATCCGCCGTGCCGGGGGTGAACCCGCCCGCGTGGTGGACGCCCTCACCCTGTCGCTTGCCAAATTGCCCAAGGTGTCCGGCGACGCGCAGCCTTTCACCGATCCGGGCCTTGTGAAGGTGCTGGACGAGGCCGAGAAGATCGCCAAGAAAGCGGGCGACAGCTTCGTTCCCGTCGAACGCATCCTCATGGCGCTGGCCATGGTTCCCGGTGCCGCCAAGCAGGCGCTGGACGCAGGCGCGGTCACCCCGCAGAAGCTGAACGCCGCCATCAACGACATCCGCAAAGGTCGCACCGCCGACACGGCATCGGCCGAAGAAGGCTATGACGCGCTGAAGAAATTCGCCCGCGACCTGACCGAGGCGGCAGAGCAGGGCAAGATCGACCCCATCATCGGCCGCGATGAAGAGATTCGCCGCGCCATGCAGGTCCTGTCGCGCCGCACCAAGAACAACCCCGTCCTGATCGGCGAACCCGGCGTCGGCAAAACCGCCATCGCCGAGGGCCTTGCCCTGCGTATCGTCAACGGCGACGTCCCGGAATCCTTGCGCAACAAGAAACTCATGGCGCTCGACATGGGCGCGCTGATCGCAGGCGCGAAATATCGCGGCGAGTTCGAGGAACGGCTGAAATCCGTCCTGAACGAAGTGACCGGCGCGAATGGCGAGATCATCCTTTTCATCGACGAGATGCACACCCTCGTTGGCGCGGGCAAATCCGATGGCGCGATGGATGCCGCCAACCTCATCAAACCCGCGCTGGCGCGGGGTGAGTTGCATTGCGTCGGGGCCACCACGCTGGATGAATACCGCAAATACGTGGAAAAGGACGCCGCCCTCGCCCGCCGCTTTCAGCCCGTCATGGTGAACGAGCCGACGGTGGAAGACACCATCTCCATCCTGCGCGGCATCAAAGAAAAGTACGAACTGCACCACGGCGTCCGCATCTCGGACTCTGCCCTTGTCGCGGCAGCGACCCTCTCGCACCGCTATATCACCGACCGTTTCCTTCCCGACAAGGCGATCGACCTTGTGGACGAGGCCGCCTCGCGCCTGCGGATGGAAGTGGACAGCAAGCCCGAGGAACTCGACGCGCTCGACCGCCAGATCCTGCAATTCCAGATCGAGTCAGAGGCGCTGAAAAAGGAAGACGACGCCGCCTCGCGTGACCGGCTGGAAAAGCTGGAAAAGGAACTGTCCGACCTGCAACAGCAGTCGGCGGAAATGACCGCGAAATGGCAAGCCGAACGCGACAGCCTCGAACAGGCGCGCGAATTGAAGGAACAGCTCGACCGCGCCCGCGCCGAACTGGAACATGCCAAGCGCGAGGGCGATTTCGCCAAGGCTGGCGAATTGCAATATGGCCGCATCCCCGGTCTGGAAAAGGCACTGGCCGAAGCCGAAGCCCGCGAAGGTGACGCGCTGGTTTCCGAAGCCGTGCGCCCCGAATAGATCGCCGAAGTCGTCGAACGCTGGACTGGCATCCCCACGACGAAGATGCTCGAAGGCGAAAAGGAAAAGCTGCTTCGCATGGAAGAGGAACTGGGCCGCCGCGTGGTGGGTCAGCATCAGGCGGTTGAGGCTGTCTCCAAAGCCGTCCGCCGCGCCCGCGCCGGGTTGAACGACGAAGGCCGTCCGCTTGGTTCCTTCCTCTTCCTCGGCCCGACCGGGGTGGGCAAGACGGAACTGACCAAGGCGCTGGCCGAATACCTATTCGACGACGACTCGGCGATGGTCCGCATCGACATGTCCGAATTCATGGAAAAACACGCCGTGGCCCGTCTGATCGGCGCGCCCCCCGGCTATGTCGGCTATGACGAAGGCGGGGTCCTGACCGAGGCGGTGCGGCGCAAGCCCTATCAGGTCGTGCTGTTCGACGAGGTGGAAAAGGCCCATCCCGACGTCTTCAACGTGCTGCTGCAAGTCCTCGATGATGGCATCCTGACCGATGGTCAGGGCCGGACCGTGGACTTCAAGCAGACGATCATCGTCCTGACGTCGAACCTCGGCTCGCAGGCGCTCTCGCTCTTGCCCGACGGGTCCGACGCCGCGCAGGCCAAGCGCGAGGTGATGGAGGCGGTGCGCGCCCATTTCCGCCCCGAATTCCTGAACCGTCTGGATGAGACGATCATCTTCGACCGTCTGGGTCGCGCCGATATGACCGGGATCGTGGCGATCCAGCTGCGCCGTCTGGAAAAGCGGCTCGCGCAGCGGAAGATCACGCTGGACCTTGACGCCGATGCCAAGGCATGGCTGGCCGAAGAAGGCTATGACCCGGTCTATGGTGCGCGCCCGCTGAAACGGGTGATCCAGCGCCAGGTGCAGGATCCGCTGGCCGAGATGCTGCTGTCGGGCGATGTGCTGGACGGTACCACCGTCCACGTCACCGCAGGGCCCGATGGCCTGATCGTGGGCGACCGCGTCATCGCCTCGCGCCGCGACCGTCCCGCGCAGGCGGTCGTGCACTGAACAAAAAGGGGGCGCAGCAGCGCTGCGCCCCCCAGTTCCGACAGGGAAGCGGAAATCAGCCTTCCGGCGGCAGGATCACCGTGTCGATGACGTGGATCACGCCGTTCGACGCTTCGATATCGGCGGTCGAGATGACGGCGCCGTTCACTTTCGCGCCACCCTCCAGCGTGATGGTCACTTCGCCGCCCTGCACCGTCGCGGCCTTCAGCCCTTCGGACAGGTCGGTGGACATCACTTTGCCCGGAACGACGTGATAGGTCAGGATCGCAATCAGCTTGTCCTTGTTCTCGGGTTTTAGCAGCTCTTCCAGCGTGCCGGCAGGCAGTGCGGCAAAGGCGGCATCCGTCGGCGCAAAGACGGTGAACGGACCTTCGCCCTTCAGCGTTTCCACCAGACCGGCGGCTTCGACTGCGGCGACAAGCGTGGTGAAGTTGCCCGCGCCGACGGCGGTGTCCACGATGTCCTTCGAGTGGCTCTCAGCGAAAGCCGGCACCGAAAGCGCCATCGCGGTGGTCAGTGCAAGAAAGGTTCTGCGGATCATAGGCGTCACTCCCGTTTGATCTCTCGGCCATGATTGGCAAGCGGTTATATGGGGCCGATCCACGGCCGGATGACGCTGACAATCGCGTTAACCCCCGTTGCCGAAACGAAAATCGCCCCTAAGCTGCGCGCCTTCTCACCTTCAACTCAAAATGGTGTGACGCAGATTTATCTTTCGTGACTGAAACTGATCGCCCCCGGTCCCCGTAACAAAGGCTAGCGCAGTCGTGCGTTGCCTTTTGCAGGCAATCCCGCACCATCGCCTGAACCGTGAACGGAGGATGCAATGCCCAAAGGACGCAAGACCGGCCTGTCCCTGAACTGGTCGGATGTGACGCCGAAACACCTCTGGCTCAATCGCCGCGCGCTGATCGCCGGGGCAGGGGCCGCCGCGCTGGCTGGTCCGGCGATGGCCAAGCTCAGCTACAGCCCCAGCACCTTTTCCACCGACGAAGCGCCCAACAGCTTCGAAGACATCACCACCTACAACAACTTCTACGAATTCGGCACCGGCAAAGAGGACCCCGCCACCTACGCCGCCGCCCTGACGACCGACCCTTGGTCCATCGTCATCGACGGCATGGTTGAAAAACCCGGCACCTACGACCTCGCCGACATCCTCAAGGACCAGCCGCTCGAGGAACGCATCTACCGCTTCCGCTGCGTCGAGGCATGGTCAATGATCGTCCCGTGGATCGGCTTTGAACTGTCCAGCCTCCTCAACCGCGTCGGCGTGCAACCTTCGGCGAAATACGTGGCCTTCGAAACCCTCGTCCGCCCCGAAGAGATGATCGGCCAGCAATCCCCCATCCTCGAATGGCCCTACCGCGAAGGCCTGCGTCTGGACGAGGCGATGCACCCCCTCACCATCCTCGCCACCGGTCTTTACGGTGAACAGATGCCCAAGCAGAACGGCGCGCCCATCCGGCTGGTCGTGCCGTGGAAATACGGCTTCAAGTCGATCAAGAGCATCGTGAAAATCACCCTGACCGACACGCAGCCCGCGACGACGTGGAACATGCTGCAACCGTCCGAATACGGCTTCTATTCCAATGTGAACCCCACCGTGGACCATCCCCGCTGGTCACAGGCCTCGGAACGCCGGGTCGGATCGGGCCTTTTCGGCGGGCGTCAGGACACGCTGATGTTCAACGGCTATGAAGAGCAGGTCGCCTCTCTCTATGCCGGCATGGACCTTAAGGCGAACTTCTGATGGACCGGCTCAACTCCCTCGCCCGCCGGGTGCCGGTCAATGCCGTCTATGCGGCGGGCATCCTTCCCTTTCTCTGGATCGTCTGGCTGACCCTGACGAACGGCCTCGGCCCCGATCCGGTCAAGGCGATCGAACTGCGCCTTGGCGAACTCGGCCTTCAATTCCTTGTCGGCGGTCTGGTCATCACCCCCCTGCGCTGGGCGGGCCTGAACCTGATCCGCTTCCGCCGCGCCATCGGCCTGCTCGCCTTTTTCTACGTGGCGATGCACCTGACCACTTGGGTCGTCCTCGACATGGGCCTTCGTTGGTCCGAAATGGCCGCCGATCTGGTGAAGCGGTGGTACATCATCATCGGCATGGTCGGATTCGCCGCGATGATTCCCCTCGCCATCACGTCCAACAACGCTTCCGTCCGCCGACTCGGCGCGGCGACATGGAACAACCTGCACCGACTCACCTATGTCGCGGCCCTTGCCGGAGCGATTCACTATGTAGTGCTGGTGAAGGCATGGCCCGTCGAACCATTGCTTTATCTTGGCGCCATCATCGCCCTCCTTGCCGCGCGACTCTGGCGCAACCAGCAGAAGCGCCGCGTTCAGACCGTCTGACCACGCAGCGCGCAACAGAATATTGCCGCACCGCAGCGTCGCTGGTGCCGAAAATTGCGCCAACCCCAAGATTTTGTGGATAAATCCGGGAAAACGAAAAAAATCCGCTTAACCGCATTTTTCCCTCTTGCGGCTCCCGGCGCACCTCCGTAAATACCCCCTCACCGAAACGGAAGCGTGACGGTGGCGGACGGAAGCGACGCGAAGACGACAGTCGGAACGAAGCAGAAGCCCGGAACATCTGAAGACAAAGCGGACGGGGATACGCTAGGAAGCTGGCGCCCTGATCGTTTTTGTCCTTGGATAGCTCTTTGACAAGATGGAACATGAAGGGATATGCGGGCGGTTTGGGCGCATCGGCGTCAGATCGCAGCATATCGGCCTACTAGGGGCGACCCGATGATGTAGGTGTCAGCTTCACGGTTTG
>JBDKFE010000003.1:0-2716 GCA_039798885.1 Pseudomonadota bacterium | reverse complement strand
TGCGCCGGGCCTGCCGTTCAGGATGGTGGACCATCGCGCAGGAGGCAGGAATGGCAGTCGCCCATCTTTACGGACTGAAGCCCGTTGAAAACGAGACGCCGCGTGCGCCACGGATGTTCGTCGAGCCGGAGGATTTCGCATCGGTCGCCGAATTGGCGCGGTCGATCGCGGGGGTCGAGCGGGCCTGCATCCGGCTTCAGGACGAAGAGACGGGCGAGATGCGGATCGCCTTTTTCCCGCCGCTGCCGGGTGTGCGGGACCTGCCCCCTGCCCTACTGCCCAACGGGCGTGGTCTGTCGCAGATGGAGGGCCATTCGCTAAGCGCCGAGATGGCGGCGGCGGGGCTGCCGGATCTGGCCTTCTGGGCCGGGTTCGCGCTGAAATCGCCGAACGGTCGGGTTCTGGGCGTGCTGGG
Organism: Pseudomonadota bacterium; assembly: GCA_039798885.1. Classification (GTDB taxonomy): domain Bacteria; phylum Pseudomonadota; class Alphaproteobacteria; order Rhodobacterales; family Rhodobacteraceae; genus Paragemmobacter. Next base: position 2,301 of record JBDKFE010000003.1, on the reverse strand, counting down.
GCTGATGGATGCGTCGCATCACCATCTGGCCGAGGCGGTTTTGCAGCAGTTGAACCAATTGGCGGGCATCCTGTCGGTGGGGATCGGGATGGCGGCTTCGGTGATCCGGGTGCTGGCACGGCAGACGCTGGGCGTGATCGAGGACGTGGCCGAGGTGGAGGAAGGCGCGGCCTCGCCCGCGCTGACGGGGCTGATGCGCTATGCGTCCGGCAAGCTGCCGTCCAGTGCCGAGGCGATGGCGATGCGGATCGCGGGGCTGGCGGACCTGTCGGGCGGGATGCTGCTGCTGACGCCGCCGGCTAAGGCAATTCTCTATACCCACGGGTTCCGACTGTCTGATCCGCAGGGAATGCGGGTGGCGGAGCCAGAGGTGGTGGCGGAACCAGAGCCGGCGGCGTTCAGGCCCATGGCGCGGCTGCGGATCGGCGAGGTGCGCCACGACATCGCGCGGGATGACGAGACGGACAAGTTCGCCTTCCGCATCACGGGCAGCGATGCCGACTGGGTTCTGCTGGACAACGGTCTGGAGGAGGGCTGGCCCGAAATGGCGGCCGAGATCATCAAGCGGACGCGCAACGCAACCTTTGATTACGTTCGGATGCACATGATCCACAAGCGTGACGCCGCGATGCCCGAAGGCGCGTTTCTCTATGACCTATACGGGATGGAATGGGCCGTGCGCGGCACGCCCGAGCAGGCCGAAGCGCGGGGGGCGGATGGCGTCTGGCATGCGTTCGATGCGGCGCATGTCAGCCCGGATGCGCCGCGGGACTTTTCGGCGCTTGCGGCCTTTGCCGCCGTGCCGGACCTTGCGGCGCGGATCGGCGACGACGTGCATGAGTGGTGCAAGCGGATTGCCGCCGGGTCGGAGATCACCCCCATCTTCGGGTGATCATTCCTGTTCCATGGCGCTGATGCTTTCGCGAAGGCGACCCACGGCCGCCTTCTTGATCTGGGATACGCGACCCGTGGTGACGCCAAGGATTTCGGCGATTTCGTAGACGTTCAGTTCCTCGACGAAATAGAGTTGGAGGACCAGCGCCTCGCGTTCGGGGAGTTGGCCCAGCGCGCGGCGCAGCATCTTGCGCATCTCGTCCTGCTGCAACTTGTCTTCGACCGAACGGGCGGCATCGGAGAAAAGCATGGAGTGGTCGGTATAGACCTCGTCCAAGGACTTGATCTGGCTGGCGCCGAATTGGGTTTCCCAATCCTCGAGTTCCGCCACGGTAAGGCCCATGTCGGTTGCGATCTCGTGCTTTTCGGGGGTGCGGAGGAGCAGCTGTTCCAGCTTGTGCATGGAGGCGCGCATCTTCTGCTGCATCACGATGGTGGCGCGGCAGAGCGAGGAGGAGGCGCGAAGGAAGTCGATGATCGACCCGCGGATGCGGATGGCGGCATAGGCGGCGAAGGTCGCGCCCTGACGCGGGGTGTAGCGCTGGGCGGCGTCGACGAGGCCCATGTAGCCGACCTGCAGCATGTCGTCGATTTCGGCCATGCGGCCGACGCGGCCGTGCAGGTGCCAGGCGATCTTGCGGACGAGGTCCATGTGCGAACGCACGAGGCGGTCGGGCGAGGGGCCGTCCTGTTCGGGATAGCGTTTGGCAAGCATCATTCGCGCCCTTTCGTGGAAAGTTCGGGGTGGCGGATCATTCGGCGGCCCCTGCGAAGGCGGGGGCCCAGCCGGAGGCCCAGCGGTTCAGGTCGGAGGCACCGGGGCGGGTGAGGCTGCGGATCAGCCCTGTCCCTGCGGCGGTGCGGGTGAGTTTCAGGCCGGACCCGGCGATGGCGTCGAGTTCGGTGCGTTCGGGCCACCACAGATCAAGCCCGGTGAGGGTGACGGTGGGGCTGAAGGCCTGCCAGTCGTGGCAGAGCTTGGCGATGCGGGCGGGGTGCAGGCCCGTGGGCAGGCAGAGCACGAGTTCCGCGTCGTCGGTTTCGATCAGTTGCGCGACGAGGGCCGGGGCCTGTTGGGCAGTGTCGGAAAGATCGACGATCTGGGGCTTTTCCGGCGTCGGGTCGGGCAGAAGGAAGGTGTTGGCGACCGTGGGTCGGTCTGGGGTCAGGCCCATCAGCCGTGCCCAGCCGCGCAGGCGGTCTTCGACCAGAAGCGCGCCGGGGGTGGGGGCGATGATGTGCGGGCGGACCGTGCTGTCGGCGATCATGAGATGGGCCGCGATACGGCAGGCGAGCATGGATTTGCCCGCGCCGGGGGGGCCCACGATCAGGAGGCGGGTGACCGGGTCCTCGGCCAACGCCTGCGGCGGAAAGAGCCTGCGGGCAAGCGCGGCAAGCGGGTCGCTG
>JBDKFE010000002.1:0-35375 GCA_039798885.1 Pseudomonadota bacterium | reverse complement strand
GGGTTCCAGCCGCCCGAAACGCCGAGGGCGTTGACGGAGAGGGTTTCCGTTTTCCCGTTGGCGTGGCGAAGGGTGATGGATTTCAGGCCAAGCTTGCCCTGCGCGTCGATCACCTGCGCGCCTTTCAGATGGCGGATACCGGGGAGAAGGTCGCCTTCCTGCCGGGTGTCGATGACGGCTGCGATGTCGATGCCTTTCGCCTGCAGGTCGGTGGCGGTCCGCAGGCCATCATCGTTGTTGGTGAAGACGGCGACACGGTCGCCCACGGCCACGGCATAGCGGTTGGCATAGGAGCGGAGGCTTCCGGCCAGCAGGATACCCGGGCGGTCGTTGTTTTCAAACGCGATGGGGCGTTCGGTGGCCCCGCCGGCGAGGATCGCGTGGGCTGAGTAGATGCGCCAAAGGATCTGGCGGGGTTTGCCTGCCGCCGGGACGGGAAGGTGGTCGGAGACGCGTTCGACGGCGGAATAGATGCCGTGGTCCATCGCGCCCACGATGGTGGTGCGGGTCATCAGGCGGACGTTGGGCATCTGGTGCAGGGTGCGGACGGTGTCTTCGGCCCAGTCAGCGCCTGCGTGGTTGCCGATGGTCAGGGTTTCGGCGTTCAGGCGGCCGCCCATGCGGAAATCCTCATCCGCGAGGATGACGCGGGCCCCGGCGCGGCCTGCGGTGAGGGCGGCCATCAGGCCAGCGGGGCCTGCGCCGATGATGAGGATATCGCAGTGGAGGAAGCCCTTGTCATATGCGTCGGGGTCTTCTTCGCGGTTAAGCGTGCCGAGGCCTGCGGCGCGGCGGATGATGGGTTCGTAGAGTTTCTCCCAAAAGGCGGCGGGCCACATGAAGGTCTTGTAGTAGAAGCCTGCGGCAAAGAAGGGGGATAGGCGGTCGTTGATCCCCATCAGGTCGAATTTGAGCGAGGGGAAGCGGTTCTGGCTGTTGGCCTCCAGTCCGTCGAAGAGTTCGGCCACGGTGGCGCGGGTGTTGGGTTCCTGACGCGCGCCGGTCCGCAGTTCGACGATGGCGTTGGGTTCTTCGGACCCGGCCGAAAGGGGGCCGCGCGGGCGGTGGTATTTGAAGCTGCGGCCCATGAGGCGGACGCCGTTTGCCAGCAGCGCCGAGGCCAGCGTGTCACCGGGATGGCCCGTATAGGGGTGGCCGTCGAAGGTGAAGCGGAGCGTCTTTGTGCGGTCGATCTGGCCGCCCTTGATGCGGTTCTCTTGGGTCATTTGCTGCGCCCCTTGGCCCGTGCCACATCGCGGGCGAGTTCGACCTTGGTGATTTCATGCGTGACGGTGTTGCGGGTGACGACCAGCCATGAGCGGTCACCCTGTTCGTGATACCAAAGCTCGCGATGTTCGCCTGCGGGGTTGTCACGCAGGTAGAGGTAGTCGTGGAAGGCGTCCTGTGCGGCGGTGGCATCGGGGAAGGACATCCCGTCCGGGCGGTTCATCAGGGCGGCATCGCCGAGATAGGTGAATTCCTGCGCGTCGCGGGGGCCGAGGAGGGGGTGGTTGATGATCATGATGCCCTCAGTGCAGGTTGGGCTGCGCGCCCTGCCCTTTTTCGTCGATCATCAGCCCCTTGCGGAAGCGATCGAAGCGATAGGCGGTGGCGGTGGGGTGGGGTTGGTCGGTGGTCAGGAGATGCGCGAAGCACCAGCCCGAGGCGGGCGTGGCCTTGAAGCCGCCATAGCACCAGCCGCCGTTGAAATAGAGGCCGTCGATATCGGTCTTGTCGATGATGGGCGATCCGTCCATCGACATGTCCATGATGCCGCCCCATGTCCGCAGCAGGCGGGCGCGGCCGATCATCGGCATGAGGGACATGCCGCCTTCGGCCACGTCTTCGACCACGGGCATGTTGCCGCGCTGGGCGTAGGAGTTGTAGCCGTCGATGTCGCCGCCGAAGACGAGGCCGCCCTTGTCGGACTGGCTGACGTAGAAATGGCCCGCGCCATAGGTCATGACGCCGTCGATCAGGGGTTTGAGGCCTTCGGAGACGAAGGCCTGCAGGACGTGGGATTCGATGGGCAGGCGCATGTTCACATGGGACATGACCTTGGAGGAGGAGCCTGCGACGGCGACGCCGACTTTCTTTGCGCCGATGAAGCCGCGCGTGGTGTCTAGGCCCGTGACGCGGCCCCCTTCGGTGCGGATGCCGGTGACTTCGCAGTTCTGGATCAGGTCCACGCCGCGCATATCGGCGCCGCGCGCATAGCCCCATGCGACGGCGTCGTGGCGGACGGTGCCGCCGCGCCGTTGCATCAGCGCGCCTTTGATCGGGAAGCGGGCGTTGTCGAAGTTCAGGAAGGGATACATCGCGCGGACCTGATCGCGGTTCAGAAGTTCCGCGTCGGCCCCGTGCAGGATCATGGCATTGCCGCGCCTTGTATAGGCGTCGCGCTGGGCGTCGGTGTGGTAAAGGTTGATGATGCCGCGCTGGGACACCATGGCGTTGTAGTTGAAGTCCTGTTCCAGCCCTTCCCAGAGTTTCAGCGAGAATTCGTAGAAGGGTTCGTTGCCGTCGAGCAGGTAGTTGGAGCGGATGATGGTGGTGTTGCGACCCACATTGCCGCCGCCGAGATAGCCTTTTTCAAGGACGGCGATGCGGGCCTGTTTGAATTCCTTGGCGAGGTAGTAGGCCGTGGCAAGGCCGTGGCCGCCGCCGCCCACGATGACGTAATCGTAAGAGGATTGCGGTTCGGGGTCGCGCCATGCGGGTTTCCACCCTTTGTGGCCGGTGAGGGCCTCGGCGATCACACGGAAGCCGGAATAGCGCATGGTCGGTTCCCATCGTTGTTCTTGGGGCGGAATATGCGCCTTGGGGCGGGAAATGGGCCTTTCGTTTCCGCCATCGGGTCGTTGGGAACCGACATGGGGTAGGGGTGCAGAGGACTGACGCGAAAAGGTCCGGTGGACCTTTTCGCCAGTCCGATTGCAGGCGAGACAACGAGCCTGCAAGGGGTGTTCAGCCAGACCAGAGGCTTGGGGCACGGGGCGCGCCCGCCCCGGTGGGGGCGATGTATCGCCCCCGCCGCCCGGGGGGCGGGGGCGGCCCGTGCGCGGGCGCACGGGCGGGAGGGTTGAACCCGGTCGCGGCGCGTGCGGCGATGGCCGCACGCTTTGGGAAAGGGTCGGTTTTTTTTGCGGAGCGATAGGGGGTGAGGGCGTAGAGGGTCGACTTTCCTGCGTCAGGAAACGTTAGGCTTGGAACAGCGGGAAGGTCACGCCCAGCGCCCAAGCAAGCGTCAGGCCGAAGCCGAGGCCTGCGATGGCGGGAAGGGCGGTGCGGCGGCCGATCCAGCCTGCGAGTGTGCCAAAGAGCAGGAAGAAAAGCAGGATCACCGGCAGGATGATCAGAAGGAACATCAGCCGGTCGAAATCCAGTGCCACGGCAAGGAGAAGCGAGGCGAGGAAGGCCCCGCGCGCGGCGAGGGTGCGCAAAAGGGAGGCGCGGCCGCCTTCGGTCAGCAGCGCGTCGGACAGGAAGAAAGGCACGGTGCCGAAGGCAAGGGCGAGGATGATGAGCGCGCGTTCGGTATTCGGGACGAAGGAGGCGACATAGCGGTCAAGCGCGGTGCCGAGGATCAGGATGCCGAAGATCGCGGGGGCAAAGGAAAGGAGCAGGGCGCGGGCGGGGAATTGGTCGGTCAGGCGGCCCGCGCGGTGAAGAAGCGCCAGCGTGATCGCGCCGTAAAGGGCGAAGTGCAGGGCGAGGTAATCGGCCACCAGCACGGGCAGGAAGCGCGTGTCGAAGGGGGCGAGGATCAGCGGCGTGAGGATCGCCGGGATCAGGGTGGCGGTCCAGAAATTGCGGCTGGGGAGGGGATGCCGGGGGCCCTGCCCTTTTGGCAGCAGCGCCGTCAGCGGCCAGCCCAGCGCGGTGATGGCGGCGAGGAGGAGCAGGATCCAGCCGCCGCGCGCATCGGTTTGGGCGGGGGTGTCGCGTCCAAAGGTGGCGTTGAGCCAGTCGGTCGCGGCGCGGCGCGCGGTGGCGGAGTAGAGGACGCCGACATGTTCCACCGCAGGCGCGATGGTGACGCGGCGGGCGGTGCCTTGCGTCAGGTCGCCCACGGTCTGGCCGTCGGTCGCGGTGGGGTCGGTGAGGTGGAGGGCGCGGAGGGCCTCTGACCTGAGCCGGGTTTCCCATTCGCCGGGGAGGATGAGGAGGTTGGCGGGGGCGTCGGGCGTGACAGCCTGCGAGAACATCGAGATGGCGACGGTGGCCTGTGCCTTTGGGTCTTGTTGGGCCGCGCGGATGATCAGGTCGGAGGCCATGGAATGGCCGAGATAGGCCAGCCGTCCATCGCTGCGCGGATGGGCGAGGACGGCGCGGGCGACGGTGCGGAGTTCATCCACCATTAGGCGGGTGGTGCCGTCGACGGTTGTGACATCGCCGGACATGGGCTGTGGGTTGCGGCCGTGGCCCAGCGCGTCGAAGGTGACGACGGTGTAGCCCGCATGGGCGAGGGTGAGGGCGAAGGGTTCCATCAACTGCCGCGATCCGGCGAAGCCGTGGGCGATGACGACCACGGGGGCGGGGGTTTCGCTGCCGTCGTGAAACAGCGTGGCGGGGGGGCCGTTTTCGATGGGGAAAGGTGCGATGACCAGCCCGGCGCGGGGACGTTCAAGGGTCCAGATGGCCAGAAGGGCCAAACACGCGGCGATCACCGCAACTGTCCAACGCGCCATGCCTTACGCCCTCGTTTCGCGGGACAGAGTAGAGCAGGTTTGGCGGGGGCTGTCTGTGGGTTAATCGAAGATCACGGCAGTCGGCGTCTGTGTGCCGAAGGCGGTAATAGCGTCATGGGCCAGCAGCAGAGCCACGAGGGCGAGCCAGAGCAGGCTGCCCGAGAGCGTGATCGGTGGAAGGTCGCGGGTTCGGGCTTTGGCGGGCATGGCGGGACTCTGGGTTCGGGTGGCATCACCGTGCCACGGATGGCGCGCGGCGTGTGCGACGGATGGTCGGAGAATGTTTCCGACATTGGTCTAAGGCGGTTGTGGAACGCCGGTCCGGGGTGCGGGGTTGCAGAGGGCGCGGGGGTGCTGTTCTATTGCAGGCTTCCCGCACCGTATCGCGGGGGCTGTAGAAGGGGCCGGGCTTGTTTCTGGAAATCGCGATCGTCTTCATCCTGACGCTGGTCAACGGGGTGCTTGCGATGTCGGAGCTGGCCATCGTGTCGTCACGGCCTGCGCGGCTGAAGGTTCTGGCGGAGGGGGGCAGCCGAGGCGCGCGAATCGCGATGCGGCTGGCCGAGGAGCCGGGGCGATTCCTGTCTTCGGTGCAGATCGGGATCACGTTGGTCGGCGTGTTGTCGGGGGCGTTTTCCGGGGCGACGCTGGGTGTGCGGGCGGCGGCGGGGTTGCAGGCGGCGGGGCTGAGCGAGGATTTGGCGCAGGCCTTGGGCGTGGGGGGGGTGGTCGTGGCCATCACCTATGTCGCGCTGATCTTCGGGGAGTTGGTGCCGAAACAGGTGGCCTTGCGCGCGCCAGAGGCGGCGGCGGTCAGGATCGCGCCCTTGTTGCAGGGGATCGCGGTGGCGGCGGCGCCGTTGGTGTGGCTGTTGGACAGGTCGGGGAAGCTGGTGCTGTTGCTGCTGGGGCAGTCGGGCGATGCGGACCGGAACATGACGGACGAGGAAGTGAAGCTTGTGATCGCCGAGGCGCAGTCGGCGGGCGTCATGGAAGAGGCCGAGACCGAGATGATCGCGGGCGTGATGCGGATCGCGGACCGGACGGCGCGGGGGTTGATGACACCGCGGCACGAGGTCGATCTGGTCGACGTCACCGACACGGCGGCGCAGGTGATCCGGCGGTTCCGCGAAACGAAGCGGTCGCGGCTGCCGGTGCGGGATGGGGAAGAGGACAACATCATCGGCGTGCTGTCGTCGCGCGATTTCCTTGACCATCGACCACGGGGTGAGGCCTTCGATCTGCGGTCGCTGATCATCCCTGCGCCTGTGGTGCGTGACGGGCAGGCGGCGCTGGACGTGATCGAGACGCTGCGCGCGGCGCCGTCGCATATGGCGCTGGTCTATGACGAATACGGGCATTTCGAGGGGATCGTCACGGCGATGGACGTGCTGGAGGCGATCACCGGCAGCTTCGGCGAGGATGCCGAGGACGAGCCGAAGGTGGTGGTGCGGCAGGACGGTTCGCTGTTGGTGGCGGGCTGGATGCCGGTGGATGAATTCGCGGACCGGATCGGTTTGGCGCTAAAGCCGGACCGGGATTACGAGACGGTCGCCGGGCTGGTGATCGACGCGATGGGCAGCCTGCCGGATGTGGGCGCGCATGTGGTGGTGGGCGGCTGGCGGATCGAGGTGGTGGACCTTGACGGGCGGCGGGTGGACAAGCTGCTGGTGGAGAAGGTCTGAGGGGTGCCGATGTCACGGCGCGGGATGCCACGGGACGCGATAACCTGACGGGGACCGAGGCGGCGGGGCGGCGGGAGGCTGCGGCGCAGCAGACGTGACGGTCTGGTGGCGATCCGGGGGAATCGGCGCATCGGCGGGGAATCAAATGTTAGCGCTAAGGGTGCGGGGGGCGGCGGCTGCGGCGGTTTGGCCCTGCGGTTTTGTCTGTGACGGGGACAGGTGCAGGGATGCGCGAAAATGCATTTGAAATCGGCAGGATAGGGGTCGGTTTGTAAATTTATTGACTGAATTGCGCGGATACTGTCAATGGATTTACTAAAATTTCTATAGACATCAATGGCTTGTTAGGACTTAACTGCGCGCACGATCTGATCGCGGGGGCGTGATCGGCGCAGATGCCGGGAGGACGGCAGCCGATATCCTTTCCCCCCGCAGACACCTGGAGGAGACGGATGGCGGATACCGTGCAGCAGCAGGGGGTCTATTCGGCCCCTGCCGATTTCATTGCCAAGGCGCATGTCGACGCGGCGGCCTATGAGCGGATGTATGCGGCGTCGGTCGCCGATCCCGAGGCGTTCTGGCGCGAGCATGGCAAGCGGATCGACTGGATTCAGGATTACACCAAGGTCAAGGACACGACGTTCGACTACGGCAAGGTGTCGATCAAATGGTTCGAGGACGGCACGCTGAACGTGTCGGCCAATTGCATCGACCGCCACATGGCCCGCCGCGCCAACCAGACGGCGATCATATGGGAACCCGATGATCCGAAGACCCCGGCGCAGCACATCACCTATGCGCAACTGCTGGAACAGACCTGCCGCATGGCGAATGTGCTGAAGAAGCACGGGGTGAAGAAGGGGGATCGGGTGGTCCTCTATTTGCCGATGATCCCAGAGGCGGCCTATGCGATGCTGGCCTGCGCGCGGATCGGGGCCATTCATTCGGTGGTGTTCGGGGGGTTCTCTCCGGATGCGCTGGCGAACCGGATCAACGATTCCGAGGCGAAGGTGGTGATCACCGCCGATTTCGCGCCGCGCGGCGGAAAGAAGACCCCGCTGAAGGGGAATGCGGATCAGGCGCTGCTGCATTGTTCGGACAAGGTGAAATGCCTTGTGGTCAAGCATACCGGCGACCAGACGCATTGGACCGAAGGGCGCGACATCGACCTGAAGGCGGAAATGGCGGAGGTGTCGCCCTATTGCGCCTATACGGAGATGGGCGCGGAGGACCCGCTGTTCATCCTGTACACATCGGGGTCGACGGGGAAACCCAAGGGGGTTGTGCATACCTCGGGCGGGTATCTGGTCTATGCGTCGATGACGCATCAGTTGACCTTCGATTATCAGGAAGGCGACATCTTCTGGTGCACAGCGGATGTGGGCTGGGTCACGGGGCACAGCTACATCGTCTATGGGCCGCTGGCCAATGGCGCGACCACGATCATGTTCGAGGGCGTGCCGACCTTCCCGGATGCGGGGCGGTTCTGGGAGGTCTGCGCCAAGCACAAGGTGACGCAGTTCTACACCGCGCCGACGGCGATCCGCAGCCTGATGGGGCTGGGGCCGGAATGGGTAGAGAAGCATGATCTGTCCAGCCTGCGCCTGCTGGGGTCGGTGGGTGAGCCGATCAACCCAGAGGCGTGGAACTGGTACAACACCCATGTCGGCAAGGGGCGCTGCCCGATCGTTGATACGTTCTGGCAGACGGAAACCGGCGGGCATCTGATCACGCCGCTTCCCGGGGCGATCCCGCAGAAGCCGGGGTCGGCGACCAAGCCCTTCTTCGGGGTGACGCCGGTGGTGCTGGACCCGTCCTCGGCCAAGGTGCAGGAGGCGGTGGAGACCGACGGGGTGCTGTGCATCGCGGACAGCTGGCCGGGGCAGATGCGGACGCTGTGGGGCGACCATGCGCGGTTCGAAGAGGCCTATTTCAGCCAGTATCGCGGCTATTACTTCACCGGGGACGGCTGCCGCCGCGATGCGGATGGGTATTACTGGATCACGGGCCGCGTGGATGACGTGATCAACGTGTCGGGCCACCGGATGGGGACGGCAGAGGTGGAATCCGCGCTGGTTGCCCATCCCAAGGTCGCAGAGGCCGCCGTGGTGGGCTATCCGCACGACATCAAGGGTCAGGGCATCTATGCCTATGTGACGCTGATGAAGGGCGAGGAGCCGACGGAGGCGCTGCGTAAGGAGCTGGAGGCATGGGTGCGGACCGAGATCGGGCCGATTGCCAAGCCGGACCTGATCCAATGGGCGCCGGGCCTGCCCAAGACGCGGTCGGGCAAGATCATGCGGCGCATCCTGCGCAAGATCGCCGAGAACGACTTTGGCAGCTTGGGCGACACCTCGACGCTGGCTGATCCGAGCGTGGTGGAAGAGCTGATCGCGAACCGGATGAACCGGGGATGAGCGAGGTCCTGACCACACCTGCCGTGCTGATCCTGCTCGGCCCCCCCGGGGCCGGGAAGGGGACGCAGGCGCGCATGCTGGAGGAGGATTTCGGTCTGGTCCAGCTGTCGACGGGCGATCTGCTGCGCGCGGCGGTGGCGGCGGGGACCGAGGCGGGCAAGCAGGCCAAGGCGGTGATGGAGGCGGGGCAGTTGGTGTCGGATGACATCGTGCTGGCCATTCTGAAGGACCGCATGGCCGCGCCGGATGTGGCGAAGGGCGTGATCCTTGACGGGTTTCCGCGCACCGACGGGCAGGCAGCGGCGCTGGATGCGCTGCTGGCGGCGGCGGGGCAGAAGGTGACGGCGGCAATCAGCCTTGAGGTCGATGACGAGGCGATGGTGGGCCGCGTGGCGGGCCGCTTTACCTGCGGGACCTGTGGCGAGGGATATCACGACGCATTCAAGACGCCCGCTGTTGCGGGCACTTGCGACAAATGCGGCGGCACGGCGTTCAAGCGCCGGGCCGACGACACTGCCGAGACGGTGCGCGAAAGGCTGAAGGCCTATCACGCCCAGACGGCCCCGCTGATCACCTATTACGAAGGCAAGGGCGTGCTGGAGCGGATCGATGCGATGGGGTCCATCGCAGGTATCCGCAGCGCGCTTGCGGCCATCGTGCAAAGGGTGGCGGCGTAAGGAGAAGGCCGTGCCCGGCCCACCCGGGCATGGAGGAAGGGAGGCGGATCGCGCGAGCGTGAAGCTGCACGCCCCTGTCGGCGCAAGTCGGCAGAGGGGCCCGGACAGCCCGCAAGGGAAGAAGGGTCAGTGCGACCGATAACTGTGGGTTCGGTCCTTGAGGCCGGAGATAACAAGGAGGACGCCTAAATGGCATCAACGGAAATGAACGTCAGGGACCGCTCGCGTCCCATGACGGCAGAGGAGCGGAAGGTCATCATGGCCTCGTCCGCCGGTACCATCTTTGAATGGTACGACTTCTACCTTTACGGCTCGCTCGCCGCGATCATCGGCGCGCAGTTCTTCACCTCTTTCCCCGAAGCGACGCGCAACGTGTTCGCGCTGCTTGCCTTTGCGGCGGGCTTTATCGTGCGTCCGTTCGGCGCGCTGGTGTTCGGGATGCTGGGTGACCTGATCGGCCGGAAGTACACCTTCCTGATGACGATCCTGATCATGGGCGTTTCGACCTTCCTCGTGGGTCTGCTGCCCGGCTATGCCTCTTGGGGTGCGGCGGCGCCGATCATCCTGATCATCCTGCGCATGGCGCAGGGCCTTGCTCTGGGTGGTGAATATGGCGGTGCGGCGGTCTATGTGGCCGAACACGCGCCCGCCAACCAGCGCGGCTACTTCACGGCCTATATCCAGACCACGGCGACGCTGGGGCTTCTGCTCTCGCTCATCGTCATTCTGGCGGTGCAGGGCTATGTGAACGGCAACTGGGAGCCGACCCCGGTTCTGGACGCGGCGGGTGCTGCGGTCATGAACGCGGATGGCACGCCCAAGATGATCAAGGCCTTCGACCTGTGGGGCTGGCGCATCCCGTTCCTGGGGTCGATCTTCCTGCTGCTGATCTCGCTGTATATCCGTCTGCAGATGAACGAATCCCCGGCCTTCAAGAAGATGAAGGAAGAGGGTGCCGCGTCCAAGGCGCCGCTGCGTGAAGCGTTCGGCACCTGGAAGAACGGCAAGTTCGCCATCATCGCGCTGTTCGGCCTTGTCGCCGGTCAGGCCGTGGTGTGGTACTCGGGCCAGTTCTACGCGCTGTTCTTCATGCAGAACGTGATCAAGGTCGACAGCTTCACCGCCAACGTCCTTGTGGCGTGGTCGCTGATCCTCGGGACTTGGGGCTTCATCTTCTTCGGGTCGCTGTCGGACAAGATCGGCCGTAAGCCGATCATCCTTGCGGGCTGCTTGATCGCGGCGCTGACCTACAAGTTCGTGTTCCCGCTGCTGACGCAGGTGGCGAACCCGGCGCTGTATGCGGCGCACCAGACCCCGGTCACGGTGACCGCGAACGAAGCCGACTGCTCGTTCCAGTTCAACCCGACGGGTACGGTGAAGTTCACCAACTCTTGCGACGTTGCGAAGTCCACGCTGGCGCGGACCTCGGTCAACTATTCGACCAACTTCGATCCGGCTGCCACGGTGGCCCAAGTCGCAGTGGGCGAGACGGTTGTCGCTTCCTATGACGCTGCGGCCAACGCTGCTGCGGTCAAGGAACTGACCGCCGCGCTGGAAACCGCGAAGGCCGGCACGGATCAGGCTGCCATCGACGCGGCGCAGGCTGCGCTGGATGCCGAAAAGGGCAAGCCTGCCGCCTTTACCAAGGCGGTGAACGAGGCGCTGACGGCTGCGGGCTATCCGCTGTCGGCAGATGCCAACACGACCGTCGCGAAGGCCGAGCACTTCTTCGACATCTTCACCGGCCAGAAGCTGGCGATCGTGGCGATCCTGACCTATCTCATCGTCCTTGTGACGATGGTGTACGGGCCGATCGCGGCGATGCTGGTGGAACTGTTCCCGACGCGCATCCGCTATTCGGGCCTGTCGCTGCCCTATCACATCGGCAACGGCTGGTTCGGTGGTCTGATGCCCGCGACGGCCTTTGCGATCTCGGCCCAGACCGGGAACGTGTATGGCGGTCTGTGGTATCCGATCGTGATCGCGCTGGCGACGGTGGTGATCGGGACGCTGTTCGTTCCGGGCGGCACCCACAAGAAGGACATCTTCGCCGACAAGTGATCGGCGGGGCGGGGCAGGCCGGGTGAAAACCCGGCCTGTCTTCTTTTGTTGAGTGATTTCGAGTTGCGGGAACCGCCGCCCCGCCCATCGCATAGCGGCGACTGGACTGCCGGAATTTCCATGGCTGACGCGCCCGAAACCGTCACTTCCCGCACGCGCCGGATCCTTGTCGTGGAGGACGAGGATAACATCGCCATGGCGCTGCAATATGTGATCGAGCGCGAGGGGCACCGCTATTTCCGCATCGCCGATGGGGCAGAGGCGGAGGGGGCGATCCGGGACATAAGGCCGGACTTGATCCTGCTGGATATCATGCTGCCGCAGGTGTCGGGCTATGACATCTGCCAGTCAGTGCGGCAGGACCCCGAGCTTGCCGGGGTGAAGATTCTGATGATGACGGCGCGGGGATCGGCGGCGCAGCGGGACCGCGCGCTGTCGGTGGGGGCGGACGGGTTCTTTGCCAAGCCGTTCAGCCTTGATGATCTGCGCGAGAAGATGCGCGCGCATCTTGGCTGAGGTTGGCGTCCTATTGGCGGCGCGTGCGGTCCCAGATGGCCCAGCCCAGAAGCACGATGCCCAGAAGGATGGTGTTGCTGACAAGGCCATAGGCCATGGCGGGCAGGATGCCGCCCGCGGCTTCGACCATGCTGCCGCCCGTGGTGAGGGGGAGCATGGCGGCAACGAAGATCACGCCAAGGACAAGGGGCGTCCGCAGGCCCATGGCGGCGCGGGTGCGGTGGGCGGTGACGACAAGGAAGAAGATCAGGCCCGCGCGGAAGGGATCGAGCAGTTGCTGCGCTATGATTTCCGTCAAGGTCGGTGTCCCCCTGCCCCAGTATTCAGGGCGAAGGTTCCACAAAGCTTGGTGGTCGGCAAGATGGCCCGGAACGGTTTTGGTGGGCGGTAGGAGACGCGGGTGCGGACGGCGATCATCACGGATATCCACGGCAATCGCGAGGCGCTGGAGGCCGTGCTGGCCGATATGGCGCAGCGCGCGGTGGATCGGGTGGTCTGTCTGGGGGATATCGTGGGGTATGGGCCGGACCCGGCGTGGTGTGTGGACCGGGTGATGGCGCTGGCGCAGGCGGGTGCGGTGGTGGTGAAGGGCAACCATGACGATGCGGTGGCGAACCCTTCGGCCGAGATGAACATCACCGCGCGGCGGGCGATGGAGTGGACGCGGCCTTTGTTGGCGGAGGGGCAGAGGGCCTATCTGGCGGGGCTGCCGATGCAGCATCGCGACGGGGAGGTGCTGTTCGTCCATGCGAGCGCGAATTCGCCGCAGGATTGGATCTATGTCACCGACACGTCGCGGGCGCTGGGCAGTTTTGCGGTCTGCGATGCGCGGGTGATCCTTGTGGGGCATCGCCATGTGCCGGATTTGATGAGCCGCAGCATCGACGGGCGGGTGACGCAGCAGCGGTTTGTGGCGGGGCGGCCGATGCCGCTGTTGCGGACGCGGCGGTGGCTGGCGGTGGTCGGGGCCGTGGGGCAGCCGCGCGACGGGGTGGCGAAGGCGGGCTATGCCATCCTTGACGAGGGGACGGATGAGTTGAGCTTTCTGCGCGTGGGCTATGACGTGGCGAAAACGGTGGCAAAGCTGCGGGCGGCGGGCTTGCCCGAGAGTCTGGCCGTGCGGCTGACTTGGGGCGCGTGAGGGGGGCGTGGGATGCAGCGACCGTCGCAGGGGCTGGTGATCGACGGCTTCACGCTGGCCGAATGCCTGCACAAGGGGGGGTTTGCGACGATCTGGGATTGCACGCACCCGGATCATCCGGGGCGGTTGGCGATGAAGGTGCCGACGATCCTTGACGGGTTCGATGCGCCCACCATCGTGGGGTTCGAGGTGGAGCAGATGATCGCCCCGCGCCTGACGGGGCCGCATGTGCCGAAGGTCATCGCTTTGGGCGACTTCTCGTCCATGCCGTATATCGTGACGGAATGGATCGGGGGCGGGTCGCTGCTAGAGGTGTTCAAGGGCGCGCCGTTGCCTTTGTCGGATGTGTTGGAGATGGCGTCGCGGATGACCGAGGCGGTGGTGGACCTGCATCGGCAGCATGTCATCCATTTCGACCTGAAGCCCGCGAATTTTCTGCGGCGCGACAGCGGGGCATATGTGGCCATCGATTTCGGGCTGGCGCGGCATGACCATCTGCCGGACCTGCTGGCCGAGGAATTCACCATCCCGATGGGGACATTCCCCTATATGGCACCCGAGCAATATCTGCGGCAGCGGGACGATCTGCGGACGGATATCTTCACGCTGGGCGCGCTGTTTTATGAGCTGGCCACGGGGCGGCAGCCTTGGGGTGATCCGGGGTCGCTGCGGGGGGTCAGGAAGCGGCTGTGGCGCGATCCGCTGCCGTTGCGGGCGTTGCGGCCGGACCTGCCGGAGTGGTTTCAGGAGATCGTGCTGCGCTGTCTGGAGGTGGACCCGAAGGCGCGTTACCAATCGGCGGGGCAGTTGCTGTTCGATTTGCAGAACCCCGGTCAAGTGCGGCTGACGGCGCGGGCGGCGAAGCTGCGGGCCGATGGGCGGTTGGCAGTGTTCCGGCGCTGGCGCGCGATGCGGGGGGTAAAGCGGCTGTCTGCGCCCGCAGGCGTGGGGGCGCAGATGGACGAGGCGCCGGTGCTGATGGTGGCGGTGGACCTATCGCCCGAGGCGGAGGGGTTGAACCGGCTGCTCTTGACGGCGGTGCGGCGGATGCTGGCGGTGCAGCCGGATGCGCGGGTGTCCTGTGTCAATGTGCTGAAGACGGCGCGGATCGGGATCGACAGCGCGACGGATGAGGCGGGCGATCACCTGCATGTCATGCGGCTGGTGGCGCTGCGGGAATGGGGGGCAGAATTGGCGCTGGAGGAGGGGCGGATTTCGTTTTCCGTCCTTGAAAGCAGCGATCCGGCGGCGGCGATCATCGCCCATGCCAACCGCAACCGGGTGGATCACATCATCATGGGCGCGCGGGGGCATTCCGCGACGCGGCGGTATCTGGGGTCGGTGTCGGCTCAGGTCGTTTCCGAGGCGAGTTCCAGCGTGACGGTGGTGCGCGTGCCCTGAGGGTGCGGGCGGCGGCTGTGGATGGCGCGGGCGATGGCGGCCCCAGCGACAAGCAGGCGCAGCGGGCCGGGGGCGGCGATGTAGCGGCGTTCCCAGCGGGGTTTGAAGGCCTGCTTGAACTGGTGCAGGCCTTCGGCGCGTGCCGTCAGGCGGCGGGCGATGCGGCCCGCGGTGCCGGTCAGGCCAAAGCCGGGGATCGGCGCGCAGGCGAGCGAGAGGCGGGGGATGCCTTCTGCGCCAGCGGTTTCGATGGCATGCAGGATCAGCAGGTAGAGCGTGCCATCGGGAAGGGTGGGGCGGCTGCGGATGAGGTCTAGGACCCATTCGCCCCGCGCGGCGTGGAAGGTGACGAAGGCGAGGAGTTGGCCATCCGCCGCGCGGGCGGTGAAGAGGCGCTGTTGGGCGATGGTTTCGGGCGAGAAGCGGCCCATGGTCAGGCCGCGTTCGCCGCCGTGGCGGCGGGACCAGAGGGCCGCGACGTCGGACAGGTCATGGATCGGCGGGAAAGCGGGTTCTGCGGTGGTGACGCCCCCCTGTCCGGCATGGCGCAGCTTGCGGCGCAGCGTGGCGCGGGCGGAGCCTTTGGTGGTGAAGGTGAGGGGGTTGATCACCGCCTCGCGCGCGAGGGGCAAGAGCGTCATGCCGCGGCGGCGTGCGGTGGCGGCAAGGCGGGGGGAGATGCGATAAAGGCAAAGGATGCTGCCCGACTGGCGCGCGGTGGTATTGGCGGCGACCAGCGCGGCGGACAGGTCGGGGCGGGCCTGCGGGGCGACAGGATCACCGATGAGGGCGGTGGTGGTGGCAAGGTCCGCAGAAAGCCAGAGCGCGCCGTCGGGGGTCTGGCGCAGGATGGTTTCGGATTGCAGGGCAAGCTGGAGTTCGGCGCGCGGCAGGCGGCGGAGCCAGCTTGCGCCTGCGGTCGTGGCGGTGAGGGCGGGGCCGGGACGCGCGGGCATGAGGCTTGGCCCTGCCAATGCCCAGAGCGCGCCGATGAGGGCGGGGATGGCGTAGCCCACGATGCGGAAGGCGAGGATACCCGCGACAAGGAGGTTGGGGTCGGCCTGCGGCATGGCGTTGAGCAGCGTCGCCTCGAACGGGCCGGCGCCGGCGGGGCTGCCGGAGGCGAGGCCCGCGCCGAGCGCAAGGAGGAAGACCGGCAGGAAGTCGACGAAGCCAGTTCCGGCCCCGGTCGGATGGGGTAGGACGATCCAGCAGGCCAGCCCCAGCGCCATGAGGTCGAGGGCGAGCCAGAGGGCGAAGCGGAGGGAGGTCCGAAACGGGGGGAGTTGGGCGCGGAGGGTGTCGGGCAAGAGGCGAAGCGCGGCGAGGGCGAGGATCGCCACGGCGGCCGCTAGGGCGAGGCCGGAGAGGCCCGCCGCATCGTGCAGGGCGAGGAGACCCACGAGCGCGCCGAGGCCCGCAAAGAACCCCACGGTGATGACAAGCGAGATGGTGGCGGACTGGCGGATGGTCAGGCCCGGCAGCAGGCGGCGGCGGATGATGGCGCCGATGACGGGGCCGAAGCCTGCGGTCTGCGAGATGGCGGCGGCGGTCATCGCTGCGCGGCGGCCCGCGCCGGGATCGACGGGAAGGCCGAGATGGGCGAAGGCGGCGCGTTCCTGCCCCGCGACGGCAAAGAAGGCAAGCGTTGCGGCGGCAAGGCCGCCCAGCCATTGCTGCACGGTCAGGCCGTGCAGGGCGGCGGCGATCTGATCGGGGCGCAGGGTGCTGGCATGGCCCGACAGGTGCCAGAGGCAAAAGCCCACGAGGCCGACGACAAGGCCAAGCCGCAAGGCGGGCATGCGCCATGACCTGCCTTGCGAAAGGTGCGAAGGGATCAAGGGATGCTCCTGTTCTGCCGTCTTGGGATAGACGGCAGAACAGGGGTTGATCTTAGGTTAACAGACCCGAGATGCCGGGGATTTTCGGCAGTTTCAGCGGTTGAAGCGGGCGCGGATCTGTTTCATTCGAATATAGAGGTTGATCCCCGCGAAGACGATCACGACGAGGACCATGCTGCGCAGGATCGTGGTGTCTTCGACATCGAAGGGCAGTGATCCGGTCAGTTGCCACATCACGATGACGCCCAGCCCGAAGGCGATCAGGAAGCGCCGGATCATGCGGCAGGTGGTGCAGGCTATGGGTCCCATCAGTCTGTCGTCTCCTCGTCGAATTCGATCTCGATCTCGATGCGTCGGTTCTTTTCGCGGCCTTCGGGGGTGGCGTTGTCGGCAACGGGTTCCGTTTCGCCCTTGCTTTGCGCGACGAGTTCCGCGTCGGGGACGAGGCCGCTGTCGCTGATCTCGCGCAGGACGGTGGCGGCGCGGGCGGCGGCAAGGTCCCAGTTGTCGCGGTACTGGGCGTTGGAAAGGGGGACATTGTCGGTATGGCCGGTGATGACGATGCGCGTTGCCTTGCGCGAGACTTGCTGGAGGTCGGCGATGATGGCCTGCGCTTCGGGCGTGATGTCGGCGGAGCCGGAGGCGAAGGCACCGCCTGCGCCGACCGTCACCACGACGGAACCGTCGCGCTGTTCGATGCTGACGGAACCGGCGGCCATTTCGGAGTCGAGCAGGAGGCCCGCTTCCAGCGCGGCGAGTTTGGCGCGGATCAGGCCCTTGCCGTTACCGGCGGGCTGGCCTGCGCCTTGATCTGTGCCGTCGGTCGCACCGGGAAGGGTGGCGTCACCGGGGGGCGCATCCGCACCGGAGGGGGCGGTGCCTTCGGTCCGGGCTGCGCCGCCGCCCTGTGCCGCAGCATCGGTGGCCCCTGCGCCTTCGGTCTGGCCTGTGGCGCCCTGCCCTTTGCCGGTGCCTGCGGCCTGAGCGATGGCGTCGGCAATCTTTTGGGCGGCTTCGGCCCCGGTGCCAGAGGGGAGGCGGACAACGACCTTGCCGCCATCGCCTTCGACCGTGATCTCGCCCTGTGCGACGGCATCGCGCATGGCCTTGGCCAGCGCTTCGGCGGCTTCGTCGGTGCCGTCGGTCTGGCCACCTTTGGTGGTATCCTGCCCTTCGCCATCATCGGGGCGGGCGGGATCGCCGGATTGCGGGCGGGAGCCGGGCGGGTCGTTGGTCTGTTCGCCGGATTGGGGACCGAAATGCAGGTCGAGGACCGAGGTGCCGCCCTTGTCGGCATCGGTGGGGTCGAGCGGGACGCGGCCAAAGGTTTCGCGCATGACCGAGGCGAAGGCGTTGAACTTCGGCATGTCGGTCTTGGCGGACATCAGCATGATGACGAAAAAGGCCATGAGAAGCACGGCCATATCCGCAAATGTGAGAATCCACGGGGGCGGGCAATGGCCGCCGCCGCCGTGGTCGCCATGCCCGCCGTCGCCGTGGTCGTCATGGTCATCGTGGGCGTGGTGACCGCCCCCGTGACCATGACCCGGACTATTCTTGGCTGCCTTTGCCATTCAACCACTCCTGCCCCACCCATGCGCGCCGTCAGGCGGCGGCGAGGATGGCCTCGCGCTGGGGCCCGGGGAGGCGGGCGACGAGTTTGTCGGTGATGTTGCGCGGGGTTTCCGAGCGGGCGATGCCGCGGAGCGCCTCGATCGCCACTTCGCAATAGGCGACTTCGCGGGCGGTGTTGTTCTTGAGCTTGCCAGCCATGGGACCGAAGAAGGTGTTGGCGACGATCGCGCCGTAAAGCGTGCCGAGCAGCGCGGTCGCCATGCCCTTGGCCACGAGTTGCGGGTCGGACATGTTGCCCATCATGGCGACGAGGCCGATGAGCGTGCCGATCATCCCATAGGCGGGGCCAAGTTCGACCCAAGCTTTGATCGATTCCTGTTTCAGCTGGTGGCGGGCCTTCATGCCGGTCAGTTCGTCCTTGAGCTGGGCGGTGAGAGAGGCTTCGTCCGCGCCGTCGATCAGAAGCTGAAGGCCGCGCTGGACGAATTTGTGCGGCATCTCGCGGCCTTCGAGGGCCATGAGGCCGTCCTTGCGGGCGATGGTGGCCAGTTCGGCCATGAGGACGATCAGCTTGCCGGTGTCGAAGTCGTTGTTCTTGAACGCCTTGATCATCGCCTTCCACGAGCCGATGAACACGTCCATCGGGGTGGCGTAGAGCACGGCGCAAAAGCCGCCACCGAACACGATGATGAAGGCGTGCATCGAGATATAGATGCCGACCGCACCTTCGTAGAGCACAGCGAAGGTGACGACGCCGATCCCGCCGAAGAACCCCAAGACCGTAGACTTGTCCATGTGTGCCGTCCCCTTGCAATGTAGGGGATAACGGCAAGGATCGTGCCAGCTTTACGCGACAGGGGCGGCAATCTGCGCCAAATCGCAATGCTGTGGCGTTGCGGGCGCGCGTGTCGTCCTGCGCGGCGGGGCAGTTCCAAAAGCGGGGGCATCCGCTTTCGGAATAGGGCGGGGAACGTGCTGGTACATAGGCAGTTCCCGATACCGAGACGATGATCCCCTGTTCACCCCGGCACGATGATCGTGACCCTGCAGCGAGGGTTGCAGGTGGCGGATCCGTGCGCCGGGGAGGATGTGTTGCCGCGCGACGGCGGGTGCCGACCGCTGGTCTGGACCGGGCGATGCGATCTGTCGGCGGGGGCTTTGGGTGCGCTGTGCGGATGCGATGGTGACGGCTGGACGCCGATGTTGTTCGGCCTTGGCGTCCTCTGGCGCGTTCCTTCGGTTTCGGCCCGGCAGGGGGGGCATCCCTTTTCGGGGGTAGACACTTGCCCGAACGACTTGGCCCCCGACCAAGGTGCTGCACCCAATGGCGGCGATTGGAATTGTCCATCGTCAACGTTCCGCTGCGCTTATTGCCTTAGTAGAGGATGAAGTCGCATAAGTGCTTGGGAAACTTGGGCCCTATCGCGGCGATACACACTTCGTACCTGTAGATTTTCATTTACGGGCAGAGCGCAAGGGGTTGCCATGATAGAACACCACTCACTCCGGGTCCTGCAAGAAAGCCCGTTCGCGCGCAGGCTTTGGTCCTTTGTGCAATTGAAGGAAGAGGACTTGGCGGTGCTGTCGGACCTCTATCGTCGGCGCCGGGCGTTCCCTGTCGGGGGTGAAATCATCCATCAAGGCCAGATCGACCCAAGCGCATTCGTGCTCATCTCGGGGTGGGTGGCGTCCTACAGGGTTCTGGCTGATGGCAAGCGCCAGATCATGGACCTGCATCTTCCGGGCGATCTTATCGGGTTGCGGTCTGCGTTGCTGCGTACGTCGGACTGCACGGTGGAACCCATCACGCCGATCAAGGCCTGCGAACTGCTTAGGTCGGACACCCTTTTCGATTTTACACGCACCCCGCGTCTGGCCACGGCGCTGTTGCTGGACGCGTTGCAAGACCAAGCGCTTATCAATGAACATTTGGTCGATCTTGGGCGCCGTTCAGCGGGGGTCCGCATGGCACATTTTCTGCTGGAGCTTGGGTCGCGCCTGCGTCGGGTGGGCATGGCAACCTGTGCGGGCTATGATTGCCCGCTGTCGCAATATCATCTGGCAGATGCGCTGGGGCTGACTGCCGTGCATGTGAACCGTGTGCTGCGTGAACTGCGCGAAGCTGGTCTGCTGACGTTCCAACGCAGCCGCGTGACCTATGGCAATTATGATGCCTTGGTCCAATATGCAGGCTTTGAGACGGGGTATCTGGATCAGGAACGGCCTCTGGTCGCGTGAGCGTTCATGCGTTTTGCTTGAATTCGCTGTGGCAACAGCCTTGGCGATGCCCCCCTGCGCCGACGTGGCGCGGTTTGGCGGGATGCCGCCCTGACGGGAACCTGAAGTGCGGCAGCTATTGATGCAGGAACGCATACAGGCGGTGGCCTATTTCTACGGCCGATCCGCCGAGCAATAGGACAGCAGGAACGATCAGCCGCAGTCGCACCTCGCTGTTCGCCCAGTGCGAGGTCATGCGCAGGATCTGGACGCCGGCAAGGAACAGGATCGTTACGATAAGGAAAAGCGGTGGCCGATCGACCGGCGGAGGGTCTGCCCTATCCCGCAGCTGTACAGCGAGGTCAATCACGCCCGGTTCGTCGGGGTCAGCCTTCGCTTCGATGCGGATGCGGCGGAAGGTGCCCGTGTCATCCAGCGCCCGACGCAGGGCATCGATGGCCGTCAGGCTGTAGGGATCACCCGGTTGAAACGGCACGAGGTCGTGTGCGTCATCGTCCTGCATCCGCAGGGAACCATCGAACCTTACTTGGCCGAAGTGCGACGGCAGGCCGGGATCAAGGGTCACAATGACATCCGCAGTGACCGCCAGTCGATCAAGGTCGAAGGCAACATCCACCAGCGCCGCATCGGCATAGGAGGCCTGCCGCATCGTGTAGAGGATGTCGCGACCCAGTTCGTCAATCGTCCCTTGCAAGACCGGCGCGCCTGTCGGGCCGGAACGCAGGGCGTCAAGTGCCTTGATCAACGCGGGATCGGGCCGCAGCGGAAGACCTTCGATACGGATTTCCCCGAAACGAAAGAGCGCTCCGGGCACGGGGTGGAGCCTGACCGGATCCCCTTGAATTGCGGCACCAGAGGTTTCAATCCGCGCGTCAAGGAACCCGCGCGCGGTGAGAAGGTGGGTCAGACGCGCCACCTCGGCCGCGATAAGGTCTTGCCGGGCCTTCTGTGACGCCGACGTGCCGCCCAATAGGAGCGGCAGGGTAAAGTTCCGCCCGAGCAGAAACGCGATGTCCTGGTCTGCAACCTGATCCAAAATGCCGAGATCGGAAAAGGCCGGGGCAGGCGACAAGGTCGCGAGTGACGTCGCGATTGACAGCACGACTGCGGGCATGTTTGCATTTTTTTTCAATTGGCAAAGTCAACTGTTTTTCTTGGGCCCCGGCATCGGCCGGCGTCCAAAATGTTTTTCGTTGATTGATCTAGATCAGTCAGACGATTGCTCCGGCTCTTTACTTGGTGATTGTGCAAATTTCTGACACGAGCGCGGCTGCTTGTGTGGATGCGTAGCACATAAATACGCGTTCGTCGATTGTTTCGATCGGACACGCCAAGAGCTTGGTAAGGTCATTAGGTGGGAAGATATGGCGTCGACCGAACGTGCGGTGACCGAAATCTTGTCAGATTGTACGGATTCTGATTGGAATCGCATTTATGCTGTGGATGCGCTGGCCTTGCCTTCACAATCCAGTGTTTGGGCACATGCAATATGTATGACGGGCGGGTATGAAATCAAACGTCGCAAATATATCTTTAGGGATCGGACAGAGGCGGCGATTTCGCTCTTTTTGAAAAATCGTAGCTTTCGTCCGTTTCACATCCACAGGTCGCCACCTGCTGCATGGGGGTTTGGTGGCCCGATCTCGACCCGCCCGCTGAATTCAGAGCAGCTTGGGGTGATCCTTGACGATTGTGCGGGATTGCCGGGCGCTGCCGTGCAGATTCGCCCCAACCCTCTGGCGGCGGGAATCTGGCGCGAGGCCGCCCTGCGCAGCGGTTGGACCGCGTTGCCAAGAAAGGCGCATGTCCTTGATCTTGATGGTGGATTTGATGCGGTTTGGAACCATCGGTTTCTGGGACGGACCCGCAATCATGCGCGCAAGGCAGAACGCCAGGGGATCACTGTGCACTCGGGATCAAGTGCGGATCTGGTGGCAGAGTTCGATGCGCTGTTTCGGATGTCCATCCTTCGTTGGGCGAGAAAGCAGAACGAGTTTTCGTGGCTTGCCTCACTTCGGGGTCATATCCGTGATCCGAAAAAGAAGTTTCTTGAGATGGCGCAGATGTGCAGCGACGTTGTGCGGGTAACGATTGCGCGAAGGGATGGAAAGGCGATTGCCGGAATCGTTGTGCTGTTCGGCAATAACGCGCATTATACGCGGGGTGCGATGGATGATCAGGCTGTAGGCAATTCCGGAACCAATTCCTTGCTGCATGCGACGGCAATCAGGGAGGCGTGCGAACGGGGGTGCCAGTATTATCACATGGGTGAGTCAGGCGACTCTGCGTCACTCGCCGCGTTCAAGGGTCAATTTGGGGCGGTCGGGTATGACTACGCCGAGTATCGCCATGAAAATCTTCCGATCCTGTCGGCGGACCAGACGCTTCGCGCAATGGCGAAGAAGGTCATTGGATTTCGAGATGTTTGAAGCCGGAAGACCACAGGTGAGAATAAGTCGCGGCTGGGTTTTCACTGCTTTCTTTCTTGCCGTCCTTATTTGCGTACAGGCCAAGCCCGCGACAGCCACGACCGAGGCGTACCAGCCGCTTGGCCGCGATGATCCTTTCGTGTTGGTATTGAACGAGGATTTCGACGCGCCCACCCTGAACCAGACTCTGTGGGTCACCTGTTATTGGTGGGACACGAACGGCTGCACGAACCTGAGTTCCAAGAACCTTAACTGGTATCGTCCCGACAATGTGTCCATCGAGGATGGCAAGCTGGTGCTGACCGCCCGGCCCGAAGAGGTGAAGGGTTGGCGGGGTCAGACTTTCCCATATACCTCTGGCATGGTGACGTCGGGCCGCTATTATGCGGACCCCAGTTCCGCGACCGGGTTCGAAGCGACCTATGGCTTTTTCGAGATCAGGGCGAAGGTTCCTGCGGGACAGGGCCTTTGGCCGGCATTCTGGATGCTACCCTCTAGCCACGCTTCCCTGCCCGAGATCGATATCATGGAGGTGTTGGGCCATGACCCCACGCTTCTGGAGCTGCATTTTCACCACGTGGACACGAATGGTGAAAAACAGAGCGCGGGGCGGGAAGTCGCCACCGAGGACCTGTCCAAAGGCTGGCATATCTACGGCGTCGACTGGTCCCCGGATCGCATCGTCTGGTACCTCGATGGACAGGAGGTCTGGCGCTTTTCGGAACGAGAGACGGTCCCGAATGTACCGATGTACCTGTTGATCAACCTTGCCGTTGGCGGATCATGGCCGGGCAATCCCGACAGCACGACACCGTTCCCGGCCCGGTTCGAGATCGACTATGTGCGGGCATGGCAAAGGCCATAGGTCGACCCTGAAGCAGCGCGGCAGGCCCGGTCTGCGCTGCTGGAGTAGAGACTGGATGAAGCCTATCAGGTTCAAGGTCCCGCCGATCGCACCGCTGCTGCTGAACGGCTATGCGCTGGTCCTGAATGCGGGAATGACGGCTCTGCTTGGGATCGTGTTCTGGATGGTCGCGACCCGGCTTTACACCCGGGAACAGGTCGGACTTGCCGCGGCCCTGATCTCGGCCATGACGACGATCAGCTATTTCTCGCAGATGAACATGAGTTCCTACCTGACGCGCTTTCTGCCCGGTGCAGGGGGCGGGGCGGGACGGTTGATTGCACAAGCCTATGCGATGGCCGGGTTCGTTTCGGCTGTTGCGGCCTTGATTTTTGCGAGCGGGGTCGGGTTTGTCGCCGAACCCTTGGAAATCCTTGGCGGCAATGCGGGTCTGACAGGGGTCTTCGTCGCGGCGACGGTGCTCTGGTCGATCTTCGCCCTGCAGGATGCCGCTTTGTCTGGCCTGCGCCGCGCGACGTGGGTTCCGACTTCGAACACGGTCTATGCGGTGGTCAAGATCGGGCTTTTGCTGGGTGTTTCGGGATTTGCGCTGTCGTCGCCTCAGGGCATCTTTTTTGCTTGGATCGTTCCGCTGCTGCCCATCGTCGTGGTGGTCAACGCCCTTATCTATCGGGGTCTGCCCCGGGTGCGGCATGACAGGGGGGAGCGCCACCTTGACCTGCGCAGTGCAAGCCGGTTCTGGGGTTGGGATTTTCTTGGCAGTCTTGCGCTTGGCGCGGCCTTCGGCCTTGCGCCTTTGATGATCACGGCTGCGGCAGGGGTCGAAGCGACGGCGTCCTATCATTTGGCATGGAGCTTTGCCTATTCCATCTATCTGGTCGGTCGCGCGATGAGCACATCGCTTGTCGCGGAAGGTGCCACGGATCCGATCCGGCTGCGGCGACTCATTTCTGACAGCCTTAGTCATGCGCTTTTGCTGATCTTTGGGGGAGTCGTGGTCATTCTGGCCTTTGCGCCCCAGATCATGGGCCTGTTTGGCCAAAGCTATGTAGAGGACGGTGCGCCCGTCTTGCGGCTGCTGGCGCTTTCCTGTCTGCCATGGGCTGTCACCACCATCTATTGCGCGGCTGCCCGGGTGCGGCGGCGGACCCGTTCTGTCGCCATCGTGCAGATCGCCACGCTGGTTTTGTTCGCGGCGGTCAGTGGACCGCTGGTCGGGGGATATGGCGCGCAGGGTGTGGCGATCGGGTGGCTGGTCGCCCATACCACGGTCTGCCTTGGCATAGGGCTGCGCGTACTCTGGACAGGGGGGTGGGTCGATCTTGACCACTGGATGCTGTCCATGGCGGGGTCGGGATTGCGACTGGCAAACACCCTGTTGCGCCCCGCCTTGGTAAGCCGGGGCAGGCAAGGGGCGCTGCCATCCGACGTGATCGACGGTCTTTCCCGGTCCAGCCTGCGGGGCCTGCTTGTGCAGCCTGTGACGGGCGGCCTTACCGATGTCGCGGTCTTTCTTTTGCGACGCGAGGGCGAGACCGAAGCTTGTGCCGTTCTAAAGATTTCTGCGCGCGAAAAGGGGATTGCTGCCCTAAGGCGCAATTCGCAGACCCTGCGATCCCTAAACGCCGATCCAAGGCTGGGCGTCCACATCAACCTTCTGCCGCGCCTGCTGCTTGAGGAAGGCTGGGGCCGCTGGCACTGCACGGCAGAAACGGCGGTTCCGGGCATCGAAGGGCGCAGGGCGCTGAAATCCGGCAAAGGGTTGGACGCAGCGCTGACGGCGGTTGCTGCCACTTTGGCCGACATGCACCGCCGCACCGCAACCCTCTGCCACCTTGACGAGCGTTGGGCACGCGACTGGATCGACAGGCCGATCGACACATTGGGACAGGGCCGTGGCGATCGGGCGGTCGCCTTGGCGCGGCTGAAGGCCGAGTTGCGCGACGTCTTTGTCGGGCGCGAAGTTGCGCTGGGCCTTGGCCATGGCGATGTCTGGCCCGGAAACCTGTTCTTCATGGCGCATCCGGCAGACGGCGGCCGCTTGGCGTTCAGCGGTCTGGTCGACTGGGATACCTGTCGCAGCGATGCCCCTGCAGCCGTCGATATCTGCCAACTTGGCCTTGCCCTTCGCATGGAACGGAGCGGCGAAGAACTGGGTCCGGTGGTCCGCAGCCTGCTGTTGCAGGGTCATTGGACGGCGGAAGAGTTGGCCGTCTTTGCGGCGGCGGGACGTCAAGGGATCGTCGGGCAGGCAAGTGATCCGGCCCTGCGGCGGGGCATTCTGCTGCTGACATGGGTCCGGCATGTGGCCATGGTCATCGGGCAGTCCGAGCGGGCGGCAGCGCACAGGTTCTGGGGCCGCGTCAACGTTGACCTCGTGCTAAGCACGTTGCAGCGCCAGACGCGGACGTCGGCGCGATGAAAGCTTGGGGGCGGGCTTCAGACCGCGAAAATCTGGCGCGGCTGCCTTTCCGTGCAGGGCAGGCCATCGTCATGCTTTGCCTTGCGGCGGCGCTTGTGCTTTGGATCGTGAGTCTGCCGCGGATGCAGCCGGACGAGATCAACGATTTCGGAATAGTCGCCATTCTGCCGTGGCAATACTGGCTGGCGCTTGGCTGCGTGACGACAGGGTTTTCCGTCAGCCTTGTCCAAACATCGCGCGTTGGTGGCCTGCGGATCGCCGCGCTGATCGTGCTGATCTTGCTGCTGCACGCGACCCCGGCACTTGTCTATGGCACGCTGCGCTATTCGTGGTCGTGGAAGCATATCGGGGTCATCGACTATATTCAGCGCCATGGCGGTGTCGACCGCAGCATCGCCTTTCTTGGGGCCTACCATAACTGGCCGGGCTTTTTCTGGCTGTTCGCCCGTCTGGCCGATTGGTTGCATTTCGGCCCCATCGAGATCGCCAACGCTGCCCGTTTCTTTTCGGTCTTGTCGAACATCGTCTATGTTTTCCTGCTTTGGGGTATCTACCGACGCTTCACCACGGATGATCGGCTGATCCACGCAGGCATCTGGATCTTCGTCTGCGCGAACTGGGTGGGGCAGGACTATTTCTCGCCTCAGGCGGTGGCTTATGCCCTTTACCTTGTCATCCTCTTGCTCTGTTTGGGTCCGCTCATGCCGGTGGAGGACCGAGCGTTGACATCGGTCGGTCGCCGGATCGGGGTGCTTCGGCGAAGGATCGTGCAGCTTCAGCCGCTTGATCCTTTGTCACCAACGCTGTTGAGGGTCGCGGCCTTCATCGCCGTTTCCCTTGCGATGCTGTTTCTTGCTGCATCGCATCAGCTGACGCCGTTGATCCTGATCTTTTCCCTGTTCAGCCTTGCCGTGGTGACGCCCCTTGGACTCGGTCTTCCGATGATGGCCGGTTTGATCATGGTCTTTTGGGTGCTTTATCCCGCCTCGCCCTTTACTGCGGTCTATCTGCCCGATGAAGTGGCGCAGCTTGGCCAGACCGTCACCGATCTGACCGACACGCTGGTCGATACATCGGCGGTCGATGTGGGCGTTGGCGTGGTGGTCTGGGCGGGCCGCGCCTTGACCGCAGGCGTGGTGCTGCTGGTCGGGTTGGGATGGGTCAGACGGTTGCGTCTGGGGGCACGGGATGGCGTCATCTGTGCCCTTCTGATTGCCCCCACCCTGACCCTTGGCGCCACGTCCTACGGCGGTGAGGCGGTGTTCAGGGTCTTTCTCTTTGCCCTGCCCTTCATCGCCTTTCTTTGTGCGGGGCTGTTCTTTCCATCGGTCAGCACAGGCAAGACACCCATCACCGCCTTGACCTTCGGCGTGTTGGCCGGGTTGTTGGCATTGGGGTTCCTGCTTGCGAACAATGGCAAGGATCGCCAGTACCGGTTCACGCATGAGGAAGTGGCGGCCGCACTCTGGCTTTATAGTCGCGCCGGGCCAGAGACGCTTTTGGTCGAGGCGGCGCGCAGCTATCCGTCGCAGTTCATGAATTACGAGAATTTCATCTACCTGCCGATTTCCAATGAATCTGGCGCGGAACGGGCAGAGATCCTTTCTGATCCGGCGCGCGTGCTGGACCGCTGGTTTTCGGACCCGCGATGGCAGGACGGCTATGTCATCCTGACCCGCAGCCAGCAGGCCTATGTCGAAGCGATGGGCGTGATGCCAAAAGGGGCGTTGGATCGGCTTGCGCTGGACTTGCTGTCATCGCCAGACTTCTTGTTGGTCTATGCCAACCGTGATGCGCGCATCTTCCGGTCATCCCGGTTCGTGGCCACCCCACCCAACGGGATCGGCCCTGTTGGCCGCTGAGGGCGCCAAGGATGATCCCTTGGCCCCGCAAGTCAGGGGGTGGTCGCCAGCGTCCTGTGTGCGACGGCGCGCTGAAAGGCCATGTGATCGGCACACATCTGTTCGAGGGACCGTTCGGCCCGCCAACCCAGCACGGTTGCCGCTTTGTCGGGGCGTGCAACGCAGGTTGCCACATCGCCGGGGCGGCGAGAGACGATCTCATACGGCACCTCAAACCCGCAGGTGCGGGAAAAGGTGGTGAGTGCCTCGCGGACGCTGTAGCCGCGCCCTGTGCCTAGATTGAACCGCTGATGGGCGGGCGGCATCCCCCCGGCCATCAGGTGCAGAAGTGCTGCCACATGCCCGCGGGCCAGATCGACGACATGGATGTAGTCGCGCACCCCCGTGCCGTCGGGCGTGTTGTAGTCATCGCCGAAGATTCGCACCTTTGCGTGCCAGCCTGCCGCAGTCTGGGCGATGAATGGGAAAAGGTTGTTCGGAATTGCGCTGGGGTCTTCCCCAATCAACCCCGACGGATGGGCGCCAACCGGATTGAAATAGCGCAGCGAAATGGCGCTTTGGAGAGCACTGGCCGCCACCGCATCGGTAATGATGTCTTCCAGCATCAGCTTTGTGCGCCCATAGGGGTTTGATGGCGCGACGGGATGATCTTCGTCCATCGGAGACTCGCCGGGGGCATAGACAGTGGCCGAGGACGAAAACAGCAGCTTGCCGACCTTGGTCGCCTGCATCGCCTCCAGAAGGGTGATGCCGCCGCCCAGATTGGATTCGTAATACATCAAGGGCTGCGCGACGGATTCCCCGACCGCCTTCTTTCCGGCCAGATGAATGACCGCATCTATGCCGTAGCGGACAAGGACCGACTGGACGAGGTCGCGGTCCCGGACATCGCCCCGCACAGTCGGGACATCGCTTCCGGTTATGCGGCGCAGGCGGGCGGGGACTTCGGGGGATGCGTTTTCGAAGTTATCAAGGATCACCACGCAATGGCCGGCGGCGATCAATTCGACCACGACATGCGATCCGATGAAACCTGCGCCACCCGTGGCAAGAATGGTCAATCGCTTTGTCATCGCCCCCCCCTTGCGCTGCGGCCTTTCCGCGGGCGGCGCGGTGCGTCGGTGCAAGCGGGGCGGATTGGCAGACCGCCCAAAGACCGGTTGTGACCCTTGCTGGTGCGGGTGGACATGCTGTTATGCCCCCACCCTATCCGGCCAAGACACGCTGGTCGCGCCAATGGCGCAGCCGTCGGGTCGAGCGCCAAAGGTCGCCGATCAATCGGTCCTGCGGCGGTGCGACCAGACAATCCGGCCCCGCGATGAGCGCCAAGAAGCGGTCAGCATCCAGATCCTCGGTGATGATCAGGCGGGATAGGCCAAAGCGGCATTCGTTCCATGCAGAGTGCGCATGCCTGACGCGCACCGCAGAGTGATAACCGGCCCTTTCCACGATCTCGCGGGTTCGTGGCGAATTGTAGCCGTGCGGATAAGCGAAAGACCGGACCGACAGCCCGAGAATGTCTTCCAGCACCCGCCGACTTCCGCCGATCTCGGCCATCGCCGTCGTCGGATCGAGGATATCCAATTCGGGATGTGTCATCGTGTGACCGCCGATCTCGATCCCCGACTGGACGAGAAAGCGCAGGTCCTTGGTCGTCAGCATCGCGCGCTGCCCTTCGCCAAGGGGCGCGAGCCAGCGGCTGGTCAACCCGACCCGACCCGCCACGACATAAAGCGTTGCCGGAAAGCCAAATTTTTCGAGGATGGGCAGCGCGCCGGTCAGGAAATCCCGCAGACCATCATCGAAGGTCAACACGACAAAGCGGTCGGGCATCGCCGCCTTGGACAAGAGGCGATGGACATAGTCGCCGGTCGTCAGCACCGCGTAGCCATTGGCGGCAAGAACCGACATCTGCTGATGGAACCGCTGCGTCGACACGCACCAGCGGTCATAGCGCGGATTTTCCAACGCGGCGATGGAGTGATACATCAGAATGGGAACGCCATGCATTGCTGGTCACTCCGACAAGTCAGATATCGATGGTCTTCGCGACGGCGGCGGGGGTCGGCTGCGCTTTTTCGCGGCGCAGTGCATGCAGGCTGCGCAGATAGCCCGGAATGCCCATCACCATGCCCCAGCGTTCGCTCCAGACAAGGCGGCGGGGATAGTCGCCCGGCAGACGTTCAAGCTTGCCTGACTTGCGCGAGAAGAGATGCCGCAACGCTGCCGGAAAGCGGCGCAGGAACGTGGCCATCCGCGCGGGATCATCACCGATCAGCTTGGTCAGATAGGCCCCCAAGCCAACGCCGTAGCCATAGGCCTGACGGCGCATGCCGTCTTGGTTGCGGCGATGGTGGTGCCAGACGATTGCGCCCGGCTCGTAGGCGAGTTGATATCCGGCATCCAAG
Source organism: Pseudomonadota bacterium (assembly GCA_039798885.1). Taxonomy (GTDB): domain Bacteria; phylum Pseudomonadota; class Alphaproteobacteria; order Rhodobacterales; family Rhodobacteraceae; genus Paragemmobacter. The sequence continues at coordinate 5,146 of JBDKFE010000002.1, read as the reverse complement.
GCTGCGAAGAACCCGGCCAGATCATCGCCGCCCCGCGCCATGGTGCCCGCGCCGAGAGCCGCATCGAACCCGCCCATCCGCGACAGCGTTTCACGGCGGAAGGCCATGTTCGCACCCGACCCAAAGGCACCCGCCGCATAGGGAAACAAGGGCCCGTATCTGTCCGACTGCTGGGGATCAAAGACCTTGCGCGCCAGACCCTTGCCAAAGCCGCCGTGTCGTTCGGTCCAGTACTGCGCCCGCGTTTCCAGTTCGGCTGGCAAGATCAGCCCGGTCACGCAGCCGATGCGGTCCGATGCAGCGAAATTGGCAGCAATCGCCGCCACCCATGACGGATCGACGATGACGTCGTCATCGGTAAAGGCGATGACATCGCCAGTGGCAGCCGCAACCCCGGCATTATGCGCCCGTGCAAGCCCCGGCTTCTTTTCCAGAACATAGGTCACTCGGCCCGTTGGAGCATAGCTTTTCTGGATCAGATCAAAGCTGTCCATGGACGAGGGCGCATTGTCGACGACCACGATGTCCATGTCCGGGTAGGTCTGCACCATCAGCGAGTCGAGACAGCGTTGCAGGCTTTCGGTCCGGTCGCGCGTGGCGATGACAACGGTGACATGCGGTGCCTTTGGCCCGAGTGCAGGCGGGAGGGGCGGTGGCGGGCGGTCCTGCCCGTCGGCCATCACCAAGGCGCGGAAGGCATCGGAAGAGATTACCGGCCTGTCCAGCGGCACTTCCATGATCTTTACCGGCTGCCCGGCGTCGCGGATCAGGCACCATGCGGCCCCATATCTTTGCCCTGTCGCAGGATCGGATTGGAGGAGATCGGGCAGCCCCTTTGACAGATCGGCGTCGATGATCCGTATCGGCGCGAAATCCGGCGCCTTTGCGCGGACCTTCCGCCTTGGGTCCAATCGGGTGCCGATGTAGGCTGCGGCGGTGTGGCCAAAGCCCAGCACGACCGCCGCGCTGCGGGCTAGCCCGCCCCAATCGCCGCGCGCCGTCTCTGCCAGGCCGCGGAGAATTGCCCTTGGCAGAACGCGTCGCACATAAGCGGTTTCGCTGGACAGGTGCTGGGGGCCCTTGACCAGACCGGCGAGCAAGGCTTTGCCACGCCCTTCGGACCGGCATCGTCCCACGAAATAGGGCCAGCGCGTCCGGTCTTCGGTGATGAAGTGGCGAACCTGCGCCGAAGGGTCCAGCAGGATGATCCCTTGCGGGAACTGCTCTTTCAGGTGGATGAAGAATTCGGTCTCTTCGCATCCGGCGGCATTGTCTGCCACCCGGCCAAGATCGGTCTTGAACCCGCCTACGGCCTTGCTGCCGTGACGGCGGGCCGACATGTTGCAGCCAATCAGGTTGCGCACCGGGGCCACCCCTTCCGGGAGTCCGCGATAGCTGCATCCGACGACCCAATCGAATTCGGGCGGAAACCACGAGGGTCTGGTCTTTGGCCAGACGGGGATGATCCCGCCGCCGACGGCGATGACATCGGGATCGTCGTAATGCGCCAACAGACGCGTAAGCCAATCGCGTTCTGCGACAGCATCATCGTCCAGAAAGGCCACAATCTCCTTTCCGGCCTGCGCGATGCCGGTGTTGCGGGCATCGGAAAGGCCCTGCACGCCGTCGTTCGGTATGACCTTCACGCCCGGAAAGCGGCTTGCCACAAGGGCGAGAAGATCAGGATTGTGGTCGATAACCACGATCACTTCGACGTCCGCAGCATCCTGATCCAGCGCGGATCGGATCGCCGCATCCAGCCGTTCCAGACGCCGTGATGAATAGGCGCAGATGATAACGGATACAGACATGTGACTCTCTTTCCGAAGGACCGGTTCGGGGCGTGGTCGGGTCCGACCACGACCGAGGCACTCACTGTTTGATGTGTTCCTTCATCAGCCCCTCGCTGACGAAGGCGTCAGTCCGCGTAAGGGCGAGGCGGATGATGGTCTTGAGAACGCGCCAGCCGTCCGGAATCGTGCGCAGATTGCTCACCCCATAAATCCGCGCGGCCTCGATGCTCGGCACTTCGTGCACGACAAGTCCAGAGGTCAAGGCCTGCACATTCATGCTGGTCTCGATCTCGAAGCCGTCATCCCGTTCCAAGGACATCCGCGCCAGAGCCGACCGCCAGAACCCGATATAGCCGTAGCACAAGTCGCTAAATCGGCCCCCAAAGCGCAGGGTGACAAGTTTGACAAAGCACCAGTTCCCAAAGCGGCGGTACCATTCCATGTCATGGGTCCGGCCGCCTTGCATGAAGCGCGACCCCTTCACGAAATCCGCCCCCGCCATAAGCGCGCCGACATAGGCGGGGATCTCGTTCGGGTCCATGGAACCATCCGCGTCGATCATGACGATGATGTCGCCTTGGCAGGCCGCAAAGCCGCTGCGGAGCGCCGCGCCCTTGCCCTTGCGGTCTTGTCCGACCACCTTGATGTCCGGACGCAACGACCGGGCCACTGCCACTGTGTCGTCGGTCGAGTTTCCGTCCACAAGAATGACTTCGTGAATCCAATCCGGAATCCTGGGCAATACATGAACGAGGTTTGCAGCCTCATTCTTTGCGGGGATCACCAAGCTGACCAACGCATTACTAGCTTTATTCATTTATTCCCCCAGAAAATGTAAGGTTTTTCGATACTTACGACACCCTCACTCGGAAATTCGCAGCAATGGCAGGTCGGCAGCAGGAAATAGATTTTCATATTTGTTTTTTTAAAATTACTCGTATCACAAGTCTAAATTGAATTAATTAAATGAATTTTTGATATACGGCTTGCGGGTCGAATTGTTACCTTAAAACAGATGATCCATGCCGATATTCATAGCCGAGGCTTAATCTGAGGGACTTAACCTAAGTTAGGCTGATCATACTTTCGTCACAATTTATTCTAACTTTTGTTATCTTTCATACATCTTGATGGCCCTTTACCCCGTCCGTCCGGTGACGCGCAGAGAACGATTCGCGCCCGGATGTGGTGGCGTTGTCCCCTCCGCCAACCCTGGTTCGCGACGACGCGCGGCCAAGCGCGAGGACAGGAGATGGCGCGCAGGGGTGTCACCGCCGACCCGAGCAACGCCCCGTGGGGGAACATGGTCAGGCATGGCCGCGCGATTGGTCCGAGGGTCGAGCCGAACGGGCGTTCCTAGCGCCGCGCGACGCGTTCTTCGATGAACCCGGCAAGAGCAGCGGCTGCGGGTGAAAGACGCGATTGCCCCAGAAGCGCGATTTCCACTTCGGCAAGCTCTGGCCAGTCGCGCAGCACAGACAGTTCCGGGGGCACCATCGCACGCGGCATGACGGCATAGCCCAGCCCTGCCCGCACCGCCGCCGCCTGCCCCGCGAAAGAGGGAGAGGTGAAGACCCCGCTCCACCGTACGCCCGCCCCTTCCAGCGTGCGTGTGGCGCGGCTGCGATAGACGCAGGGCTGCGGACTTAGCACCAGCGGCAGCGCGCGGCCCCGCGTCGCTTCGGCGAAATCCGGTGGCAATATCGGCGCCGCCACCCAGACCAGCCTCTCGCGCCACAGAGCCCGCGCCGCCGGGTAGCGCCGACCGGGGTCCTGCTTGACGATGATCAGGTCCTGCTCCCCCGCTTCGAAGTCCTCCACCAGCGGCAGCGTCAGCTTGCAGGTCACATGCAACTCCACCGCCGGATGGGCCGCCGCAAAGACGCCAAGGATATCTGGCAGATAGGCCGAGGCAAAATCCTCTGGACTGCCGAACCGCACCTCGCCCGCAATGTCGGGGGCGCGGAAATGCGCCAGCATCGCATCCGCCTGCCCCACCATGGCCCGCGCATGTTGCAGGAACTGCTCGCCATCCACTGTCAGCCGCACGTGGCGGGTCGTCCGCTCTAGCAGCGCGCGTCCGAACAGGTCCTCTAGCTTGCGGATCTGTTCCGACACCGCCGATTGCGACCGCCCCACCAGCGCCCCAGCCCGCGAAAAGCTGCCCGTCTCGGCCACGGCAAGGAAGGTCCGCAGGACCGAGGTATCCACGTCATGCATCGCAGGACCTATCGGTAGATCAGATAAATCCCATTTAAACTTCCGGTTTCTCTTTTCAAATCCCGCCATGCAGAAGTCACCCGTTCAAAGCGCAGGGTAACACTCATGGACGCGATCCTCTTCGAAAACCTCGTCTCTCCTATCACGCTGGCCTTCCTTCTGGGTATCGTTGCCACGCTGATCCGATCGGATCTGGAAATTCCAGAACCCGTGATCCGGATCTTTGCCATCTTCCTTCTCTTCTCCATCGGCCTGCAGGGCGGGCGCGAATTGGCGACGGCGGACCTCACTAATGTCCTTGGCGCGGTCACCGTTACGGCGGCCATCGTATTGCTGATCCCGCTCATGGCCTTTCTTGTCGCCCGCTATGTCATCCGCCTGTCCATCGTCGATTCCGCCGGCGTGGCGGCGCTCTATGGTTCGGTTTCCTCGGTCACTTTCGTCGTGGCGCGGGCCTATGCGGACGGCGCGGGCTTCCCGATGGAGGGCTATGTCACCGGTCTGGTCGCGCTTATGGAACTCGGCATCCTTGTCGCGCTGTTCTACGGGCGGCTTGCTCTGTCCCGGGCGCAGGGCAGCCGTGGCGTCCCGCTCTCCTCTATCCTGATGGAAACCCTGCGCGGGCGGGGCCTGCTGCTGCTCGGCGGCGGTCTGCTGATCGGCGCCGCCTCGGGCGAGACGAATTTCAGCCGGATCGAACCCTTCTTCGTCGATCTCTTCCGTGGGGTGCTGGTGCTGTTCCTGCTGGAGATGGGCATGACCGCTGGACGCCAGCTTAAGGATTTTGCGCGCGTCGGCGGGCGCATGCTGGTCTTCGGCCTTGCCATGCCCATGATCAACGGCTTCACCGTCAGCGGCCTTGCCACCTTTGCGGGTCTGCCGATGGGATCGGCCTTCGTCCTGGGCACGGTCGCGGCCTCAGCCAGCTACATCGACGCCCCCGCCGCCGTGCGCGCCACCTTCCCCGACGCCAACCCGTCGGTCTATCTCACCGCCTCGCTCGGCATCACCTTCCCCTTCATGCTGCTCGCAGGCGTCCCCATCGTCTGGCAGATGACAGCCTTTTGGCAGGGGCTGTGAACAGGGCTAAGGGATCTTGAGCTGCCACGGGATGTTTAGGCCCTCTGGGATTA
>JBDKFE010000001.1:0-48943 GCA_039798885.1 Pseudomonadota bacterium | reverse complement strand
GCATGAGCGCGCGGCCTGACATCCTCTGCATCGGTTCGGTCCTGTGGGACATCATCGGACGGTCCGCCATCGTCATGCGGCAGGGGTCCGACGTGCCGGGGCGGATCACGCGGCTGCCGGGCGGGGTGGCGATGAACATCGCCATGACGCTGGCGCGGCTGGGGCTGCGGCCTGCGGTTCTTACCTCGATCGGGCGGGATGCGGCGGGGGAGGAGCTGGTGGCGGCCTGCGCGCGGCTGGGGGTGGAGACGCGCTTTGCCTATCGGTCCGAGGACCTGCCCACCGACCAGTACATGGCGGTGGAGGGGGCGAACGGGCTGATCGCCGCCATTGCCGACGCCCATTCGCTTGAGGCGGCGGGGGAAAAGATCCTGCGTCCTCTGACGGATGGGACGCTGGGCACGGCGGCGGACCCGTGGCGCGGGCTGATTGCGCTGGACGGGAACCTGACGGTGCAGGTGTTGGCCGAGATTGCGGTGTCGCCCTTATTCGCGGGGGCGGATCTGCGGGTGGCCCCGGCCAGTCCGGGCAAGGCAGAGCGGCTGCTGCCGCTGATGGGCCATGCGGGGGCGACGCTATACGTCAATCTGGAGGAGGCGCGTCTGATCGGGCATGACGCCTATGACAGCGCCGGGGCGGCGGCCGAGGGTCTGCTGGCGCGCGGCGCGGCGCGGGTGCTGGTGACCGATGGCGGGCGGGCCTGTGCCGAGGGGACGCGCGGGGCGGGCGTGATCGTGGACGTGCCGCCCAAGGTCATGGTGACGCGGGTCACCGGGGCGGGCGATACCTTCATGGCGGCCCATGTCGTGGCCGAGCGGCGCGGGGCGGGACGGGACGCCGCGCTTGCGGCGGCGATCCGGGCGGCGGCCATCTATGTGAGCGGGGAGACACCGTCATGAGCGGCAGTTGGTTTTCGCGGATGACTTGGATGAACCCGCCGGACGAGGTGGCCGAGATGCCGGGCGCCATTGCAGTGGTGACGGGCGAGAAGACGGATTTCTGGCGCGAGACCTTTTACGGTTTCGTCCGCCACAATGGCCATTTCCTGTGGGAGGCCGTGCCGGGCGATTTCACTGCCGAAGTCACCATCGCGGGGACGTATCGCGCGCTTTACGATCAGGCGGGTCTGATGATGCATCTGACGGACGAGCATTGGATCAAATGCGGGGTCGAGGTGAATGACGGACAGCCGGTGTTTTCGACCGTTGTGACGAACCTGCGGTCCGATTGGGCGACGATGCCCCTGCCCTTTGACCCCGAACGCGTGCGTCTGCGGTTGTCGCGGCATGGGGATGCGGTGCGGGTGGATGTGGCGCGGCCCGAGGGGGGATGGACCCTCGCGCGGCTGGGATATCTGCCGGCGGGTCTGCCGGCAAAGGTGGGGATCATGGCCTGCTCGCCCGAGCGGGCGCGGTTCCGGGTGGTGTTCAGCGACTATCGCTGCGGTCCTGCCATCGCGCGCGATCTGCATAACGGGGAATGAGCATGGATCATCTGACCTTTGCGCCGGATGTGGCGCGCGCGCTGAAGGACGGGGCGCCGGTGGTGGCGCTGGAATCCACGATCATCACGCATGGCATGCCCTTTCCGCAGAACGTCGAAACCGCACGGCGGGTAGAGGCAGAGGTGCGCGCCCATGGGGCGGTGCCTGCGACCATGGCCGTATTGGGCGGGCGCATCCATGCCGGGCTGACAGAGGCAGAGCTTGAATCGCTGGGTCAGGCGCGGGGCGTGGCAAAGCTGAGCCGGGCGGACCTTGCGGCCTGTCTGGCCATGGGCGGCACGGGGGCGACGACGGTGGCCGCCACGATGATCTGTGCGCGGCTGGCGGGGGTTGCGGTCTTTGCCACGGGCGGGATTGGCGGCGTGCATCGGGGGGCGGAGACCAGCTTTGACATCAGCGCCGACCTGCCGGAACTGGCGCAGACGGCGGTCACGGTGGTGGCGGCGGGGGCGAAGGCCATCCTTGACCTGCCCAAGACGCTGGAATGGCTGGAAACGGCGGGGGTGCCCGTCATCGCCTTTGGGCAGGACCAGTTTCCCGCCTTCTGGTCGCGGGAAAGCGGGTTGAAGGCACCGTTGCGGATGGACAGCGCGGCAGAGATTGCGGCGGCGGCGCGGATGCGGGCGGCACTTGGGGTTCCCGGGGGGCAGTTGGTGGCGAACCCCATCCCGCTGGAGGCCGAGATCCCGCGCGCCGAGATCATGCCCCATGTCGAGGCCGCGCTGGCCGAGGCCGCGGCGAAAGGGATCGCCGCCAAGGCGGTGACGCCCTTCCTGTTGCAACGCATCTTCGAATTGACCAAGGGGCGGTCGCTAGAGGCAAATATTGCCCTTGTCCTGAACAATGCGCGGCTGGGCGCGGCGATTGCGGGGGCCATGACGCGGGGCGCGTGACGCGCCGGGTTGTGCGGTGGTCAAACGGTTCCTAGATTGGGCGCAACAGGGGAACCGGTTCAATGAGTGAGAATACGCCGCACAGGCGGAGCCTGCTGGGTGCGCTGCGGGCATCCTTTCTGACGGGGCTGGTGGTCGTTCTGCCCACGGGTCTGACGCTGTGGCTGATCTGGTCGGTCGTGGGCTGGCTGGATGGCTGGATCCTGCCGCTGATCCCGGCGGCCTATCAGCCCGAGGCGCTGGTGCATCGGTTCTTCGGACCCGAGGCCAATTTCCCCCTGCGCGGTGTGGGGGTGGCGGTCTTCCTTGTCTTTACCGTGCTGATCGGCTGGATGGCGCGGGGGTTTTTGGGCCGGACGCTGATGGGTCAGGCCGAGCGGATGGTGGACCGGGTGCCGGTGGTGCGGTCGGTCTATGGCGGGTTGAAGCAGATCACCGAAACGGTCTTTGCCCAAAAGGAAAAGACCTTCGACCGGACCTGTCTGGTGCAGTTCCCGCGCGCCGGAAGCTGGGCTGTGGGTCTTGTCGCGTCATCACCCAAGGGCGAGATCGCGGCAAAGCTGCCGGGGCAGGACATGATAGCTGTCTTCGTGGCGCTGACGCCGCTGACGTCGGGGATGTTGATCTATGTGCCGCGGGCGGATGTGATCTTTCTGGACATGAAACCTGACGAGGCGGCGAAGCTGGTCGTGTCGGGGGGACTGGTTTACCCGGCGGTGAAGGAGCCTGTGCTGGGCAAGTGATCACCAAATGGGGCGCTCTGTGTGCAGGCGCCCCAGATGCCGGGTCAGGGGGGTGTCGTGTCGGCGCAGGGGAAGGTGTGTTCGACGAAATCCGCTGCAACCTTCGACGACCTGTCCGTCACAGCGCCGTCCAGCCGCCGTCCACGCTGATCGTCGTGCCGGTCACCTGATCGGCATGGGGCGAACAGAGGTAAAGGACCGTTCCGCCGATCTGTTCGGTGGTGGCGAATTGGCGCGAGGGTTGGCGCAGCAGCATCACCTCGCGGATCACCGTGTCGCGATCCATGTTATGCACTTTCATCTGGTCGGGGATCTGCGCTTCGACCAAAGGCGTCAAAACATAGCCGGGGCAGATGGCGTTGCAGGTGATCCCCTGCCCCGCCGTTTCCAGCGCGGTGGTCTTGGACAGGCCCACCACGCCATGCTTGGCGGCGATATAGGCGGATTTGTAGGGGCTGGCCGTCAGGCCATGGGCCGAGGCGATGTTGACGATCCGCCCCCACCCGCGGGCGCGCATTCCCGGCAGGGCGGCGGCGGTGGTGTGGAAGGCAGAGGACAGGTTGATGGCGAGGATCTGGTTCCATTTGTCGGTGGGGAAGTCCTCGATGGGCGCGACGTGCTGGATGCCCGCATTGTTCACGAGGATGTCGCAGGCCCCGGCCCGTTCGATCAGGGCGCGGCACTCGTCGCCCTTGGACATGTCGGCCTGAATGTAGCGGGCGGTGATGCCGTGATCTGCCGCGATGCGGGCGGCAAGCGCGTGATCTTCGGCGCTGTCGGTGAAGCTGTTGATGACGATGTCGGCCCCGGCCTTGGCCAGTTCCACGGCGACCCCCAGACCGATGCCGGAATTCGAGCCGGTGATGACGGCGGTTTTGCCCTTCAGGTCCATGCTGGCCCCCTTTTGCTGCGGTTGCGAAAGGTCTGGCATGCTGCGGGGGCGAAATCCACTCCCGGTCCCGTGAGGGCACAAAAAAACGCCGGCGCAAGGCCGGCGTTCAGTTATTGAGGCAGGTTTCATACAGGCAAGAAACCTATCGAGCAGTGCCCCTTATATACGCGCCCTCTTGCCGGTATCCAAGCTAAAAGTTTGAAAAGGCAGGCAAGCGCGCTTAGGCTCGTCATGAAGAATAACGCACAGGACGGGGGGTCACGGTGATGGGTTGGTTCGGGTGGAGGAAATTCAGGGCGGTCTTGGCGGTGGCGGCAAGCGTGGCGGTGCCGGGCGGAGTGTATGCGGATACGCATGGCATAGCTATGTATGGCAAGCCGGCCCTGCCCCCGGATTTTGTGTCACTGCCCTATGCCAACCCCGACGCGCCCAAGGGTGGACGAATCATCTTTGGCGAAAGCGGGGGCTTTGATTCCCTGAACCCCTTCATCGTCAACGGGATCGCCCCGGCGGGACTTACGGCGCATACGATCGAGACGTTGCTGGGCCGGTCTTTTGACGAGCCCTTCACGCTTTATGGCCTTTTGGCCGAATCGGTGGTGACGGACGAGGACCGGACCTTCGTGGAATTCACCCTGCGGCCCGAGGCCCGATTCTCTGACGGCAGCCCGGTGACGGTAGAGGATGTGATCTGGTCCTTCGAGACGCTGGGAACCAAGGGGCAGCCGCGCTATGCCGCAGCCTATGGCAAGGTCGCGAAGGTCGAGAAAGTGGGGGAGCGCGGCGTGCGCTTCACCTTCAACACGGTGGACCGGGAATTGCCGCTGATCCTTGGCCTGCGCCCGATCCTGAAACAGGCGCAGTGGGAGGGGAAGGACTTCACCGCATCGTCGCTAGAGGCACCTATCGGGTCGGGGCCCTATGTGGTGGGCGCGTTTGAGCCGGGGAAGTTCATCTCGTACCGCAAGAACCCGGATTGGTGGGGGGCCGATCTGGCCTTTAACCGGGGTCTGCATAACCTTGATGAAATCCGCTATGACTATTTCGGCGATGCCGGCGTGGTGTTCGAGGCCTTCAAGGCAGGCGAGATCACCAGCTGGCGCGAGACGAACCCGGTGAAATGGGAACAGCAGTATTCTTTCCCGGCGGTCGAGGCGGGAGAGGTCGTGAAGTCCATCATCCCGCATAGCCGTCCGTCGGGGATCGAAGGGTTCGTGATGAACACGCGCAACCCGCTGTTCCAAGACTGGCGCGTGCGCGAGGCGCTGATCACGGCCTTCAACTTTGATCTGGTGAACCAGACGCTGAACGGGGGCATTCCGCCACGGATCCAAAGCTACTTTTCCAACTCGCCGTTGGGGATGGTGGTCGGCGCGCCTGCCGAAGGGCGGGTGAAGGAGTTGCTGGAGCCCTTCAAGGACAGCCTGCTGCCCGGCGCACTTGAGGGTTATGCCCTGCCCGTGGGCGACGGGACCGAGGCGAACCGCGCGGCGATCCGCACCGCGACGGCGCTGCTGGAAGAGGCCGGGTGGACGGTGCAGGACGGCGTGCTGAAGAACGCGGCGGGCGACCCCTTCAGCTTTGAGATCCTGATCACCAATGGCGCGAATGACATCATCGGGGCGGCGACGATCTATGTGGAAAGCCTGAAGCGGCTGGGGATCGATGCGCGGGTGACGACCGTGGACAGCGCCCAGTACAAGGAACGCACGACCAACTATGATTTCCAGATGACCCATTACATCCGGTCCCTGTCGCTGTCGCCGGGGAACGAGCAGACGCTGTACTGGGGATCGAAGGGCGTGACCGAGCCCGGAACGCGCAACTGGATGGGAATGAACTCTCCGGCGGCCGAGGCCTTGATCGCCAATATGGTGGCGGCCAAGAACCCGGATGAATTCGTGGCGAGCGTGCAGGCGCTGGACCGGGTGCTGACATCGGGGCGCTATGTCATCCCGATCTGGTATTCGGACGTGTCGCGGATCGCGCATCGGAAGGAGTTGAACTTCCCCGAGCGACTGCCGCTTTATGGCGACTGGCCCGGCTTTCAGCCGGAAGTCTGGTGGTATCAGGAATGAGGACAGGCATGAGGAAGATCGTTCTTCTGGGCGCGCTCTTGGCGGCGCTGGGGGCTTGCGCGACGATCGAGGGCGCGGGGCAGGACATCAGCGCGGGGGCGCGGGCGGTGGGCAACCTGTTCTGACCCCGGAACCCGCGCGCTGCGGGGGGTGTTCCGGTCGGGAAACCGGACGGGGCACCCCATGCGCGACTTTGGGTATGGTGGTGGAGGGTCTGGTGGTGGAGGGGGCGCCAGAATTGGGCGCGCATTCGCCGCCCGGTGGCGTTGTCAGTTCAGCGATGTGACCCAGAGGATCGTTGCGTCCTCTTCGGACAGGCTGATGACGTTGTGGCCCATGCTGGCGTCGTAATAGGCGCTGTCGCCCCGGCGCAGGTCCACGGGTTCATAGAATTCCGTGTAAAGCCGAACCACCCCGGTCAGGACGTAGAGGAACTCTTCGCCATCGTGGCGGACCCAGCCGTCGAATTCCGCGACGTCGCGGGCACGGATGCGGGCGCGATAAGGCAGCATCTGCTTGCGCGTAAGTGGCCCTGCCAGCAATTCATGTTCATAGGTCGCCGTGGCATGGGCCTGACCTTCGCCCTGCTTGGTTACCGCCATGCGGCCCGACACCTGCGCCTTGGACGGCGGGGTAAAGAGCTGCGGCACCGTAATGGCAAGGCCTTCGGCAAGTTTCTTCAGCGCCTCGTAGGTGGGCGACATCTGGCCGTTCTCGATCTTGGACAGGGTCGACCGGGCGAGGCCTGCCTGCGTCGCGGCCTGTTCCAGCGTCCAGCCGCGCGCCTTGCGCAGATCGCGGACGCGTTCGCCAAGGTTCAGGGGCGCGACATGGGGTTCGGCCCCGCTTTCGCGGGCGATGCGGATAAGGGATTTGGGGTCTGATCCGGCCATGGATTGGCCTTAACTTGCATCGGCCCGCCTTGCAACGGCGCGCTGCGGGATTAGAACCGGACCATGCTGTCCGAGATCGATGCCGGCCCTTGGCCGCCCTGCCCCGCCCCGTTCAATCTGGCCCGTCATGTACTGGCAGACTCTGCCATGCGCGTGCCGGATCGCATGGCCTTGCAGATCGTCAGTCCCAAGGGCGCCGAGCGATGGAGCTATGCGCGGCTGATGGCGGCTGTGCGGGGCTGCGGGACGGGGTTTCTGGCGCGGGGGGGGCGGCCGGGGGACCGGGTCCTGCTGCGCCTGGGCAACGAGGTGGCGTTCCCCGTGGCCTTCCTTGGCGCGGTGGCGGCGGGGCTGGTGCCGGTGCCGACATCCGCCGCGCTGACCGTGGCAGAGGTCACGCGGATGGCTGCGGTGGTGGGGCCTGCGCTGATCGTGGCGGGGGACGGGGTGGCCTTGCCGGATCCGCTGCCCTGCCCCGTGGTGTCGGCGGCAGAGGTGCTGGCATGGGAAGGGTTGGCCCCCTGCGACTGGGACATGGGGGATCCGGACCGTTTGGCCTATGCGGTCTTCACCTCTGGCACATCGGGGCGGGCGCAGGCGGTGGGGCATGCGCATCGGGCGATCTGGGCGCGGGGGATGATGCATCGCGGCTGGGAAGGGATTGGCGAAGGCGACCGCGTGCTGCATGCGGGGGCGTTCAACTGGACCTATACGCTGGGCACGGGGCTGATGGACCCGTGGACGGTGGGGGCCGTCGCGATGGTGCCTGCGGCGGGGGTCGAGGCGGCGGCGCTGCCCTTGCTGATGAAGCGCTTCGACGTGACGGTTTTTGCCGCAGCACCAGGGGTCTATCGGCAGATGCTGCGCGCGCCGATGCCCGCCCTGCCCAAGCTGCGCCATGGGTTGAGCGCCGGGGAAGCGATGGGGGCCGAAGTGCGTGCCGCTTGGCTGGCCGCGACGGGCCGCGCGGTACATGAGGCGCTGGGGATGACAGAGGTGTCCACCTATGTTTCAGGCAGTCCAGAGCGGCCTGCACTGCCGGGGTCGGCGGGGTGGGTGCAGAACGGGCGGCGCGTGGCGGTGCTGGGCGAGGATGGGTCGCCCGTGGCGCGGGGCACGGTGGGGGTGTTGGCGGTGCATCGGTCCGATCCGGGGATGATGCTGGGCTATCTGGGGGATTCGGCGGGGACGGCGGCGCGCTATCGCGGCGATTGGTTCGCGACGGGCGATCTGGCGGAGATGACGGTGGAGGGGGCAATCCTCTATCGGGGCCGGGCGGATGACCTGATGAATGCAGGCGGGTTCCGCGTGTCGCCCTTGGAGGTGGAGGCAGCGATGGCCGCCTGCCCCGGCGTGGCGGATTGCGCGGTGACGGAGGTGGAGGTGCGACCGGGGGTGCGGGTCATAGGGTGTTTCTATGTCAGCGATCACCCGATGACCGAGGCCGTCTTGGCGGCCCATGCGGGAGGGGTGCTGGCGCGCTGGAAGCAGCCAAGGCTCTGGTGCCGGGTTGACGCCCTGCCCCGTTCAGCGAACAACAAGCTGAACCGACGCGCCCTTGCGGGCCTTTTGCCGAAAGGGTGAAACCGTGATCCGCCTTGATATCTTTTCCGATCCTGTCTGCCCGTGGTGCCTGATCGGCAAGACCAACCTTGACCGCGCGTTGGAAAGCAGGCCGAACCATCCGTTCCGGATCGAGTGGCATCCCTTCCAGTTGAACCCCGACATGCCCAAGGACGGTGTGGATCAGGTGGACTATCTGGCGGGCAAGTTTGGCGGCAAGCAGCGGGCGATACAGGCCATGCTGCAGGTGGCCGACCACGCCAAAAGGGCCGGGGCCGAGATCGACATGGAAAAGGTGCGGCGTCTGCCCAACACGCTGGACGCGCATCGGGTGATCCATTGGGCGGGGATCGAGGGCAAGCAGACGCCGATGGTGGCGCGGCTGTTGCGGGCGCATTGGCGGGATGGCGAAGATATCGGGGACCACGCTACACTGGCGCGGCTGGCCGCAGAGGTGGGGATGGACGGTGCGGCTGTGGCGCGGCTGCTGGCGTCAGATGCCGATGCCGACGATATCGCGGCGCGGGACATTGACGCGCGCCGGAAGGGGGTGACGGCGGTGCCGACCTTCCTGATCGCGCAGCATTATGTTGTGTCGGGCGCGCAGCCGGTGGAGGTCTGGCAGCAGGTGATCGACGAGTTGGTCGAGAAACTGGCAGAGCAAGAGACCCCGCCCCGGGCTTGACCCGGGGCCTGTGGGTCACACGGCGGCGCGGGTTCGGGCCGCAGTCCCGCGGCAGGCCCGGGACGGGTTGGTGGCCCCCGCGACTGTGCGGCCCCGGCGACTGGTTTGTGCGTCGCGGGTGGTGTCGCGGTCCTTTGTCGCGTGATAAGGGGGCGGCATGGCACAGACATCCTCCTCCTCGCCCGCGTCCCGCATGGGGCAGACAGAGTTCATCGGCCTGATCGCCGTTCTCTTTGCGACCATCGCTTTCTCTATCGATGCGATGCTCCCTGCCCTGCCGCAGATCGCGGCGGAGCTGTCGCCCGATGCGCCCAATGCGGCGCAGTTGATCCTGACATCCTTTGTCCTTGGCATGGGGATCGGGACGCTGTTCGCGGGGCCCTTGTCGGATGCCTTTGGACGCAGGCCCGTGATCCTTGCGGGGGCGGCGCTGTACTGTGCCTCGGCGGTGGTGGCCTATGTCTCGCCCACGTTGGAGGGGGTGCTGATCGCGCGGCTGTTGCAGGGGCTGGGGGCGGCGGGGCCACGGGTCGTGTCACTGGCGCTGGTGCGCGACCTCTATAAGGGGCGCGAGATGGCGCGGGTGGTCAGTTTCGCCATGATGATCTTTACGCTGGTGCCTGCCATTGCCCCCTTCATCGGGCAGGGGATCATCTGGGTGGCGGGGTGGCGGGGGATATTCCTTGCCTTTGTCGTCTTTTCGGGCGCGACGATGCTGTGGTTCTGGTTCCGCCAGCCCGAGACGATGCCCAAGGCAGCGCGGCGCCCCCTGCGGTGGGAGACGCTGCGGGCGGCCTTTGTCGAGGTGCTGTCGCATCGGGTGGTGGTGGTGTCCATCGCGGTGCAAACGCTGGTCTTTTCCTGCCTGTTTTCCACCCTGTCGGCGACCCAGCCCATCCTTGATCAGGTCTATGGCGAGGGGGAGCGGTTCCCGCTTTGGTTCGCGCTGATCGCGGTGCTGTCGGGCACGGCGAGTTTCATCAACGCGAAACTGGTGGTCCGGCTGGGGATGCGGCGGATGATCACCGTGACACTGGCGGCGCAGGTGGTGTTTTCCGCCGTGATGCTGGTGGCCAAGGCGGGGGGCATCTGGCCCGCGCCGCTGGCCTTTCCGGCGCATCTGTTGTGGACGGTGGGGGTGTTCTTCATGACGGGGCTGACCATCGGCAACCTGAATGCGCTGGGGTTGGAGCCTGTGGGGCATATCGCGGGGATGGCGGCCAGTGTGATGGGGGCGATTGCGACGGTGGCGTCGGTCGTTCTGGCGGTGCCGGTGGGGTTGATGTTCGACGGGACGGCCTATCCGCTGATGGGCGGGGTGGCGGTCTTTGCGGCGGGGGGATGGGGGTTGATGCGCTTGGTGCCGCGATGAGGTCGGGGCTGGGCGGGGTGAAGCCCGTGCTGCGGGTGCCCTGATCGCTTAGTGGTGACACGGCAGGTGCTGCGCGGCGTGCCGATGCAAGCGTGGGCCAGAGGACCGACGCGAAACTGTCCAGTGGACAGTTTCGCCGGTCCGATTGCGGCTGAGGCAACGAAGCCGCAAGGGGGGTTCAACCAGACCGAACGCTTAGGGCACGGGACGTGCCCGCCCGGCGGGTGCGACTTGTCGCGCCCGCCCCCCGCAGGGCGGGCGCGGCCCGTGCGCGGGCGCACGGGCGGGACGGGTGGAGGCTTGGTCACGGCGCGTGCGGCGATGGCCGCACGCTCAACTCACCTATCAGCCCTTCTTCCCCTCCGGCCGGACGACCTTTTCCGCCAGATCCTTCGCGATGGCGAAGGCGCCCTTGATCCGGTCGCCTTCGGTCTTCCAGTCGCGCATGAGCACGATCTTGTTGCCCTGCACCCGCGCCGCCGGATCGGACTTTATGAAATCCACCAACCCCGCCGGATTGGCGAATTTGTCGTTGTGGAACTGGACCGTCGCGCCCTTTGGCCCTGCATCCAGACGGCTGATGCCCGCGCGCTTGCACATCGACTTGATCCGCATCACCAAGAGAAGCGTGTTCACCTCGCGCGGCAATTCCCCGAAACGGTCGATCAATTCGGCGGCGAAGCCCTCCAACTCCACCTTGGTCGTCAGCGTCGTCAGGCGGCGGTAAAGGCCAAGGCGGATGTCGAGGTCGGGGATATACTCTTCGGGGATCAGCACGGGGACGCCCAGATTGATCTGCGGCGCCCATTGGTCGTCCAGCCCCGCAGGCCCCGCCAATTCGCCCGATTTCAGCTTGGCGATCGTTTCCTCTAGCATCTGCTGGTAAAGCTCGTAGCCCACTTCCTTGATGTGGCCTGACTGTTCCTCGCCCAACAGGTTCCCTGCCCCGCGCAGATCAAGGTCGTGGGAGGCAAGGTTGAAGCCCGCCCCCAAGGAATCGAGCGACCCCAGCAGACGCAGACGCTTCATCGCCTGTGGCGTCAGCGGCGCGCGGGGTTTGGTGGTCAGGAAGCAATAGGCGCGGGTCTTGGCGCGGCCCACGCGGCCCCGGATCTGATACAGCTGCGACAGGCCGAACATGTCGGCGCGGTGGACGATCATCGTGTTGGCGGTCGGGATGTCGAGGCCGGATTCAACGATGGTGGTCGAAAGCAGCACGTCATATTTGCCGTCATAGAATTCGTTCATCCGCTCATCCAGATCGCCCGCCGCAAGCTGGCCATGGGCGATGATGTAGCTGGCTTCGGGGACGTGGCTGCGCAGGAATTCCTCGATCTCGGGCAGGTCCGAGATGCGGGGGACGACGATAAAGCTTTGCCCGCCGCGATAGCGTTCGCGCAAAAGCGCCTCGCGCAGGGTGACGGGGTCGAATTCGCTGACATAGGTGCGGATTGCCAGACGGTCGACCGGGGGCGTGGCGATGATGGACAGGTCGCGCACCCCGGTCAGCGACAGTTGCAGCGTGCGCGGGATCGGCGTGGCGGTCAGGGTCAGGACGTGGATTTCCGACCGCATCTCTTTCAGCCGTTCCTTATGGGCGACGCCGAAATGCTGTTCCTCGTCGATGACCAAAAGGCCCAAGGATTTAAAGCGGATGTCCTTGGCCAGAAGCGCATGGGTGCCGACGCAGATGTCCACCGTGCCATCGGCCAAGCCGTCGCGTGTGGCCTTGGCGTCCTTTGCGCTGACAAAGCGCGAAAGCGGTTTGACGCTGATGGGAAAGCCCCGGAAGCGTTCGGCAAAGCTGCGGTAGTGTTGGCGGGCAAGCAGCGTGGTGGGGCAGATCACGGCGACCTGCATCCCGGCAAGGGCAGCGACAAAGGCCGCGCGCATGGCGACTTCGGTCTTGCCGAAACCCACGTCGCCCACGATCAGGCGATCCATGGGGCGGCCGGATTCAAGGTCGGCCACGACATCGGCGATGGCGGACAACTGGTCGTCGGTTTCCTGCCATGGGAAGCGGGCGGCGAAGGCTTCCCACAGGGAATGCGGCGCCTCTAGAATGGGCGCATGGCGCAGCGCGCGTTCGGCGGCAATCCGCATCAGACGGTCGGCAATCTCGCGGATGCGTTCCTTGAGTTTCGCCTTCTTGGCCTGCCATGCCCCGCCCCCCAGACGGTCAAGCAGCCCTTCCTCATGGCCATAGCGGGACAGGAGTTCGATATTCTCGACCGGAAGGTAAAGCTTTGCCCCTTCGGCATATTCCAGCGCCACGCAGGCATGGGGCGCGCCGAGGGCGGTGATGGTTTCAATCCCCAGATAGCGCCCGACCCCGTGTTCCACATGCACGACAAGATCACCGGGGGTGAGGCTGTCCACCTCGCGCAGGAAGTTCTCGGCCTTGCGCTTGCGTTTGGGCTTGCCCACCAGACGGTCGCCCAGCACATCCTGTTCCGAGATGACGGCAAGGCCGGGGGCGGTGAAACCGGCCTCCAGCGCCCAGACCAGCAGGAACAAACCGCCTTTGCCTTCAGGGACATCGCGGATGTCCTTGATGCGTTTCGCACCTGTCACGCCCTGATCGGCCAACAACCCCTCAAGCCGTTCCCGCGCGCCATCGGACCATGAGGCGATGACGACCTGACGATCTTGAAGCTGTTCCTTAAGATGCGCAGCCAAGGCACCGAAAAGACTTATACTTTCCTGCTGCCGTTCTGGCGCAAAGTTGCGACCCAGACGCCCGCCCGCATCCAGAACGCCGGGGCCGGGGCTTTGCGGATTTGGCGAAAGCTGGATCAGGCGGTGGGCGGCGGTCGCCTGTTCCCAAGCCGCATCGTCAAGATAGAGCAAGCCCGGCGCGCAGGGCTTGTAGACGGAATCGAGCCGCCCCTTGGCCTGCATCGCCTCGCGCCGCGCGTCATATTGGTCTTCGATCCCCTCCCACCGGGCCAATCGGGCCGGGGTGATCTGGTCGTCCAGCATGACCGCCGCATCGGGCAGATAGTCGAAAAGCGTTTCCAGCCGGTCGTGGAAGAAGGGCAGCCAATGCTCCATCCCCTGATGCTTGCGACCAGCGCTGACAGCCTCGTACAGCGGGTCTTCCGATCCCCCTGCCCCGAATTCCAGACGGTAGTTCTGGCGGAAGCGCGTGATAGAAGCGTCGTCGAGGATCACCTCGGACATGGGGGCAAGGTCGATGGCCGCGAGTTTTTCGGTGGTGCGTTGGGTTTCGGGGTCGAACCGCCGCGCGCCATCCAGAACGTCGCCAAAGAAATCCAGCCGGATGGGCGTCCGGCTTCCCGGCGGCCAGAGGTCCACGATGCCGCCCCGGATCGCATAGTCACCCGGTTCCGCCACGGTCGAAGTGGGGGAAAACCCCATCCGGGTCAGAAACGCCTTCAACCGCGCCTCATCCACCCGGTCGCCCACGCGGGCGGAAAAGGCAGAGGCGCGGATCACGTCGCGCGCCGGAAGGCGCTGGGTGGCGGCGTTCAGGGTGGTCAGCAGGACGAAGGGGCCACGGATGCCTTCGGCCAAAGCGGCCAGCGTCGCCATGCGCCGGGCGGAAAGGTTGGGGTTGGGCGAGACGCGGTCGTAAGGCAGGCAGTCCCATGCCGGCAGGTCCAGCACCGCTGCCCCCGGCGCCATGACGGCCAGTGCGGCCGCCATCGCCTCGGCCCGTTTGTCATCGCGGGCGATGTGGATGACGGGCGCGCCCCTCTCCAGCTCGCGGGCGAGGAGGCGGGCGTCATAGCCTTCGGGCGCGCCGCCGAGGAGGATACGGGAAGCTGTGGTCATGGTGGGCGTGACTTAACCGCAGGGGCGGCGGCGTCAACGCCTTTCGACGGTCAGCCAAAGACCCCGACGGTCAGGTTCTGGTACATGCCGAACATCCCCGTCACGAGGAGCGCGACCATTCCCACGGCCTGCACCGTCACGCGATGGCGGCGAAGGCGGTGCAACAAAGCCTCGTCCCGCAAATCGTCCGACTCGATTGCAAGGCAAGTCCTTAGGGTGAGCCAGCCCACAACCAGCATCGGCAGCAGAAGGCAAAGCACGGCCTGCGCGAATTCAAACGCATAGGCGGTGGCAAGGACCACAAGCCCGGTGGTCAGAAAGGAAAGGAAGGCCGCCAGCACCAGACCGCTTTGCCGCGCGATAAAAAGGGTCCGTCGCGTGTAGACATGCGCGAGCGCGTCGACATCTGCCATCGCCTGCCCGCCTTCGCGATCGGCACGGCGGATAAGGTCATGCGGCACGCCGATCACATAGTGGCTGGTGCTGGACCACATCACGGCCAGCGCGATCCAGAACCAGAGGTTGGAGAAGGACCGCATATCGATGACTTCGAAAATCGTCTTGTACCAGTCCAACCTGCGCGTCCCTGCCCGTACCCCGCACGCGCCCCAAGACGAATGTCGGCTTGAGGCGCGCTTCTTTCTCTGGCAGGCAAGGGGGCGGGGCGCAAGTCCCCGCACCTCAATTCCCGGAGCCCTGCCCGATGCGCCCGATATCCGCCCCCACCCCGGCCGCCCGTTTCCGCCGCCTGCGCCGCACGCCCGCACTGCGCGCGCTGTCGCAAGAGACGCTGCTTGCGGCGGGCGACCTGATCTGGCCGGTCTTCGTGCGGGACGGCGTGGGGGTGCGCGAACCGATCGTTTCGATGCCGGGGGTAGAGCGGCTGTCGGTCGATCTGGTGGTCAAGGCAGCCGAGATGGCGGCGGGTCTGGGGATACCGGCGATCTGCCTGTTTCCCTATACCGACCCCGCCCTAAAGACCGAAGCCTGCGAAGAGGCGTGGAACCCCGACAACCTTGCTAACCGCGCGATCCGGGCGATCAAGGCGGCGGTGCCGGAGATTGCGGTGATGACCGACGTGGCGCTGGACCCGTATAACGCGAATGGCCATGACGGGCTGGTGCGTGACGGGATCATCCTGAACGACGAGACGGTGGAGGCGCTGGTGCGGATGGCGCTGGTGCAGGCGGACTGCGGGGCCGACATTCTGGGTCCGTCGGACATGATGGACGGGCGCATCGGCGCGATTCGGGGGGCGCTTGAAGGGGCGGGTCACAGGGATGTGGCGATCCTGTCCTATGCGGCGAAATATGCTTCGGCCTTTTACGGGCCGTTCCGGGATGCGGTGGGGGCGTCGGGTGCCCTGAAGGGTGACAAGAAGACCTATCAGATGAACCCCGCCAATACCGACGAGGCGCTGCGTCTGGTCGAGCGTGACCTGCGCGAGGGGGCGGATATGGTGATGGTAAAGCCGGGAATGCCCTATCTGGACATCTGCCGCCGCGTGAAGGACGCCTTCGGCGCGCCGACCTATGCCTATCAGGTGTCGGGCGAATACGCGATGATCAAGGGCGCGGCAGAGCGCGGCTGGATCGACGGCGAAAAGGCGATGATGGAAAGCCTGATGGGGTTCAAACGGGCGGGCTGTGACGGCATCCTCACGTATTTCGCCCCCGACGTGGCGCGCAAGTTGCGCGCGGGCTGGGTCTGGGGCTAACTGGCGCGGCGCCTGCGGCGGCGGTGGCAAAGGGGGCTGTCTGCCCCCTCTTGGCCTGCGGCCAATTCACCCCCGAGGATATTTTTGAACGGAAAATGAAGGCAGGCTTTGTGCTGCGCCGGTTCATTTTCCGTCTTCAAGTATCCTCGGGGGGAGGGTCGCGCCTGCGCGGCCCGTGGGGGGCAGACAGCCCCCCTCTGCGGTCCGCTTCTGGGGACGCGGTGTGTCGGCAAGGCTCCGCCTTGGTTGCTGGCACGGCATGACAGGCACTGGGAAATCGGTTACTCTGTGACGGATGAGCGGGGTCGGTGAAGAACCCTGCCGGGGCAAGAGAGGGCGGTTTCAATGGAACGGATGACCAGACGGGGTCTGCTGGCCGGGGCCGGGGCGAGCGTGCTTTTGACGGCGGCCTGCGGGAATGGCGTGGGGTCGAACGGGGCGCAGCAGATCGATGCGCGGGTCGAGGCGACGAAGAGCTTCCTCTTCAGCCGCTATCCGGGGACGCGCGAATTGGCGACGCGGGCGAATGGCGTGCTCTACATGCCGCTGATCACCGAGGCCGGGTTCTTTGTCGGCGGGGCCTATGGGCGCGGCGCGTTGCAGATCCGGGATGTGACGGTGGATTACTATTCGTCGACCAAGGCGAGTTATGGGTTGCAGATCGGGGCGCAGCAATATGCCCACGCGCTGTTCTTCATGACCGATGCCGCACTGGCCGAATTCCGGGCAGGCGCGGGTTGGGCGGCGAGCGCGGACCTGAAATACGCAACACCCGGACAAGGTGGCAGCATCGGCAAGGAAACGACCGAGATCGACCCGGTGATCGCGCTGGTCTTTGGTCAGCAGGGGTTGATCGCCGGGGCGACGCTGGCCGGCGTAAAATACACGCGCATCATACCGTGATGGGGGGGTGCGGGGGGCCTGTTGGCCCCCTGCCCCCTTAACGCAGGCGGCGGATCAGGCTTGAGGTGTCGTTCCTGCCGCCGCCCATCAGTTGCACGTCCTTGTAGAACTGGTCCACAAGGGCCGTGACAGGCAGGCGCGCGCCAATCTCGTCCGCCGTCTGCAGGCAGATGCCAAGGTCCTTGCGCATCCAATCCACCGCGAAGCCGAAGTCGAACTGGTCCTTGAGCATGGTCTTGTGGCGGTTGACCATCTGCCACGACCCTGCCGCGCCTTGGCTGATCACTTCCACCACCGCCTCGCCGTCGAGACCGGCCTTCTGGCCGAAAGCCAGTGCCTCGGACAGGCCCTGCATCAGGCCCGCGATGCAGATTTGGTTCATCATTTTGGCCAATTGCCCTGCCCCGCTGTCGCCCAGACGGCGGCAGATGCGGGCATAGGCGGCCATGACGGGTTCGGCGCGGCTGTAATCCTCGATCGTGCCGCCACACATGATGGAGAGCGCGCCGTTTTCGGCCCCGGCCTGCCCGCCCGAAACGGGGGCATCCACGAAGCCGATCCCCTGCCCCGCCGCGATGCCCGCCAGTTCGCGCGTGACCTGCGCCGAGACGGTGGTGTGATCGACAAACAGCGTGCCGGGGGCCATGGCCGCAAAGGCACCGCCGTCGCCGGTGCAGACATGGCGCAGGTCGTCGTCATTGCCGACGCAGGCGAAGACGAGCTCGGCCCCGCGCGCGGCGTCAGAGGGCGTGCGGCCCAGACGCCCACCATGGGCCGCCACCCAAGCCTCGGCGCGGGCGGTGGTGCGGTTGTAGACGGTCACGTCGTGGCCTTTGGCCGCAAGATGGCGTGCCATCGGGCCCCCCATCACGCCCAGACCCAGAAAGGCCACCTTTGCCATCGTTCACCCTCCGTTGCATTGCCACCTGATGTGCGATGGACTAGGAAGCCATCCGGTTCCCGTCGTCAAGAACAGGCCCTTCATGTTCCTCGTCTTCCGCTGGATGCTGCGCCTGTTCACCGGCCTCGTGGCGCTGTCGCTGCTGGCGGGGGTGATCGTCTACTATTTCCTGTCCCGCTCGCTGCCCGATTATGACGAGGCGTTCACGCTTGAGGGCGTTTCCGCGCCGGTCGAGATTGTGCGGAACAACAACAACGTGCCCCATATCTTTGGCGCGACGGATCGGGATGTTTACTTCGCGCTGGGGTTCGCCCATGCGCAGGATCGGCTGTGGCAGATGACCATGCTGCGGCGCACCGTGCAGGGGCGGCTGTCCGAGGTTTTTGGGCAGCGGACGGTCAAGATCGACGAATTGATGCGCCGTTACGATCTTTATGGACTCGCGCAACAGTCCGTCGCCGTGCAGGACGCCCCGACGATGGAGGCGCTGGAGGCCTATGCCAGTGGCGTCAATTCTTGGATCGCGCAGGTCAACAAGGATGCGCGCGGGCGCGGTGCGCCGGAAATGTTCCTGTTTTCAAGCGAGATCGCGGCGTGGCAGCCTGCGGATTCGATCGCGGTCCTGAAGCTGATGGCGTTGCAATTGTCGGGTCACCTGCAGGAAGAGGTGCTGCGCGCGCGGGTGTCGCTGCTGCTGCCTGCGGGGCGCGTGGCCGATATCCTGCCCGACGATCCGACGCAGGGGGTGATGGCCTTGCCGGATTATGCGGCGCTGGTGCCGGGGGTGGTGCCGTCTTCGGCACCGTTGCGGATGGCGTCGGACGATCCGCTGTCCCCGTTCCCCGAGCGAGGTATGGCCGGGGCCTCGAACGCATGGGCGGCGGCGCCCGCGCGGTCGGCGGCCGGGGGCACGCTGCTGGCCAATGATCCGCATCTGGGCTTCACCGCGCCGACCGTGTGGTATCTGGCGCGGCTGGAGTTGCAGTCGGGCGGGGTGATTGGCGGCACGATTCCGGGCATCCCGGCCATTCTGCTGGGCCGGTCAGAGGCCTTGGGCTGGGGCCTGACATCCAGCTATGCGGATGATCAGGACCTTTACATCGAAGAGGTCAACCCCGCGAACCCCGAACAGTACCGTACGCCCGACGGGTGGGCGGATTTCGTCACGCGGCGGTCCATCATCACGGTGAAGGATGCCGCGCCGGTGACGATCACGCTGCGCTGGACAGAGAACGGGCCGGTTCTGCCGGGATCGCATTACGACATCGGGACGGTCACGCCGGGGGGGCATGTGGCATCGGTCGCGTGGACGGCGCTGACCGGGGCGGATACGTCGATGACGGCGGTGATCCGCATGATGCAGGCGAAATCGGTGGCCGAGGCTATCGCGGCGGGGCGTCTGGTCGTGGCGCCCGCGCAGAACGTGATGCTGGCCGACCGCAACGGGATCGCCTTGCAGGTGATGGGGGCCCTGCCCGCCCGCGACGCCGCGCATCAAAGCAAGGGGCGCATGCCGTCGCCCGGCTGGATCGCTGCGAACCGCTGGCAGGGGATGCTGCCCTACGAGGACAACCCGCGCGAGGTGAATCCCGCTTCGGGCCTGATCGGGAACACCAACAACAAGACGGTGGATCGCCCTTTCCCGCTGCATGTGTCGTACGACTGGGGCGATACGCAGCGCATCCAGCGCTGGCTTACGCTGATGAAGGCGCGCGAGGTGCATACGCGCGAAAGCTTTATCGAGGCGCAGTTGGATACGGTCAGCTTCACCGCGCGGGCGCTGTTGCCCTTGATCGGGGCGGACCTGTGGTTCACGGGCGAGGCCGCGCCAGAGGGCACGCCGGACCGGCTGCGACAGCGCGCGCTGGAAATCCTTGCCGCATGGAACGGCGAGATGAGCGAGCATCTGCCCGAACCGCTGATTTATCAGGCCTGGGTGCGCGCCTTGCAGGACCGGCTGATCCGCGATGAGTTGGGGCCGCTGGCCGATACCTTTACCCATATAGAGCCGGTCTTCATCGAACGGGTCTACCGCAACGTCGACGGGGCAAGCGTCTGGTGCGACGTGGTGCAATCGGCGGTGGTCGAAAGCTGTTCTGACCTTGCACGGATGGCGCTGGACGACGCCCTGCTGTCACTGTCCGAAACCTATGGGCCGAACCCGGAAAGCTGGCGCTGGGGGGATGCGCATCAGGCGACGCATGATCACCCGATCCTTGGGCAGTTGCCGGTGCTGCGCTATTTCGTGAACATGCGGCAGTCCACCAGCGGGGATGACCACACGCTCTTGCGCGGCAAGACCAAGGGCGACGGGCCGAACCCCTATTTGAACGTGCATGGCGCGGGCTATCGGGGTGTCTATGATTTCGCGGACCCGGATTCATCGGTCTTTATCACCTCGACCGGGCAATCGGGGCATCCGCTGAGCCGATTCTACGACGATCTGGGCGAATTGTGGCGGCGCGGGGAATATGTGCCGATGTCGCTCGACCCGGACCTTGCGCGGGCGGCGGCGGTGGGGATCACCACGCTGAACCCGCTGCCTGCGGCGGAGTGAGCGGCCTCCCTTGACCTTCTGGTTCGCCGCGCCAGTTCTTGCGCAATAATATTGCGCAGGCGCAGGGACGGAAGACCAGAAATGACCGGGGAATACGACCGCTGGATCGGGCGGATCGAAGAGGCGCGCGACGTGATCAGCCCGCGGCAGGCGCGGCAGATGGCGGCGACCTTGGGGGTTTCCGGCGATTGGGCGGCGGGCGCGGTGCTGCCCGTGCTTTGGCACTGGATGGGCTGGGCACCCGAAGCGTCGATGGCCGAACTGGGGCCGGACGGGCATCCCGCGCGCGGCGGGTTCCTGCCGCCGGTGCCGCTGGAACGGCGGATGTGGGCGGGCGGACGGCTGCGCTTTCATGCCCCGCTCAGGATCGGCGAAGAGATGCAGCGCCGGTCAGAGATCACGAAGGTTTCGGAAAAGACCGGAACAACGGGGCGCATGGTGTTCGTCACCGTCCGGCATGAGGTGCTGGGTGCAGAAGGGCTGGCGGTCGAGGAAGAGCAGGACATCGTTTTCATCGCGATGCCCGAACGATTTTCCCCGCCCCCACCGGTCGAGGCCCCGGTGGCCGACTGGCGCGAGGATGTCACGGTAGACGAGGTGCGGCTGTTCCGCTTTTCGGCCCTGACCTTCAACGCGCATCGCATCCATTTCGACCTGCCCTATGCCACGGGGGTAGAGAAATATCCCGGTTTGGTGGTCCACGGCCCAATGCAGGCGATGCTCTTGATGCAGGCGGGGCGGGCGCGGCGCGGGGGGGCGGTTCCCGCCGGTTACAGGTTCCGGGGTGTGCGCCCTGCCTTCCATTTCGACGCGCTGTCCTTGCAGGGCGCGGGGGATGGTCTGGCGACGGTCAATGGGGATGGGCTGGTCTGTATGCAGGCCACGATGGAATGGGGTTGAACATGGGCGTTCTGTCGGGGATGCGGGTGGTCGAAGGGTCGGCTTTCGTGGCGGTGCCGCTGGCGGGCATGACGCTGGCGCAGATGGGGGCGGATGTGATCCGCTTTGACCGCCCGCAAGGCGGGCTGGACGCCCATCGCTGGCCGGTGACGAAGGACGGGGTCAGCCTGTTCTGGGCCGGGATGAACAAGGGCAAACGCTCGCTCGCCGTCGATATCGCGCGGCCCGAGGGGCAAGAGATCGTGACCGCGCTGATCTGCGCGCCGGGGCCGGATGCGGGGATGTTCCTGACCAATCTGCGCGCCAAGGGGTGGATGGATTACCCCGCGCTTCAGGCGCGGCGCGCGGATTTGATCATGGTCTCGTTGACGGGCACACGGCGGGGGGAGCCTGCGGTGGATTACACGGTCAACCCCTCGCTTGGCTTTCCCATGGCGACGGGGCCGGAAGGATCGGCGGACCCCGTGGCACATGTGCTGCCCGCGTGGGATTGCATCGCAGGCGGCATGGTCGTGAACGCCCTGTTGGCGGCCGAGCGGCACCGTTTCCGCACGGGGCGGGGTCAGGTGGCAGAACTGTCGCTAAAGGATGTGGCGGCAGCGATGATGGCCAATCTGGGGATCGTGGGCGAGGTCGTGGCGAACGGGGTGGACCGGGCCAAAGCGGGCAATGCGCTTTATGGGGCCTACGGGCAGGATTTCGTTCTGGCCTGCGGGCGGCGCGTGATGGTCGTGGGCCTGACGGATCGGCAATGGCGCGGGCTGGTCAAGGTGCTGGGGTTGGTTGATGAAGTCGCAGCGCTGGGCGCGCGGCTGGGCATGGACCTCGCGCAGGAAGGCAACCGTTGGCTGGCGCGCAAGGAGATCACGGCGCTGTTCGCGCCTTGGTTTACCGCGCGGCGACTGGACGAAGTGGGACCGCTGTTCGATGCGGCGGGGCTGACATGGTCGGTCTTTCGCAGCTTTGCCGAAGCGGTGACGCAGGACCCCGACCTGTCCCCCGACAACCCCATCTTCCAGATGCTGATGCAGCCGGGGGTGGGGATGCTGCCCGTGCCGGGATCGCCCGTCAGCTTTTCCGATATGGCGCGCGGGGCGGCGGTGCCCGCCCCCGTGCTGGGCGAACATACCGAGTCGATCTTGGCCGATGTGCTGGGGCTGGGGTCGGGGCAGATTGGGCGGTTGATGGATCAGGGCGTGGTGGCGCAGGGGATCAGGCCGTCGCGGGCGGCCTGAC
Organism: Pseudomonadota bacterium; assembly: GCA_039798885.1. Taxonomy (GTDB): domain Bacteria; phylum Pseudomonadota; class Alphaproteobacteria; order Rhodobacterales; family Rhodobacteraceae; genus Paragemmobacter. The sequence goes on along the minus strand of JBDKFE010000001.1, from coordinate 26,308 downwards.
CCCCTGCATTCGGTCAGGCCAGCGCGGCGGCAACGGTCTGCTGCCAAGGCGTCGTAGGCCGCCCAATCAGACGCGACAGGGTGCGGCTTTCGTCAAAAAGCGCACCCTTACCCGCCTGCACGTCGCTGTCGGCCAGAACATGGGCAAAGCCCGCAGGCAGGCCGAAGGATTGCAGGATACCCGCATAGGCGTCAGGCGGCAGATCATTGTAGGGGATCGCCTTGCCCGTCACGCGCGACACTTCGGCGGCCAGTTCGGCATAGCTGTGCGACCCGTCCCCGGCCAGTTCATAGGTCTTGCCGTCATGGCCTTCCCCGATCGCCGTCACCGCAATCGCCTCGGCATAGTCGGCGCGGCTGGCGGTGGAGAAACGCCCCTCCCCCGCCGATCCGATCAACGCCCCCGCCGCAATGGCCCCGCCAAGGCTGCCGGTGTGGTTTTCCGTGTACCAGCCATTGCGCAGGAAGGTGAAACCAAGGCCCGAGTCGCGGACCGCCTCTTCCGTTCCCTTGTGGTCGGCGGCAAGCAGCATGGGCGAGCTGTCGGCGCGCAGGATCGAGGTATAGAGGATGCGCCCCACCCCCGCCGCCTTGGCCGCCGCGATGACATTGCGATGCTGGCCCACCCGATCGTCGAAATCATTGGACGAGACGAGGACGAGCGTTTCCACCCCCGCCAAGGCGGGCGCAAGCGTGGAGATGGCCTTGTATTCGAAGGCGCGCGTCTCGGCCCCAAGGTCCGTGGCCTTTGCCGGATCGCGGACGAGGGCGAGGGGCTTTTGCCCGCGCGCCTTGAGCGCCGCGATGGCAAGGCGGCCAAGGTGGCCGGTGGCTCCGGTGATGGCGATGGTCATGGGTCACTCCGTTCTCTTATGGGATAGGATGGAGATGACGACTTTACTTACGAAAAGGAAGTACATACATTTTGGTAAGTATATAACATTTCCACACAGGACCCTGTGCGATGAAGGATTACCCAGCCGCGCCGCCCGACATGGCGCCCAATGTGCTGCATCCGCTCTGCCCCTCGCGGCAGGTGTTGCAGATGCTGACCAGCCGCTGGGGCGCGCTGATCCTTGTGGCGCTGGCGGGGCGCACGCTGCGCTTTTCGCAATTGCGCCGCGAATTGGGGGATGTGAGCGAGCGGATGCTGGCCCAGACCCTGCAAGGGCTAGAGTCGCATGGGATGGTGCGCCGCGTGGCCCATGATGTGGTGCCGCCGCATGTGGATTATTCGCTGACCGAGATCGGCGAAGAGGCGGCGGGACTGGTGCGCGGTCTGGCGCGCTGGGTCGAGGGGCGGTTGCCAGAGATATTGGGCGGGCGTGCCGCCTGCGACTAAGCGCGGAGCGGGGGCCAGCCCCCGCACCCCCGGGGTATTTGAGCCGAGATGAAGCAGGGGGCGGGATCAGCCGAGGTCGCGGTAGCGTTTCTCTTGCCGCGCGGTCCAGCGGACTTTTACGGCGAAGCCCGTATCCGTCGGACGTTCCTCCACCACCACCCCTTCGGCATGGAGCCATGCGCGGCGGCGGCCGTCGGTAAAGGGGACGGCGATCAGCCTTTCGGTCTTTTCTTCGTCAAAGGCGGCAGAGATGGCGTCCAGAAGGCGCGGCACGCCCTCGCCCGTCAGGGCCGAAACGGGGAAGACGCGGTCGCGCGTTTCGGCCTGCGCTTCCAGCGCGTCACGTTCGGACGCGGCGACGAGGTCCAGCTTGTTCCAGATTTCAAACATCGGCGTGGCGGGGCCGACGCCGAGGGATTGCAGGATATCGGCCACATCGGCAGCCTGTTCGTTCGTCTCGGGATGCGCGATGTCGCGGACGTGGAGGATGAGGTCAGCCTCCAGCACCTCTTCCAGTGTGGCGCGGAAGGCGGCGACAAGTTGGGTGGGCAGGTCCGAGATGAAACCCACCGTGTCCGACAGGATGATCTTGCGCCCCGATGGCAGGGTGATGCCGCGCATCGTGGGGTCCAGCGTGGCGAAAAGCATGTCTTTGGCCAGAACATCCGCCCCGGTCGCACGGTTGAACAGCGTGCTTTTGCCCGCGTTGGTATAGCCCACCAGCGCCACGATGGGAAACGGCACTTTGCGGCGGGCGGCGCGGTGCAGTTCGCGCGTCTTGACCACCTTGTCCAACTGGCGCTTCAGTCGGATCACCTGATCGTCGATGGCGCGGCGGTCGGCTTCGATCTGCGTCTCGCCCGGGCCGCCGACAAAGCCGAAACCACCCCGCTGGCGTTCAAGATGGGTCCAAGCGCGGACAAGGCGCGTGCGCTGATAGCTGAGGGCCGCGAGTTCCACCTGCAGCACGCCTTCGCGGGTTCGGGCGCGGTCTGCAAAAATCTCAAGGATCAGCCCCGTCCGGTCGAGGAGTTTGACCCCCCATTCCTTTTCGAGGTTGCGCTGCTGCACGGGCGAGACGGGGCCGTCCACCAGCACCAGCGCCACTTCCTCGGCCTTGAAGCGGGCCTTCAGGTCATCGACCTTGCCGGAACCGAAAAGCATGCCGGGATGCACACGCGGCAGACGCACGACCTCGCCCCCGGTGACGTCAAGCTCTGGCAGGGCATGGGCAAGGCTGATCGCTTCGGCCAGACCATGTTCAGGCAGACGGCGCGACTTGTCGGTGCGGATGTCGGGGTGCAGCACATAGGCGCGCGTTTTCGCGACCGCTGTCGAACGGTCGCGGTTCTCGCGCCCCTTGAGGAGCGGGAGATCGTCGTCATCTTCGGGAGAGTCTGAAATCAGTCTTCGCCTTCGTAAAGATTGATCGGTGCGCCCGGCATGATCGTCGAGATCGCGTGCTTGTAGACAAGCTGCGATTGGCCGTCACGGCGCAGGAGCACGCAGAAATTGTCAAACCAAGTGATGACACCCTGAAGCTTCACGCCGTTGATCAAGAAAATCGTTACGGGAACCTTGGCTTTCCGGACGTGATTGAGAAAGGCGTCCTGCAAATTCTGTTTATCGCCGGCCATTTTTTGTCTTTGCCTTTGTTCTTGGTCTTGTCGCGCGCGGATTGGTCCCCCGGTCCCTCGGCCCGGATATATGGCCCAATGCACGAAGTATGTAACGGGTTGCGGACAGTTTCCAGCCGAAAAGACAGAAGTTTACGAAGCATCACATGTCCGTGTCGGTGGCTGGGGCGACCGTCGGGGTCAGCGGCGCCAGCTGTCGGGCGCGATCAGGACGAGAATCGCGAGGAGTTCGAGCCGTCCGATGACCATGGCGGCGGCGAGGATGACCTTGGCCGTGCGCGAAAGGTCCACGATGGCGATGGGGTCCGTGGCAGCGACGCCCGCCAGCGGGCCCGTGGTGGTCAGGGCAGAAAGGGTAAGGATCAAGGCCGGTTCGAAGGGGATGTCCACCAGCGCCAGCGCCGCAACGAAGATGGCGATGGACAGGGCGAAAAGCATGAAGAAGATCCACGCCAGATAGGCCCCTTCGCGGCGCAGACGGCGGGCGCTCTGTCCGGAGCCGCCGACGGAATTGGGGTGGATCAGGCGTTCCAGTTCCCGTTCGCCATGCCGGAAAAGGGCATAGACGCGCAGCAGTTTCACGCCCCCCGCCGTCGTTGCGATGCCGCCGCCGAAAATCGCCAGTCCCGCCATCACAAGCCCCGGGGTTTCCAGCCCTGACCAGTTGCGCGCGGTGATCCAGTCAGCCGAGGTGAAGCCGGTCGTCGTCAGGTAGGACAGCGTCGTAAACACGGCCCCCCACAGCGCGCGAAGGGCAAAGAGAAGGTCTTCGGCCCCGCCGTCGGGTGCGGCGATCCAGTGGCGCGCAAAGAGGATGGCCGGGACCGTACAAAGGATCACCACCGCCATACGCAGTTCCGGGTCGTTGCGGCGCAGGCTGCCCGGATCGTAGTGAAAGGAACCGGGCCAGAGGCGGCGGGTCAGCGCGGCGAAGAGGACGATAAAGATGGCAAGTTCGGCAAGGAAGGTGGGCCCTTCGGTCGGCAGGCCGCCCGTCGCGCTGATGCCCGATGTGGCGATGGTGGACATGGCATGGATCAGCGCCGCGAAGTTGGGCTGCCCGGTGATCAGCAGCACCACCCACAGCGCGACGGTCAGGCCCACATAGACCGGCAGGATTGCCGCGGCCTGACGGGCGACGCGGCGGGCGGGATCGGCGGTGGCGGTGATCTGGGACAGGCCCTCGTCCCCGCGACCGGGGACGCGGCCGGACATCACCTCTACCCCGCCCAGCGTCATGGGGCCGAGGATGGCGATGGCCGCAACTAGGATGAAGAACCCCCCCATCCAGCCCACCTGCGCGCGCCACAAATGGATAGAGGGCGGCAGGCGACCGGGATCATAGAGCGTGGCCCCCGTGGTGGTGAAGGATGACACCATCTCGAACCAAGCATTGGTCCATGATGTGTCGGGAAGTGCCTGCACGAAAGGCAGCGCCATCAGCACGGGCAGCACGACATAGGCCGCCACCAGCGCGGCGAGATTGGCGCGGGCCGGGTTGCGGGCGCGGCGGTTCACCGTGGCGATGCCGATCATCGTGGTCAGCACCAGCAGGATGAAGCCGGAATAAAAGAAGGCGCGCGCCGTTTCATGGTCGCGCAGGATGACGGCATGGGACGCGGGCAGCCACATGGACAGCGCCGTGATCCCCATCAAGAGGACGAGCAGCGGCAACTCCCAGAGGCGGGCGAGCATCAGAAGAAGTCGATGGAGACCTGCAAGAGGCGTTCGACCTCGCGCACGTCCTTGGCCATGGTGAAGAGGGCGATGATATCGCCCGCGTCGATCCGCGTGTCGCCCAGCGGTTTGACCACCTTGTCCCCCTTCATCAGCGCGCCGACCAGCACCCCTTCGGGGAAATCGATGTCGCGGATCAACCGACCCGCGAGCGGCGAGGTCGAGAGGACCTGCGCTTCGATCATCTCGGCCTCGGCATCACCCAGCGAATAGATGGCGCGGACCTTGCCGTGCCGGATATGGCGCAGGATGGAAGAGACGGTGGTGGCGCGCGGGTTGATGTAGGCGTCGATGTCTAAGGGGCCCATCAGGGGGGCCAGCGTCGGGTCGTTCACCAGCGCGATGGACAGACGGCAGCCCGCCTGTTTCGCGCGCACCGCGGCCAGCAGGTTGGTCTTGTCGTCGTCGGTCACGGCCAGCACCGCATCGGCGCGGTCGATAGAGGCTTCCAGCAGGATGTCCATGTCCATCCCGTCGCCGTTCAGCACGATGGTCCGTTCAAGGCTGTCCGCCGCGCGTTCGGCGCGGGCGCGGTTCTTTTCGATGATCTTGGCGCGCACGCGGTCCGTCCGCGCCTCAAGCGCGCGCGCAACGCTTAGGCCCACATTGCCGCCACCGATGATGACGACGCGTTCCTGTTTCTTGGTCTGCTTGCCAAAGATTTCCAGCGTGCGGTTGACGTCCTCGGAATGGGTGAAGACGTAGATCTGATCTTCGGCGAAAAGCTGGTCGCCGGCTTCGGGCGCAAAGAGGCGGCCCCCGCGGCGCACGCCCACGACGATGGCGCGCAGGGTGTGGAACAGGTCGTTGAGTTGGCGCAGCGGCGTGTTCAGGACGGGGCAATCCTCATCCAGTTGTATGCCCAGAAGCTGCGCGCGGCCCAGCATGAAGCTTTCCGTGTCAAAGGTCGCGGGCGCAGCCAGACGTTGCAGCGCGGCCTCGGCCACTTCGCGTTCGGGGCTGATCACCACGTCGATCGGCAGGTGGTCGCGGCGGTAGAGGTCGGAATAGATGGCGTCCAGATAGCTTTGCGCCCGCAGGCGCGCGATCTTGCGCGGGATGGAAAAGATGGCATGGGCCACCTCGCAGGTGACCATGTTCACCTCGTCGGAATGGGTGGCGGCGATGATCATGTCGGCATCGCGGGCGCCTGCCTTTTCCAGCACGTCAGGGTAGGAGGCGAAGCCCACGACCCCCTGCACATCCAGCGTATCGGTCGCGCGGCGGACGAGATCGGCGTTGTAATCGACCAGCGTGACGTCGTTCTTTTCACCAGAAAGCTGGCGGGCGATCTGCCAGCCCACCTGCCCGGCCCCGCAGATGATCACCTTCATGAATGCCTCCGGTTCATCGCGCCCCTTGCTTGGCAGATGGGGGGGCTGCGGTCAACGCCCAGCCCCGGCAGGGCCGGGGCTGACGCGGCCGGACCTCAGGCTTCCTCGCCCTCGTCCTCGTCCATATCCTCGTCCAGATGGGCCATGCGCCCGTTGCCTTTGGACGAGGTGACAACGCCCAGCGACTTTAGCTTGCGGTGCAGGGCCGAGCGTTCCATGCCGACGAAACTGGCGGTGCGGCTGATATTGCCGCCGAAGCGGTTGATCTGGGTCAGCAGGTATTCGCGTTCAAAGACCTCGCGCGCCTCGCGCAGGGGCAGCGTCGCCATGGCCCCGCCCAGCACCAGCCGCCCGGTATCGCCTTCGGGTGGCTCTTGCCCCGGCAGTTCGCGCGCCTCGATGGGGCCGGACCCGTCGCCAAGAATCAGCACACGTTCGATGATGTTGCGCAACTGACGCACGTTTCCGGGCCAAGGCATCGTCTGAAGCAGCGCCTCTGCCTCGGTCGACAGGGGGCGGTTGGGCAGGCCCTGCGTGCGGTGGAACATGTCGATGAAATGCCGCGTCAGGTCGGGGATATCCTCGCGCCGATCTTCAAGCGAGGGGACGGCGATGGGGACGACGTTCAGGCGGTCGTAAAGCTCTTGCCGGAAGCGGCCCCCCCCGATTTCGGCCCGCAGGTCGCGGGTGGTGGAGGAGATGACGCGCAAATCCACGCGAACCTTGTCTGTCCCCCCCGAACGGGTGAACTGCTGATCCACCAGCACGCGCAAGATCTTTGACTGGGTGCCAAGGGGCATATCCGCCACCTCGTCGAAATAGACCACGCCGCCATGCGCCTGTTCCAGCAGACCCTTTTCCACCCCGCGCTCAGAGGTTTCGCGCCCGAACAGCACCTCCTCCATCCGTTCAGGTTCGATCGTGGCGGATGAGACCGAGACGAAGGGGGCCCCGGCGCGGTTGGAATGGGCATGGATGAAGCGGGCGGCCATTTCCTTGCCCGAACCCGCAGGGCCTGTGAGCATCACGCGACCGTTCGACTTCGTGACCTTTTCCAGCTGCGATTTCAATGCCTTGAAGGCGGGGCTTCCGCCCAGCATTTCGGCCGAGGTGACGTCCTTGCGGCGAAGTTCGGAATTCTCGCGCCGCAGGCGGCTGGTTTCCATCGCGCGGCTGACCACGACCATCAGCTGATCGATGTTGAAGGGCTTTTCGATGAAGTCATAGGCACCTTGCTTGATGGCCGCGACCGCGATCTCGATATTGCCATGGCCCGAAATGATGACGACCGGCACATCGGGGTTGTCGCGCTTGACCGTTTTCAGGATATCGATCCCGTCCATGCGGCTGTCCTTCAGCCAGATATCAAGGATCATCAGCGCAGGCGGTTCGCTGTTGATTTCGGCCATGCAATCGTCGGAATTGCCGGCCAGACGGACGGAATATCCTTCGTCCCTCAGGATGTCGCCGATCAGTTCGCGGATGTCTTTCTCGTCATCGACGATCAGGATGCTGCTCATTATCCCCCCTGTGCGGCCAATGCTGCGGGTTTGCGGGTACGGACCTTGGGCGCGCGGGGAAGACGGATCTCGGCCATCGCGCCGTGGTGGTCATTGCCTTCGAATACGGGTGCATCAAGAAGGGCGAGCGTGCCGCCATGTTCCTCGATGATCTTCTTGACGATGGGCAGGCCAAGGCCGGTGCCCTTTTCGCGGGTGGTGACATAGGGTTCGAACAGCCGCGCGCGGTCGGGCGGCAAGCCCGTGCCATTGTCCATGATGCGGATCACGGCGGCATCCGGTTCGGCGTCAAAGGTGATGCGAATTTCCGGACGGTGCCCGGCAGGTGCGCCCTTTTCATGAAGCGTTTCAATCGCTTCGCCTGCGTTCTTGATCAAGTTTGTTAAGGCTTGCGAAATCATGGTGGCGTCCAGGTCCATGACCACGGCTTCGCTGGGCAGCGTCTTGACGAAGGCGACACCGGGTTGTCCGCTTTCCTGCAACAAGATCGCGTCGCGGACCAGCGTCGTCAGATCGTGTTCGCGCCGGTCCGGTTCGGGCATGCGGGCGAATTTGGAAAATTCGTCGACGATCCGGCGCAGGTCGTTGGTCTGGCGGACGATGACGTCGGTATACTGGTCAAGGTCGTCGGGTTCGGCCACCTGCTGGCGGAACTTGCGCTTGATCCGTTCCGCCGACAGCGCGATGGGCGTCAGGGGGTTCTTGATCTCATGCGCGATGCGGCGGGCCACGTCGCCCCATGCGGCCATGCGCTGCGCGCTGACAAGGTCGGTCACATCGTCAAAGGCCACCACATAGCCCTCAAGCCCGCCCGCTTCGTTGCGGCGTTCCGACATGCGTACAAGCAGGCTTTCCAGTTTGCCCTTGCGGGTCAGGCGGACCTCTTCCTGCGCGGCAGGGCTGCCACTGTCGAGCAGGCGGTCGAACAGGGCGCCGAATTCGGGCACGGCCAAGGCAAGCGGCGCATCAGCCCCCGCCCCGAAGTCGAGCAGGCGTTCCGCCGCGCGGTTGGCAAAATCAATCCGGCCATCAGAGGTCAGCCCGATCACCCCCGCCGTCACATTCGACAGCACGGAATCGAACAGGCGGCGGCGGGCTTCGGTCTGGCTGTGGGATTCGACCAGAGCCTCGCGCTGACCCTTTAGCTGACGCGTCATGTTGTTGAAGGACCGGCCCAGCGAGGCGATCTCATCATCGCCCTCCTCTTCGCGCACCTGTATGTCCAGATTGCCCTCGCCCACCCGTTCCGCCGCTTCGGCCAGACGGCCAACCGGGCGCGACAGGCGTTCGGCGAACCACAGGCCCAGCCAGACCGCGGCGAGGATCAGGATCAACGCAAAGCCCAGATAAAGCAGGCCGAATTCAAACAGCAGCCGCCCGCGTTCGGATTCAAGCTGATGATACAACGCCACGGTTTCCCGCGTGCCGTCCAGCAGCGACAGGATGGACCCGTCCACCGTGCGCGACACATAGAGATAGCGGTCGGCAAAGGCGTCCAGATGGACCAGCGCGCGGAATTCGTTGCTTGCCCAGTCTTGGATCAGCACCGTCTCGCCGGCGCGGGCGCGGTCGATCTCGGCAGGCGTGGGCTGTTCGAAGTCGAAGAGGTAGCTGCGTTCCCCCCGCGTCGCCAACGCGCCCGCCCCGTCGATCAGATAGGCCTCTTTCAGCCCGCGCTGGATCGTGGCCTGCGCCTGCGTCAGCACGGGACGCATCTGGTCGTCCTGAAGAAAGAACTGCGACTGCTTGAACAGGTTAAGCTCGCGCGCCAAAGCCTCGGCATCCTCGATCAGGTCCTGACGGTGTTCTGCCTCATAGGCTTCGGCGGCCGAGAGGGAGGAGCCGACGACAGAGCGGACGCGGTCCGAAAACCACCCCTCAAGGCCGAAATTCACCGTGATGACGGCAAAGACAGCGACGAGGACGGTGGGGATCAGCGCGACGACGGCAAAGACGAAGGTCAGGCGCAGGTGCAAGCGCGACCCCGCCGATTTGCTGCGCCGGTCGGCGACCATCCGCACCACGCGCGCCATGACGAGGGTGGCCACGACAAGGATATAGACAAGGTCGGCCAGCAGGATCAGCCGCAGCGCGGGCGAGTTGGTGCCTTGGTTCAGCGGCCCCAGCGCAAGAAAGGTCGCAACGGCCAGCAGCGGGCCAAGGAAGACCAGCCCAAAGGTCATAGCGTTCTGCACCTGCCTTTGCCGGCGCAGGCGGCTAAGCCTGACCCATGTGTTGCTGCCGAAGGCGCGCTGCAAGCGGGCCACCCCCCGAATGACGCGGGCGCTGATTCCCCCGCAGACCACATCTTGTGCCCCCTGCCCCGCTGCGGCGCGGGAGACACGCTTGATGTTGCGGTTTTACATCAGCTTGCGGCGACGAGTCACGCGGATATCGAGATCGGTGATCTTCTTGCGCAAAGTATTGCGATTGATGCCAAGCAGGTCGGCGCATTTCGCCTGATTTCCGGCGGTGGCATCCAGCGCGATCTCGATCAGCGGCATCTCCACCTCGCGCAGGATGCGCTGATAAACGCCTGCGGGCGGCAGTTGCCCGCCATGCAGATCGAAATACCGCTTCAAATGCCGCGCGACAGAGGCGGACAGCTTCTCGCCCTCGCCCCCGCCTTTCAGCGGTTCCATCGCGGGCTGCGATCCCAGCACCGACTCCACCTCGCCCTTGGTGATCTCGGCCTCCGAAGAGGTGACCATCAACCGGCGCAGCGTGTTCTCCAACTGCCGCACGTTGCCGGGCCAAGAATAGGCCCGCACCAAGTCGCGCGCATCGTTCGACAGCCGCCGCACCGCGCCGAAATCGCGTTCGCCACGCGCAAGGAAATGTTCGGCCAGAAGGGGGATGTCATCCACCCGTTCGCGCAGGGCCGGGACGTGCAGGGTGACGCCGGACAGGCGATAGAACAGGTCCTGCCGGAACCTCCCGCCCTCCATCCGCGCCGACAGATCGGTCTGCGACGTGGCCATGATGCGCGGCGCATTGTCCCCGGCAAGGTCCAGCATCCGCACGATCCGCGCCTGCATGTCGTCGTCGTAATCGGCCACCTCGTCGAAAACGAGGCTGCCCCCCCGCGCGCGGGACATCAGCGCCGAAGGCCCGTCCATCCCCGCAAGGTCCGCCGCCTGCGCCACCACAAAGGGCTGGCTGCGGCGGTCCGAAAAGTCGTGGATGGCCTTGGCGATCAGGCTTTTGCCCGTGCCCGACTCGCCCGTGATCAGCACCGTGAGGTCGGTGTTCATCACCCGCGCCACAAGCCGATAAAGCGCCTGCATCGCAGCCGTGCGCCCCACCAGCGGCAAGTCATCGCCCGCCTCGCGCGGCTGGACGGCCTTGGCCGGCGCGCGGCGCTTTTGCTCCAGCGCGCGGGCGGACCGTTTCATCAGGTCGGGCAGGTCAAACGGCTTGGGCAGGTAGTCGAAGGCCTCTGCCTCGGCTGCCTGAATGGCGGTCATGATGGTGTTCTGGGCCGAGATGACGATGACCGGCAGGCCGGGACGCATCTTGGAAATCCGCGGCAGCGCGTCCAGACCATTGCCGTCGGGCATGATGACGTCGGATATCACCAGATCGCCCTTCCCCTCCTCGACCCAGCGCATCAATGTCATCAGGCTGCTGGTCGCGTGGACCTTGCAGCCCGCCCGCGTCAGGGCCTGCGTCAGGACGGTGCGGATCGTGCGGTCGTCATCGGCAACAAGGACGGTACCATCCATCAGGCTTTCTCCTTCTTTTCCTTGGGCACCATGGGAAGGGACACGCGAAAGACGGTGCGTCCGGGCACCGAATCCACGGAAATCCACCCCTCATGGTCGGAAATGATCTTTGAAACGAGGGCGAGCCCCAGCCCCGTGCCGTTCTCGCGGCCGGATACGAAGGGTTCGAAAATGTCGGCGGCGATTTCCGGCGGGATGCCGGGGCCGTCGTCGATGATTTCGATCTGCAAGGGCAGCGCGGCGGGGCGGCCATCCTTGCCGCGCAGGCGCAGCGACAGGTCGTAGAAGGTATGCAGGCGGATCGTCGTGCCCTCTCCTGCGCGCTGGCAGGCCTCGGCGGCGTTCTTGATCAGGTTCAGGAAGACCTGCATCAACTGGTCCGGGTCGGCAAATGTGGGCGGCAGCGAGGGGTCGTAATCTTCGACAATGTGCATATGCGCGGCGAAACCCACCATGGCGGACTTGCGCGCGCGGTCCAGCGCATCGTGGATGTTCACCGGGCGGCGGTCCGGGGCGCGCAGGTTGCCGAACTGCTCGACCTGTTCCAGAAGCTTCACGATGCGCCGCGTCTCTTCGACGATCAGGTCCGCAAGCTCGCGGTCCTCGGCCGCCACGTTCATCGCGATCAGCTGCGCCGCGCCGGAAATGCCTGCGAGAGGGTTCTTGATCTCATGCGCCAGCATTTCGGCCATGCCGATGGCAGATTTTGCGGCGGATTTCACATGCATCGCGCGGCCCAGCCTGTCGGCGATGTCGCGGGGCGAGATGATCAGCAGGATCACCTCGGCATTGTCATGCATCGGCGCGACTTGGATGTTGCACTGCACCGGCGCACGTTCGCCCGTCGTCACATCCACATCGTTTATGAACAAAGGCGACTGGTTCACCCGCGCCCGCGCCAGCGCCTCGTCCATCGGGGCATCGATGGACAGCCGGTCAAAGGCGGGCTGCCCCATCAGCGACTTGGACGAGGCATTCAGGAAAATCTCGCCCGCCGGATTGACCTCGGCGATCCGGTTGTCGGGACCGATCAGCAGCGCAGGCAGCGGCAGCGAGGCCCAGACGACACCCGGAACCGGGTAGGGCGTGCGATATGGGGTCATGCAGCCACCCGTTTTCGCCCGGTATCGGCAAGGGCCGCGCGGATCAGGCGCAGCACTGCCGCCGGATCGTCCGATGTCAGCATCGCATGGCGCGGGACATCGCCCTCTACCCCGTCCAGATACCAGCCCAGATGCTTGCGCGCGCAGCGCAAACCCAGCGACGGGCCATAAAAGGCCAGCATCGACTCATAATGTTCGGCCACAAGGTCCGCCAGCGCCGCGCCTTCGGGGATGTCGGGCGCGGGCGTGCCATAAAGCGCATGTGCAATCTCGGCCAGACGCCACGGCGCACCTTGTGCGCCGCGCCCCACCATGACGCCATCCGCGCCCGACAGGTCCAGCGCCTGACGCGCCGTGCCACCGTCCACGATATCGCCATTGGCGATGACGGGGATCGACACCGCCTGCTTCACCCGCGCAATCCCGGCCCAGTCGGCAGAGCCCTTGTAGAACTGGCAGCGCGTGCGCCCGTGGATGACGATCATCCGCACCCCCGCCCCTTCGGCCCGCTTTGCAAGGTCGGGCGCGTTCAGCAGCGTTTCATCCCAGCCGAGGCGGGTCTTCAGCGTGACGGGCAGGTTCACGGCCTTTACCACCGCCGTGATCAATTCCAGCGCAAGATCCAGATCGCGCAGCAGCGCCGACCCGCACAGCCCCGTCGTCACCCGTTTGGACGGGCAGCCCATGTTGATGTCGATGATCCGCGCACCGTTCGCCTCCATCAGTCGCGCGGCCTCGGCCATCCAGTAGGGATCGCGTCCGGCAAGCTGAACTGATGTCGCCTGTTCCTCCAACCCAAGTTCGGCCCGTGCCCGTGCTTCGGGCTGGGCTTGCACGACTTCCTGCGATGCCACCATCTCGGACACGACAAGCCCCGCGCCAAAGCGCGCGACGAGTCGGCGGTAGGGCAGATCGGTGATCCCCGCCAGCGGTGCAAGCAGCACGGGCGACGTGATCGTCTGGGGTCCGAGGCAGAGGGCCAATTGCCTGTTCCTTGTGCAGATGAGTTGGTGGTAGGGGTCCAGCCGGGCCAATGCCAAGCGCGGAGCGGTGCATTCTGTCTGAAAAACTGGCGATGCACAAATTTTGGGCATGATTGCCCGGAACCGCGCCAGATTGTCAGGCGCGGCGGTGTGGCGTAGCTAATCAAAAAGGGCAAGCCGCCCATGCCGGGAGTCGCGCATCCATGACCACAGCCGCCGTCATCGTCGCCGCAGGGCGCGGCAGCCGCGCCGGGGGCGAGACGCCGAAGCAATGGCAGATGCTGTCGGATCGGCCTGTGCTGGCCCATACGCTCGATGCCTTTCGCGGGAGGGTGGGGCGGTTGGTGGTGGTGATCCATCCCGACGACCGCCCGCGGGCCGAGGCGGTGGCGGGCGATGCGCTGCTGGTGACCGGGGGCGCGTCGCGCGATGCATCGGTCCGCAACGCGCTCGAGGCGCTGGCCGGATCGGGTGTCACGCATGTGCTGATCCATGACGGGGCGCGCCCGCTGGTTCCGGGGGCGGTGATCGGGCGGGTGCTGGCAGCGCTGGAGGGGCACGAGGGCGCAGCCCCTGCCCTGCCGGTGACGGATGCGCTGTGGCGGGGGGACGGGGGCCTTGTCGTGGGCACGCAGGACCGCACGGGCCTGTGGCGCGCGCAGACGCCGCAGGGGTTTCATTTCGACGCCATCCTTGCCGCCCATCGCGCCCATCCCGGCGGCGCGGCCGATGATGTAGAGGTCGCGCGGGCGGCAGGGATTGACGTGGCCATCGTCGAGGGCGATGAGACCAATCTGAAGGTGACCTTCCCGGGCGATTTCGCGCGGGCCGAGGCGATACTGAAAGGGCGCGGCATGGATGTGCGGCTGGGCAATGGGTACGACGTTCACGCCTTTACCGAAGGCGACCATGTCTGGCTCTGCGGGGTGAAGGTGCCGCATGGCAAGGCGCTTCTGGGCCATTCCGATGCCGATGTGGGGATGCATGCGCTGACCGATGCCATCTACGGCGCGCTGGCCGAAGGCGATATCGGCCGCCATTTCCCGCCAAGCGACCCGCAATGGAAGGGGGCGGAAAGCCACATCTTCCTGCGCCACGCGGCAGGGCTGATGCGGGCGCGCGGCTATGAACTGGGCAATTGCGACGTGACGCTGGTCTGCGAACGGCCCAAGATCGGGCCGCATGCGGCGGCGATGCAGGCGGTTCTGGCCGACATCATGGGCGTGGATGCGGGCCGGGTCAGCGTGAAGGCCACGACGTCGGAACGGCTGGGCTTCACCGGGCGCGAAGAAGGCATCGCCGCCCTCGCCACAGCCTGTCTGGTGCGGGCATGATGCGCGCCATCGCCACCGTCTTTGGCGTCGGGCTGCTGCGCCCCGCGCCGGGGACTTGGGGGTCTGCCGCTGCCCTTGGGCTGGGCCTGGTGATTGACCGCTATGCCGGGTTTCCGGGGCTGGCGCTGGCGACCCTTGTCGCGCTGGTCGCGGGATTTGCCGCCTGCAAGGCGGTCTGCGGACCGGGCGAAGACCCGTCCGAGGTGGTGATCGACGAGGTGGCGGGTCAGTGGATCGCGCTTCTCTTTCCCGCCTTTGCCTTTTGGTGGCGGGATTTCGACGGCTGGATGCCCTATCCCGGCTGGGTCGCGGCCTTCCTGCTGTTCCGCCTTTTCGACATCTGGAAGCCATGGCTGGTGGGCCGTGCCGATGCGCGGGGGGATGCGGCGGGCGTGATGCTGGATGATATCTGGGCGGGTCTGTTCGCGGGGATCGGGGTTGTGGTCGCGGCGGGCGTGGCCCACGGGGTCCTGATGGGGTAAGGCGATGACGACGGCGGCAGAGGTTCTGAAGGCGGCACGATACTGGGGCGTGCGGATCGCCACCGCCGAAAGCTGCACGGGCGGCCTGATTGCCGGGGCGCTGACCGATGTGGCCGGTTCGTCGGATGTGTTCGAACGCGGTTTCGTCACCTATTCCAACGCGGCCAAGCAGGACATGCTGGGGGTGAAGGCCGACACGTTGCAGGCCCATGGTGCCGTGTCGGAAGCGGTCGCACGCGAAATGGCCGAAGGCGCGTTGCGCGCATCACAGGCACAATTGGCGGTCGCGGTCACGGGCATAGCCGGTCCCGGCGGGTCAGAGTTCAAGCCAGAGGGGCGCGTGTGCTTCGCCCTTGCACAGGATGGCAAACCAACGCAGGTCGAAACCGTGGAGTTCGGCCCCCGTGGCCGTGCGGCCGTGCGGCGGGCAACGGTGGACCATGCGCTGGCGATGATGTCGCGCGCACTGGCCTGACGGCGCAAGGCGGGGTCCCGCCCCCCGCCCCGGGGTTTTGGGCCAAACCGCTGGGGCGCTGTCCTTGGGGATGTTTGGCGGCGATGCGCAATGCGCCTGCCCATGCGTCAAGGACAAGGGGTTGGCCGCCCCTATCGTCTGGCCAGTTGTGGTCGGCCCCCTAGACCTGCGGCTTTTCCGTCGCCCTAGACCTTTGGCCCGTGCAGGTCCGCCGCGCGGCGTTCAAAGGCGCGCACCACGCGCTGCATCGCATCGTTGAAGACCACGCCGATGATCCCCTGAAGGATTGCGTTGCGGAATTCGAAATCCACGAAGAACTCCACCTCGCAGCCGCCATCGACATCGCGAAAGGCCCAAGTGGATTTCATGTGCTTGAACGGCCCGTCCAGATATTCCGTGTCGATCTTCCGCAGCGCAGGCCACAGCGTCACGCGCGACCCAAAGCGTTCGCGGAACACCTTGAACGAAATCACCAGATCCGCCTCCATCACCTCGGATCCGTCGGGCATCGCCGTCTTCGACCGAATGCGCGCCGCCGAATTCCACGGCAGGAACTTCGGATAGGATGCGACATCCGCGACAAGGTCGTACATCTGCCCGGCCGTATAGGGCAGGCGCTTGATTTCGTGATGCGTGGGCATGGGACGCGCGACCTTCGTGACAGTGCCCCCCGTATTGGTTAGACCGGGGCGGGAAATCAAGGGGTGGGACATGCCAGAGCGGCCATATGTCATAGACCAGATGATCAGCGCCAAGGCCATCGCGGCGCGGGTAGAGGCCTTGGCCTCTGAGATCACGGCCCATTACGCAGGTACCGACAAGCTTGTCGTTGTGGGCCTGCTGCGCGGGTCTTTCGTTTTCATCGCCGACCTCGTGCGCGAGATCGACCTTCCGGTCGAGGTGGATTTCCTCGAAGCCTCCTCTTATGGCGACGCGATGCATTCCAGCCGCGAGGTCCGCATCCTCAAGGACTTGCGGGGCGAAATCGCCGGACGCGACGTGCTGGTGGTAGAGGATATCGTGGACACCGGCTTTACGCTGCACCACGTCAAGAACCTGCTGCTCAGCCGCGAACCCAAACGGCTAGAGGTTTGCGCCCTTCTCGACAAACCCTCGCGGCGCGAAGTGGACATCAAGGCGACGTGGACGGGATTCGAGATCCCGGATGAATTTGTCGTGGGCTACGGGATTGATTTCGCGCAGCGCAATCGCAACCTTCCCTATATCGGAAAGGTACGATTTACGGGGTAAGGTGATGAATCCGATGTGGCTGATCCGCTTGGCGCAATGGGCGCGCAACCCGCCATCGCCAGAGCGGGTGAAACTTGTCCTCGCCGTGATCGCCGTCTGCCTGTTGATATTCGGGTATGAAGCGCTGTTCGGCTGGCCTGACTGGTTTGTGCCACAGAAGGTTAAACCCTGACCACATCGCGACTTCGTCACTGGAACGCGCGGGGCGGGCTGCGCTAGGCTGGGCGGAGATTTCGAGAGAGGCCCTTCATGCGCTTGCTTCCCGCCCTGTCCGCCATCGTCCTTGCAGGTGCCGCCGGGGCGTGGTGGTTGAGTGCGCCGCACCCCCTGCCCGCCGCCACCTTTGACGGGGTGACGGGCGATCCCCTGCGGGGCGAAGGCGTCTTTACCGCCGCAGGCTGCGCCTCTTGCCACATGGCACCGGGGGCGAAGGGCGCGGCGGAACTGGTGCTGGCGGGGGGACAGGCCTTTCCGTCCGCTTTCGGCACTTTCGTCGCCCCCAACATCTCGCCCTCGGAACAGGGGATCGGCGGGTGGAGCGTGGCTGATCTTGGCAACGCCCTGATGGCCGGGGTCAGCCCAGAGGGGCAGCACCTTTATCCCGCCCTGCCCTATGCCTCTTACGCGAAGATGCAGCCGCAGGACGTCGCGGATATCCACGCCTATCTCCAGACCCTGCCACCATCGGACGCGTCCAGCCAACCGCATGATCTGGGCTTTCCCTTCAACATCCGCCGGATGCTGGGCTTTTGGAAGCTGATGTTCCTGAACACCGACTGGGTGCTGCAGGGCGATCTGACGCCCGAGGAAACGCGCGGACGCCACATCGTCGAGGCGCTGGCCCATTGCGGTGAATGCCACACGCCACGCACCGCTTTGGGCGGCATGGATACCGGTCGCTGGCTGGCGGGCGCGCCCAACCCATCCGGAGAAGGGACCATCCCCAACATCACCCCCGCCAAGCTGACATGGTCGACGGGCGAGATCGTGACCTACCTCACCACCGGCTTCACGCCCGACTTCGACTCCGTCGGTGGCCACATGGCGCATGTGGTGGAAAACATGGCCAAACTGCCCGATGCCGACCGCAAGGCGGTGGCGGCCTATCTGGCGAAGGTGCCCCCCAGCGAGTGATGAGGGCATGGCGTCGCTCTTCTGCTTGTGATTGCAGGGAATCCCCATACGTGGTATCCGTTCAAAAAAACAGAGCAGTATGGTGTATCCAATGAACAGGCTTTTCGGTGGCGCCTTGGCGCTGCTATGTCTCGCATCGCCCCTTCCCGTTTTGGCCCAGGGCATGGACGCGCTGGGCTTTACGGGCGGGCTGGAATTCGAACATACGCGGCGCAACGGGGCGGCGGGGTCGATGGTCGGGGGCGAACTGTTCCTGCGCTATGAAGGTCCCTTCGGCTTTGAACTTGGCGCGGATATCGACCATAGCCTTGATACCGGGACGGATTACTCGGTCCCGTTTCTGGCGCTGACCTTCGGGATTGGGCCGGGGACGTTGGCGGTGGGCGCGCCGCAGCCGATCGCGGATCAGCTGATCGATATCCCGGCCTTTGCGGGCAGCCGCGAGTTGCAATACGGCTTTGACCTGCGGACCACCTCGATCGCCACCGGGATGGCCAAGGCCGCAGGCGAACAGCTTTACGGGGCGCGGATGCTGGTTGAGGCGGGGCAGCTGCGCTATGGCGCGTCGCTTCACCGCGTGACGCAGCAATCAGGCGCGCATTGGCAGATCGCCGGGGAATACGAGGCCGCGCCGGGCAGTCAGGTCGAAGGCACGGTCGAGGGCGAGGATGGCAATCTGGGCATCACGGTCGGGGCCAACCATCAGGCGGGCCAGTTCGACATGGGGCTTTACCTCACCAGCCAGACCATCATCGGCGACACCAAGGCGGCGGTGGGTTATGTGGGCTTTGCCGTATCCGACGCGCTGACCGTCCGCGGGCATGTGCGGACAGAGGACGGCACGGTCAGTGGCAACATGGTCGGGATCGAGGCAGAATACGGCTTTGGCAACGGTGCCTTTGCCCAGGTCGGCGCGACCGACGGGAACACGACAAGCATGGCTCTGGACGCCTCGGTCGGGTTCGAATTCTAAGGGCGGTTCACCGCATGACCGGTTCAGGGGGCTGCAGATTGCGGCCCCTTTTCATTCGCGCAGGACGGCATTGATCCCTCGGGCGGAACCATCCGGGGACGAAAGAGGGCGGTTCGGGATGTCGACGCGCCATCACGCCGCAAGTTGCGCCTGCACCGTATCCGTCAAGTCGCGCAGCGAGAATGGCTTTGGCAAAAGGACCGAATCCGGCACCCGCGCCTGCATGTCGGCAAGCGCCTCTTCGGCATAGCCCGAAATGAAGACGGTCCGCACCCCCGGCCGTGTCGCCAGCGCCTGCATCACCCAATCGGGTCCGTCCAGACCGGGCATCACCACATCCGTGACGAAGACATCAATGCGAAGTGAGCGGTCGTTCAGGATGGCAAGCGCCTCTTCCCCGTCGCCCGCCTCCAGCACCACATGGCCGCACATGCGCAAGGCCCGCGCGGCAAAGGCGCGGACCGGTGCCTCATCCTCGACCAGCAGGATGGCGCCGTGCAGCTTCATCGCACGCCTTGGCTGCGTGTGCGGGACGGTGGCCACCGCTTCTTCGGTACAGACGGGGAACCAGAGTTCAAAACAGGACCCAACACCCAGTTCGGACGTCACGAAGATGAACCCGCCCGACTGCTTGACGATGCCGTAGGCCGTCGACAGGCCAAGACCCGTTCCCTCACCCGGCCGCTTCGTGGTGTAGAAGGGTTCGAAGATCATCCCCAGCCGGTCTGGCGGAATGCCGATGCCGCTGTCGCGCACCCGGATCACTGCATGTTCCCCCGCAGGCACGACTGCCCGATCCCGGGTCATGGGACTGTCCAGACGGATGCGGCGGGCCTCGATTTCGACCACGCCGCCGTCGGGCATGGCGTCGCGCGCGTTGACGGCAAGGTTCACGATCACCTGTTCAAGCTGCCGCCGGTCGGCGCGGATGGCCAACCCGCCGCGCGCGTGAAGAAGTTCAAGCCCCACGCGTTCCCCCAAAAGCCGGTCCAGCAGATGGGTCAGGTCCGACAATGTCTCTTCCAAATCGATCCGCTCGGGCTTTAGCGTCTGCTTGCGCGAAAAGGCCAGAAGCTGCGCCACCAAGGCCGCCGCCCGGTTCGCGTTCTGCCGGATCTGGTCAAGATCCGCATGGTCGCAATCCCCCGGCGCGTGCCGCATCAAAAGCAGGTCGCAATGCCCCGTGATTGCGGTCAGCAGGTTGTTGAAATCATGCGCTATTCCGCCGGCAAGCTGACCAATGGCCTGCATCTTCTGCCCCTGCGTGATCTGCGCCTCCAGCCGCTTGATGACTGTCGCGTCCTGCAGCACGGCCAGTGTGCCGCCCGACCCTTCGGCGCGGGGGGAAATCTGGATGAACCGCTCTGCCTCGGCCCGGAGTGCCACGACCTCTGCCCCGCAGGGGATACGCCCTGCCCCCACGTCGCGCAGCCATTCGCGCATCGGTCGGCCCAGATCGACGAAAAGTCCCGCCGTCATCGGCAAGGGACCGGGGCCAAGACCAAGCATCGCCCGCGCATCGGCATTCGCTTCGACCAGATCACCCGCCGCATCAAAGCGCAGAAGCGGGACCGGGACAGTGTCGATTGGCGGCAGCGCGGCTGCGGTATCGCCCAATTGCGCCTGATCGCCATCGGCCCGCCGCAAACGGTAGATCGCGGCCAAGCTGGCAGCCACCAAGGCCGCCCCGGCCCCAATCCAGAACAGGCTGTGCGGCACCGCAAACAGCGTCGCGGCCAAAAGCACCGAAAGGGCCGCAGCCGTCAGGACCCGCCATAACGGGAAACTGCCGAACAGCGGCGAGGCGCGCAAAGGATCATCGGACCGCATCATTCCCGCCACCTTGGCGGCGATTCCTTAACGCTTCGCTAAGATCAGCCGGGTTTCCGCAGGATTGCGGCGAAAAATCCGTCGCCGCCCTGCAGCGGCGTAAAGCGGCGCTCTGCTTCGACGGTCCAGCCGGGGTGACGCAAAAGGAAGGCCGCGATTTGGTCGGCATTCTCGGCCCCGATCATCGAACAGGTGGCATAGGCCAGAACCCCGCCGGGCCGCAGCAGCCCCACTGCCCGGTCCATGATTCCTGCCTGCACGGAAAGCAGGGCCGCCAACCGCTCTGGTGTCAGCGCCCATTTCCCTTCGGGATCGCGCCGCCAACTGCCCGAACCCGAACAGGGCACATCGGCAAGGACCACGTCAAAGGGCCCCGCCCTTTCGGGCTGGTCCAGCAGGGTCACGGTCACACCGGCCCGGTCCGCCCGGATTGGCAGATCGGCCATCCGCCGCGGCTCGGCGTCATGCGCGAAAAGCCGCAGCCGCGCGCGCGCGGCCAGCGCCAGCGTCTTGCCGCCGCCCCCCGCGCACAGGTCCAGCACGGCCTGACCGTCCGCCAGGGGCACCATCTCGACCACCGCCTGCGACGCGGCATCCTGCAGTTCCACCAGCCCCTCGGCATAGGCGCGCGCCGCATGGACCTTCCGCGCGCCCTCCACCACCTCCAGCGCCGAATCGGCAAGGTCATGCGGGACGGCCACGATCCCCTCGGCCGCCAGCGCCGCGACGGCATCCTCGCGCGTCAATCGGGCAAGGTTCACCCGCAGAAAGACGGGCGCGCGGCGCTGCATTGCCGCCATCACATCCGCAAAGCGGTCTTTCAACGCATCGCGCAGCGGGGCTTCCAGCCAATCGGGACAATCCAGCGCCGCAGCCCCCGTTGGGCTCTGACCGGCCTCATCCGGCGTTGGTGGCGACGGGGCATGCCCCAGACCGTCGAACAGGGCCTCCTTGCCGCCCTTGCGCGCCCATCCCAGAACCAGCCCGCGCGCCGTGGCGCTGCCGCCCTGCGCCGCGCAGGACCGCCGACAGCGCAGCACGTCAAAGACGATGTCCCGCACGGCGGCCCGGTCGCCGGACCCGGCATAGCGGTTGGCCCGCCCCCAGTTGGTCAGCGCAACCTCGGCCGGACGGCCTGCCAGAACGGACTCCAACACGGTGATCGCCGCCGCAGCCCGTGCGCCCGGGGTCATGCCTTCCGCTCCTGCAGGATGTTGCCGCCATCCACGACGATGACCGCCCCATTCACATAGGACGCGGTATCCGAAGCCAGAAAGCCCACCACCGCCGCCACCTCGTCCGGCGTGCCCGCACGACCCGGCGGCGTTGCCCGCGCGGCCAGCAGTTCCTCGGGCGTCGAGGCCTCGGTCGCGATCCAGCCCGGTGCCACGGCGTTCACCGTCACCCCCTGCGCCGCGACCTCAAGCGCCAGCGCATGAGTCAGCCCGACCATTCCCGCCTTGGCCGCGGAATAGGCGGCCTCGCCGGGGTTGGAAACGTAGGGTCCCGTTACACTGGCCATCATCACCACACGTCCCCGGCCCGCAGCCAACATCCCCGGCAGGAAGGCCCGCGTCACCAGCACGGCCGAGGTCAGCGACACATCCATCGCCCGCCGCCAGCGGTCAGGATCAAGGTCGAGGAAGGACACCTGTTCCGCCGGTTCCCCCACGGACCCCATGCCTGCATTGTTGACCAGCACATCGACCGGCCCCACCGCATCGGCCAGCCGCGCCACCTGCTCTGGTTCGGTCAGGTCGGCGACATGGGCGGTGACGTCCAGCCCTTCGGCCACCAATTCCGCCGCCCGCAGATGGATGCGCTGCGTCGTGGCGCAGATCGCCACCCGCGCGCCCTGCCGTGCAAGTAGCCGCGCGCAGGCAAAGCCGATGCCCCCCGGCGCCCCTGCCCCCGTCACCAGAACCCGCCGCGCCATCCCTGCGCCCCCTGCACATTCCCCCGAAAAGGTCTTCAGCCCTCTGCGAACATGTCCGCCTTATCCGATGCGATAGTTCGGGCTTTCCCGCGTAATCTGCACGTCATGGACATGGGATTCCTTCAGCCCCGCCCCGGTGATCCGCACGAATTGGCAGCGCGTCCGCATTTCGGCCACCGTGGCATTGCCGGTGTATCCCATCGCCGCGCGCAGGCCGCCCACCATCTGGTGGATGACCGCCGCCGCCGATCCCTTATAGGGCACCTGCCCCTCGATCCCTTCGGGCACCAGCTTGTCGGACGCGGCGTCCTTCTGGAAGTAGCGGTCCGCCGATCCCCGCGCCATGGCGCCAAGGCTGCCCATGCCGCGATAGGCCTTGAAGCTGCGCCCCTGCCACAGGATCACCTCGCCGGGGCTTTCATCCGTGCCGGCAATGGCAGACCCCACCATGGCGCAGGACGCGCCCGCCGCGATGGCCTTGGCGAAATCGCCGGAATACTTGATGCCGCCATCCGCGATGACGGGGATATCCCCCGCCGCGCGGCCGGCATCCATGATCGCCGTCAACTGCGGCACGCCCACGCCCGCCACGATCCGCGTGGTGCAGATGGACCCCGGCCCGATGCCCACCTTGACCGCATCCGCGCCCGCCCCGATCAGGGCGCGCGTCGCCTCGCCCGTCGCCACGTTGCCAGCCACGACCTGCACGGTGTTGGACAGCTTTTTGATCCGCTCCACCGCCTTGGCCACGCCTTCGGAATGGCCATGCGCGGTGTCGATCACCACCATGTCCACCCCCGCATCAATCAGCGCTTGGCTCCGCTCATACCCCGCATCCCCCACGGTCGAGGCCGCAGCCACGCGCAGCCGCCCCAATTCGTCCTTGCAGGCCTGCGGGTTCAGCACGGCCTTTTCGGTATCCTTCAGCGTCAGAAGACCCGTCAGCTTGCCAGTGCCATCCGTCACCAAAAGCTTCTCGATCCGCCGCGCCTTCATCAGGCTGATCGCCTGCTCGCGGTCCACGGGTTCCTTCAGCAGGGCAAGGTTCTCGGATGTCATCATCACCGATACGGGTGTCTTGTCATCGCTCGCAAAGCGCATGTCGCGGTTGGTCACGATGCCCAGCACGCGGCCCTGCGCGTCCACCACAGGAAAGCCCGTGATGTTGTAGCGTTCCATCAGCACCTTCGCATCCGCCAGCGTCTGCTCTGGGCGCAGCGTGATGGGCTTGTAGACCACACCGCTTTCGAACCGCTTCACCCGCCGCACTTCGGTGGCCTGCGCTTCGATATCCAGATTGCGGTGGATCACCCCGATCCCGCCTGCCTGCGCCATGGCGATGGCCATGCGCGCCTCGGTCACCGTATCCATCGCGCTGGACAAAAGCGGGATGTTCATCCGGATCGACTTGGTCACGAAGGTGGATGTGTCGGCCTCGCTCGGCAGCACGCTGGACGCGGCCGGAACCAGAAGGACATCATCAAAGGTAAGGGCCTCGCGAATCTCCATCACCGTCTCCGTGGGATTGTCCGTTTGGCGGTTCCCCTTTTCACGCGACGTGCAGCGATGCAAGCGTAAATCGGGACGCAGCCCCTTGCACCCGCCCGCCCCCCATGCATCTTTCGCCCCACCCGGAACGGAGCCCGATCCATGCGTGTCGCCATCGTCGAAAACACCCGCGTCACCCATCACGGACAGGTGGGCGTTGCGCTGCATGAACGGGCGGCAAAGATCGACCTTTACAAACCGTGGTCCGACAGCCGCCTGCCCGATCCGGACAGCTTCGACGGCCTCATCGTCTTTGGTGGCGAACAGTCGGCGCGCGATGACCATACCCACCCCTATCTGCCCGCGCTGGCCGACCTGATGCGCCAGACCGGGGAATCGGGCAAGGCCGTGCTTGGCATCTGCCTTGGCTCGCAGCTTCTGGCCCGGGGCCTTGGTGCGGAAAACCGCCTTGGCACAGCGCGGGAATTCGGCTGGTGCGACGTGACGCTGACCGACGAAGGCCGCGCCGACCCGGTGCTGTCGCACTTGCCCGCCACCTTTCCCATCTTTCAATGGCATTCCGACACCTTCACCCTGCCGCCGGGGACCACCCGGCTTGCGGGATCATCGGTCGCGCAGAACCAGTGCTTCCGCACCCATCGCGCCACCTATGCGATGCAGTTCCATTTCGAAGCCTCGCGCGCCGTCGTGTCTGACTGGAACCGCATCTTCCCCGACGCCGTCACCCGCATGAATCCCGACTGGCTTGGCACCCACCACCCCGAACGTGCCCCGGTGCAAGGGACGGCCGCAGATGCGCACGGGCTTGCCATCGCCCGCGCTTGGGTGGGGCTGATCGAAAGCGCAACCTGACGCAGGCAACGACCTACGGCCGGGATGCGCGCCACAACCTGCCGCGCCGCACTGCGTCAGACGGTGCCCTCAGGCCTCTGCCGCGTTCGTCACCGCCGCCAGCCGCCCGCTGCCCCAAAGCGTGATCACCCGCCACGCAATCCATGGCACCAGCCCCAGCGCCACGACCAGCAACAGCATCCCCCCCAACGGGAACCCCACCACGAACAGGGCCGACGCATAGGCCGCCAGCGGAAAGGTGAAACTTCCCCACAGCGCCGAAAAGCCGCTTTCCCCGATCCAGCGCGACGCGCCGATCAGGGCCAAGAGGATCACGCCCCCCAGCCCCGCGAAGGCAAGCGCCGCGCCCTCCATCCCAATCCCGGCAGAGACCAGCGCGAACAGGCTTGCCGGGGCAAGATGGATCGCCAGCAGCGGCCGCAGGGGCGCAGGCGGGATGCGCCGCACCAGTTGCACCGCGCTGATCCCCCAGATCACCGCCGCGACTGGCACGGTCAGCCACAGCAGCGCGACCGCAACCCCGTCCCAGCCCACGGCAGGCGCGGCAAGTCCACCCACGATGAAACCGACAAAGGTCAGATGGAAGGCAGGCGTCACCTCGCGCGCTTGCCTTGGCAGCCCGGCCAGAACCCGCAGAACCGCGAGCATCAAGCCAAGATGCGCCGCCAGCGCAGCCACCAATACCGCCCGCGCCAACCCCGTCCCATAAGGGGCCAGCACCGCCGCCAGCGCCATCGCCCCCATGCTCGCCGCCGCCAAACCCGCCCGCCCGGGCAGGACGCACAGATCGTCGAAGATCACCGAAACCCGCCGTGCCATCTTCGCCAGATAGGCAAAGACCGCAATAGCCCAGAGCATCGACACCGCGCCCAACAGGACCTCGGCCAGCCCGACCGGCAGCCCCGCCGCCGCGAGCCCCCGCCGCAGCAGAAGGCCCAGCCCGAACAGGCCAAGGATCACAGGAAACACCGCAGGCGGTGTCCGGGCAAACCGCGCGGGGCGGCGCGGCGGGACCTCCGGCGGTGGAAACCGCCTTGGTCTGTGCTGCCCCTGATCCACCCTGTCGCCCCCCACCCAATTCCTGCCAGCCTATCGAAAGGCGATGGGGCGGGCAAAGCCTAGCCCCGCGGAAAGGCCACCGCCGACAAGAAA